>JBBQRU010000026.1:0-43488 GCA_038214545.1 Cyanophyceae cyanobacterium | reverse complement strand
TTTTGATTAGTAGATATCAGACTAGCTCGGTAGCTAGGTAGTTTAAGTTGAGCTAATTGATAAAGTTCGCTCTTTGGCGGAATAGCTTCGAGAGGAGCGATCGCTTGTCGCCAAAGTGTTTGCTTAGCTACCCATGTCTGTGGCGCATTCGTAGTTGAGGAAGCTTGAGCCTGAGATGCTTTTTGCAGTGCTGTTAAGACTTGAGCGATTTTTTCCGACTCTGCTATTAGCTGTGATTGGGTTTCCTGCGCTTGTGAGTGGCGCGGCGACCAAGCCGGAATTGCAGTCAAGTCTTGATTTGCTGTTTGCAATTTCTGTTGAATGGCACTCAGTTGCGGAATTTCTGTGGTATTGCGGAGTTGTTTTGTCGCTTGAGTGTACACTTGCTGAGCGTTGTCTAGGGCTTCACATGCGCCCATGACACAAGGGCGAGTTAGCATGTAACCACCAATTACAGAAGCGATCACAGCGAAGATCCCGCCACCAAACAGCAAAGGTTTAATTTTATTGTTAGCTGGCTTATTCTCTCTTTCCGCTAACGGCTCAAATACTTCAACTTCTTCTTCTAATGTGGCTGGTGTACTTTCAAATCCTGGGTTGGATGGATACTTCCCCTCCGACAAGTCTACTTGCTCCCAGGCATCCAAAGATTGGGGAGCGAGCATATCTTGGTTGTTAGCAGCATACTTGCGCGTTTCTGTATCTTTAAAAGGCTCAGAAACTGGCTTATACGTGTAAAAATCTTGAGCATAAGGAATATCTTGTTGGGCTACACGCAAAAAAAGTCGTACTTCTTGTTCCTTCGAGCCTAGTTGAATAGTGAGTGCTTGACGGAGACTAGTAAAAGCTGCCGTTGTGTCAATTCCTGCTCCTTCTTGATGCTCTACTAGAATCATCAAAATTCCTTTTTTTAGCGCACACCTGACTTTCCATACAGCTTGAGGGATGATTAAGCGCAGGCGTTTCTGTAAAAGTTCTCCTAGAACTTGTAAATTTTCTGGCGGTGCTGATGCTGGCATAGGGCAATACACCCGATGAGTGTTTTTAGTTTGGGGACTATATTCAGAGTTCCCAAATTTAGCAGAAATATTTGCATTATTATGAGCGAGCTCTACAAATAATGCCCTCACTCCCTATTTTGTTTTCCTTGACTTCCTCCTTCAGACATAGGACAAGTTTATTCCTCAGACCGTAAAATTAATTCTGAAATTAAAAAAAAGCATTTTTGTACGGGCACAAGACCTTGCGCCCGTACATTGGCTATTGGTGAGTGAGAAGCAGGCTAAAGCAAAATTAAGGACTCATTCTTTGTAATGGTGGCTTTATCTAAACAAGTTGTACTGATTACGGGTGCTTCCAGTGGCATTGGTGCGGCACTAGCCGAAACACTTTCCCAGCGATACCCAGAGATTCGTCTAGTCTTGGTAGCGCGGAACGTCTCACAACTAGAATCCGTCGCCACACTCTGTCGCCAATCTGGGGCGTCCGTTTTAGCAGTACCTACAGATTTAGAGCAACTCGAACAAGTTGACAACCTGGCTCAGAGGGCGTACCGTAAGGCGTGCTGTGCTATCGCTCACTTTGGTAGAGTCGATGCTTTAGTAAATAATGCTGGTTATGGTCAAATGGGAGCGCTAGAGTTGATTCCCAACACAGCCGTTCAGCGCCAATTTCAGACCAATGTTTTTGGACCACTAGCCTTGATCCGGGCAATAATTCCGGGAATGCGAAATTCTGGTAGTGGCAGAATTATCAATGTAAGTTCTTTAGGTGGTAGAATTACCTTTCCATTTGGTGGGTTGTACAGCGCTTCTAAGTTTGCGCTAGAAGCAATTAGTGATGCGCTGCGAATGGAACTAGAGCCATTTAATATCAAGGTCAGTGTGATTCAACCAGGTGCCGTCAGTACCAACTTTTTTGCCGTTGCGGCTCAAGCCGTGGCCGAAAATGTCGTGTCTCCAGAAAGTACACCCTACCGAGCGGCATTTACCAAACTCAAAGGATTAGAACAACAAACAAGAAGAACAGCTTGGACTCAAGAACGCGTCGCCGCAGTCATCATCCAAGCTATGACCGAGAAAAACCCGCGCCCACGTTATATCGCCGCTACAGGTGGTAGCTTTTTAGTATTCCTGATGACAAAAGTGTTACCTACAAAATGGGTAGATAGATTTTGGCAGCGTTTTTATGGCATTGATCGCGTTGCTCAAGAATGGCACCTTAACCAGAATCAGGAATTAGGTCATTAGGTAGAGGTAACGGGAACAATAAACCTGTAACAGAATCCAAAATTCATTCATAGTAGACAAAACAATGGATCTTTTAGAATACCAGGCGAAAAAATGGTTTCGTGAGATAGCTATTCCAATTTTGCCATCTCAGAAAATCGACCACCCGCGAGATCTCAAAGCCCTCAAGGTGCCTTATCCAGTCGTCCTCAAGTCTCAAGTGCATACAGGAGGACGTAGTAAAGCTGGCGGAGTCAAGTTTGTCTCCACGACCATTGATGCTATAGCTGCAGCCCAAAATATTTTTAACTTGCCGATTTTAGGTGAGTTACCAGAAGTGCTGCTGGCGGAAGCAAAATACGAAGCCGATCGCGAATTTTATCTGGCGGTAGTATTAGATGGTGTCGCGCGGCGACCAGTCCTTTTAGGCTCACCTCAAGGAGGTATTCATTTAGAATCAGCTTGGGACAAAATTGAGTCCGTTGTTGTCGAACAGGAATTTTCGCCGTTTTATGCCAGACAATTAGCAGTGAAAATGGGATTAAAGGGTGCTTTAATCCAATCGGTGAGTGCGATTATCGAAAAAATGTATCGCCTCTTTATTGAGAAAGATTTAGATTTACTTGAAATAAATCCTTTGGGAGTTAGTAGCAAAGGAGAGGTGATGGCTTTAGATGGTAAGGTGACAGTCAACGATCGGGCAATCGAACGTCATCCAGATATTGCGGCGATGGCAGCCAAAATGGCTAGCCGCACCAACAAGGATAGAAATGGCACTTTCAGTACTTGGGATAGTGTTGAGCGTAATGGTAAAATCGGTATCTTAGCCAGCGGTACTGGTCTGTTGATGGCAACTTTAGATTTAGTGACTAATGCTGGTGGTAAACCGGCGACTGGTCTAAATTTAACCAATGGCTTTGCTGTGGGTAGGGGATTTATTAGCTTTGAGGATCGGCTAGAACAAGGTTTACAAATCCTGTCTCAAGATAAAAGCATTCAAGTTATCCTGCTTAATCTCATTGGCAGCTTCCCTACCATACTTGAATTAGCAGATGTAATTGCAAACTTTTTGCAACATCGTGATCACACTAACGGCACCAAAAGTCGCGCCTCCCAACATCCCCGTTTAGTCGTCCGTCTGGGTGGGAGTAACTTTAGCGCCGCGCAAAAATGTTTAATAGAGTTAGGTGCAAATGCGCCGATAGTTCTAGAAAACCTTGATGAGGCGGTGGCTGAGGCAGTCCGTCTAGCCAAATCAATCACGGCAAAAAGGTTATGAAATTAACCCCCGAAAGTAAAGTTTTAATTCAAGGTTTTGATGAACCACAGGCGACAGATTACGCCCTGCAAATGAAAGCTTATGGCACAAATGTGGTTGCAGGTGTCAGTTCCGGATCTGGTGGCAAAAAAGTCCGGGGTATTCCTGTATTTGATTTGGTAGAACAGGCAATTGCGGCGGTCGGTGCCATTGACACCACGATTATTTTTTCACCACCTTATGAGGTTTTAGATGCAGCGTTAGAAGCGATCGCCTTTGGGATTTGCCAAATCGTGATTGTTTCTAATGGCGTTCCTCCCTTGGATATGGTGCAATTAGTACGCAAGGCTGAAGCTTGTGACACTTTGGTGCTTGGACCAAACAGTCCGGGTATAATATTACCAGGGAAAATTCTCCTGGGTACCTATCCGCAGGAATATCATTTGCCTGGAGCTATCGGCATTGTGAGTCGCAGCAGCACCCTCACCTACGAAATTGCTAGGGAATTAACGACATCTGGTTTAGGGCAATCCATTTGTGTAAGCATCGGTAACGATGGCATTACTGGCTCTTCATTAGTGCAATGGTTGCAAATTTTAGATGAAGATGAAACGACAAATGCGATCGTTTTAGTCGGCGAACCTGGTGGAAGTAGTGAAGAAACAGCAGCACGATACATTGCCGAAGCAATTGATAAACCAGTAATTGCCTACATCGCTGGTATCCACGCACCTATAGGCAAAAATTGGGGTCACACTGGCGCTTTAGCCGCGTTTATTGGTCGAGGAATTGATTTTGGCACAGTACAAAGTAAATTAGATGCCTTCAAAGCCGCACATGTACCAGTCGCTGAACGTCCTTCCCAAATTCCTGAGTTGATTCACCAAGCACTCAGTAAATCATAAAGTGAGATGAAGAATTCGGAGGCGATATACTCCTGACCGAATTTTTCACTCAGCAAATTTAGATTAACTATTTATTTTTCAGTATAAACTCGGTTTGATCCAAGTCACAAACAATACATAATTTCGGTAGTAGCATATAAGAGGAATGCCCGTCCTCTATTGTCATAATTATTCAGTAATACTTAGTCCGGTTAATCAGCTATTCATATAATTCTCAAAAATTACTCTAAAACTTACACTAAGCATGCTTGCTACTGTCAGAAATTCTGCAGTGTTGCCATTTGAGTTTATCGTCAGTGGCAAACCAGTTTCTCATCAAACTAAAGATAAAAAGCGCCTGCAAGCCTGGAAAGCCACAATCCGCAGTACAGCCGAACATTACTGGCAAGCAGTACCAGCTAGCGGAGCTTTCTTACAAGTTACAATCACTCATTATTATGACGCACCTCCAGGTCATGAAGAAAGTGTCCCCGATAGCGATAATATCGTCAAACCTGTCCGAGACGCCTTGAATGGAGCTATTTACGTAGATGATTATCAAATCACCGATTTTGTCAGTCGGCGACGTAATCTCAACGGTTCTTTCCAAATTAAAGGTATGTCTACCGTACTCGCCACAGGTTTCTGTAAAGGGGAAGAGTTTCTACACATCCTGATCGAGACAGCACCTAATTTAACTAATCTAATTTAGTTGCAAATACTGGTAAGGATTTTGCGTAATTAAGAGAACACAAAGTGAAGTTAATCCGATGACGCTGGAATCAGGGAACTTTGGCTTGCTATCTGGACTCGAATATACATATCTCCAATTCGCAATTCGCAATTCGCAATTCGCAATTTCGTTACCCACGTATAAATGCGTTCCGTTAGAATACTGTGAATTGTCGGTTAGCTGTCCTTCACACTTCTGACTTGTATACCTTTACTAACTATTTACACTGCGATCAGCGATTTTTTTTCTACTTGTGACTAAAAATACAGCAGAACGAAACTACCATATAGATATAGCCCGTGCTGACGATCAATAGCAAGGTGATAAATCAGATATCTACCAGAGGACGCGAATTTATTAATTATGCTATACGCTCTATAACGAGGACTCCCTTAGTGCTGCCCTTTGAATTTATTGTTACTGGCAAACCAGTTTCTTATCAAACTAAAGATAAAAAACGTTTACAAGCCTGGAAAGCCACCGTCCGGACAACAGCCGAATATTGCTGGAAAGCCGAACCTGCTAGCGGTGCTTTATTACGGGTAACAATTACTCATTATTATGATGCGCCACCAGGTCAAGAAGAGACTGTCCCCGACAGCGATAATATCGTCAAACCTGTTCGAGACGCCTTAAATGGGGCAATTTACGTCGATGACTACCAAATCACCGATTTTGTCAGTCGCCGACGCAACCTCAACGGTTCTTTCCGGATCAAAGGTATGTCTCTTGTACTCGCAGAAGGTTTTTGCAAAGGAGAAGAATTTTTACACATCCTCATTGAACCGGCACCTGACCCAGAAACATTAAATTAATCATAAAGTTGGTCTTTCCTACCGGATTTGCGCTAATCTAAGTAGAGAGCTACTGAAGCTCAAAAATGCTTATTTATACTATCTGCCTTGAGGAATACTTGGTTATTAAGCAAATATCCCCTTTTCTCATCTGAAAGGATGAGGTAATGTGATGATATGCGGACTGAGAAAACCCAAGTTAATAAAAATCACTTGTATAAATTATTATGAATCACGTTCAAAATCCAACTCCTTTAGAGCATCAGCGCCTACTCCAACTGGCAAGAGAATATCGGCACCGGGGATATAACGTTACCCTGCATCCCTCTCCTGATGACCTTCCACCAGATTTGGCAGATTGCGCGTTTGATTTAATTGCCCAAAGAAAAAATAAAGTCATTGCTGTCGAAGTCCGCAGTCGCGAGAACCTCACACTCAACGGACCTCAAGACCTACAGCGCATGACCAACCGCGTGCATCAAATGCCAGGATGGGAGTTGGAATTGGTCGTGACAAACCCGCGTCGGAAAGCTGGTTAAAAATTCCCTCGGTACAGCAGCTCGTTGTATGATATTGATTTTGCATCATAAAATCAATACAACTAGCTATGACCCAGTACCGCATAACTTTACTTCCCGGCGATGGCATTGGTCCTGAAATCACAGATGTAGCGGTAAAAGTGCTAAAAGTTGTTGGGAAGCAACTGGGAATTGAGTTTGAATTTCAATCAGCGTTAATGGGTGGGGCGGCGATTGATGCCACAGGTACACCGCTACCCGCTGAAACATTAGAAATGTGCCGTCATAGTGATGCTGTCTTGTTGGCAGCGATTGGCGGTTATAAATGGGATAACCTCCCGCGTCACCAGCGTCCCGAAACCGGCTTGTTAGGACTAAGGGCGGGATTAGGATTATTCGCGAATTTACGTCCAGCGAAAATATTACCTCAACTCATCGACGCTTCCACACTAAAAAAAGAAGTAGTTAGCGGCGTCGATATTATGGTAGTGCGCGAATTGACTGGAGGGATATACTTTGGACAACCCAGAGGAATTTTCACGACAGAAACAGGTGAAAAACGCGGTGTGAATACAATGGCTTACACCGAAGGAGAAATTGACCGCATTGGCAGAGTCGCCTTTGTAGCTGCACGCAAACGCGGCGGTAAACTGTGTTCGGTAGATAAATCGAATGTGTTAGAAGTATCTCAACTGTGGCGCGATCGCATCACCCAACTAAGTCAAGAATATCCCGATATCGAATTATCGCACCTCTACGTTGATAATGCTGCCATGCAGCTACTCCGCGCTCCGAAACAATTTGATACAATCGTCACCGGCAACCTATTTGGTGATATCCTCTCAGATGCCGCCGCCATGTTAACGGGCAGTATCGGCATGTTACCATCAGCAAGTTTAGGAGAGAGTGGACCGGGAGTTTTTGAACCCGTTCACGGTTCAGCACCAGATATAGCCGGACAAGACAAAGCCAACCCCCTAGCCCAAGTACTCAGTGCCGCCATGATGCTACGCTACGGCTTAAACGAATCAATAGCCGCCGACAAAATTGAGCAAGCAGTATTGCAAGTTTTAGCCTCAGGCGATCGCACAGGTGATATCATGTCAACCGGAATGAACTTACTAGGTTGTCAAGCAATGGGCGAAGCACTAATCAAAACTCTAGAAAAAGAGTAATATTCACAGCTTCCCCAAAAAAACTTTCCTGACCATACGTAAACTTTCCGTATAAAATTACAGTAGTATTCAAATATAAAGAGAGGGCGAGGAGTCGTGTACGTTTTTCAGCAAGAACGAGGAAATCAGACCAACCCAATACTCTCAGCATTGAGTGACCCAACCTTACTGAGATCTGCTCACAACATTTATCACACATACTGCACAGCAAACCAAGACCTAGAAATCCTACCCGCCGGAGTCGCCATAAACCGCGTCACCCACCGAGGCAAACCAACATTCTCCGACCGCCCGATCCTCCTCCCCGAAGAATGCTTCGTCCCCGCCAGCCAAATCGAATAACCCCTCTGCGAAGAACTCCGCGTTTCCCCATTCCCCTCCCTCCCGCAGTTAAACTGAAAACCGCGTCATGGGAAATAACGAATGGACACACTCCTCATGTTGCCAATACTGGCAATTATATTTGTATTCGGGTCAGCGATCGGCAGCTTTATCAACGTAGTAGTTTATCGCCTACCCGCCAAGCTATCAATTCTTTGGCCACCCTCCCGTTGCCCCAATTGCTTAAACCAACTTCGCGCCTATGATAATGTGCCTATATTAGGTTGGCTGTGGCTGCGCGGACGTTGTCGCTACTGTAAAAATAAAATTTCTCAACGTTACCCACTGATAGAAGCACTTACAGGCATAGTATTTGTACTGCTTTTCTGTCGATTTGGAGTATCGCCTTTAACATTAGGATATTGTGCTTTCGTTAGCTGGTTGTTAGCCCTATCCCTGATAGATTTAGATACAATGACTTTGCCAAATCAACTGACACAGTCAGGCTTGGTATTAGGGATCGGATTCCAAGTGATGCTGAGTTTCTGGAGTGAAGCTCATTCTCAATGGGAAAATCAGTTAATAGTAGCCATTGGCGGAGCCGTGCTAGGCTTGTGGCTGTTTGACGCGATCGCCTTACTCGGTTCCATGATATTTCAAAAAAGCGCGATGGGAGGAGGAGATGCAAAACTCGCAGCGATGATGGGTGCTTGGTTAGGTTGGAAGCATTTGCTCCTAGCAGGTTTTATCGCTTGCGCTTTCGGTGCATTTTTTGGTTACAGCGCCATCGCTTTAGGTTGGCTGAAGCGTTCCTCAAAAATGCCTTTTGGTCCTTTTCTAGCTTTAGGCTCAATCTTGACACTCTTTGGCGGGGAAGCAATTTTAGGGAGATATCTACAGTTATTCGTGAGTGGTCATTAATCAGTCCGTCAGCACACGTCTTAAAGAAAGTGACTTGGATTACCCTTTTAACCACTAGTACGCGTTGGGAAGCAGAACTCATAGAGCAAATCCTGATTGCTCATGACATCCCGGTTAAACTCATCGACCTGGGTATGGTAGCCTACTTTGGCTCTGGCAGTCCAGCCGCCGTACAAGTCCCTTTGGAAGATAAATGGACAGCTTTACTCCTCCTAAGTCCAATGGAAGAAGAGCAAACAGACACATAAATCTAAAATTAGTAACGTACTATTGATCTTTTGGGCAACTGTTGCATGTAAAATTCGGTCTAACTTCCTAAGAAAATAAAATTTAAAAGCCTAAAATACTTTCAGTGAGGGTGTACACATTTAGTAGCCGAGTTCCACACTGGGAGTGATTGGGTTGATTGACACTTTGACCCCCAATGCAGCTGATTTACATAAACAATGGCTAACAACGAAGAATCACGCGGTCTAAAATCACTAGTTGATTGGTTTGCAAATCGCCGCAAACCAGGAGCGATGAACCCCGACCGCCAAGAGCGAGAAATTGCTGATGGTTTATGGCATAAGTGTCCTAAATGTAGTGTTTTAGCTTACACCAAAGACCTCCGTGCTAATCAAATGGTGTGTGGAGATTGTCTATATCACAATCAGGTCGATAGTCACGAACGTATCCGCCAGTTAATTGACGTGAATACCTGGCGACCGTTAGACGAGCATTTGTCTCCTACCGACCCTTTACAATTTCGCGATCGCAAACCTTACAGCGATCGTCTGCGAGAAATGCAGGAAAAAACCGGCTTAGTTGAAGCTGTCCAAACTGGCTTAGGTCAACTCGACAGTTTACCTGTAGCCCTCGGAGTCATGGACTTTCGCTTTATTGGTGGAAGCATGGGTTCTGTAGTCGGCGAAAAGCTCACCCGCGTCATTGAGCAAGCTACCCACCGCCGATATCCCGTGGTGATTATTTGTACCTCCGGTGGCGCGAGGATGCAAGAAGGAATGCTTTCACTGATGCAAATGGCGAAAATATCCGGAGCCTTACAGCGCCATCAAGAAGCCAAATTACTCTATATTCCGGTGCTAACTCACCCCACACTCGGTGGTGTCACCGCGAGTTTTGCCATGCTAGGAGATATTATTCTCGCCGAACCTCAGGCGACAATCGGCTTTGCTGGTCTAAGAGTGATTAAGCAAACAGTAGGTATCAAAAAGATACCAGATGATTTCCAAACTGCCGAAGATTTACTGAAGCATGGTTTTGTAGACGCGATCGTCCCGCGCACCCAGTTAAAGAAAACCCTAGCCCAACTAATCAGCCTACACCAACCCATCTCCACCACATCCCATGTAGTGATGTTTGAGAAAATGACCTTAAGTGTAGTCGCTGAATAAAGAGTGGGGGATGCGGGTGGGTTTTAACCCCACTCACCCCTGCTTAAATAATCTTTACCAAGAGAACAAATTGCACTGCGGACGTGATATTGGTAATACAGCAGCTCAATCTCTACTCAATCAGTGAACAAGTATTATGGGTTTTGCAGACCTCTCCATTGCAGAGATCGCCGCGGACTACAGCGTGTCTGTGGCGACAGTGCTATCAAAATGCGATCAGTTGGGGATTGCCTATAAAACCTCTGAGACCCGTTTGGCTTTAGAGGATGCAAAGGCAATTATTTCCCAGATATTGTCTCAACCACACCCAAACACCGATGACTCGGTTAACGAGGAAGTGACCTAGGTGGGTGATAATAATTTTGTTAACAAAAGTGTGAATGCTCGCTGAGAAAGAGTGAGAGTTGCTCTCATGCTGTGTTGAGCGTCAAAATGTTTAAGGGGAAACATGTTTAGAAGATTTATCGTGCTTGTTGTGGTAACAGTAGCGATCGCATTTCAATTTGTTGTCGGTAGTGCGACAGCGGTAGAATTAGACACAGGTATCCGCACAGTGCCATTGAATGAACAAGGTGACACTGTTGTACTGAGTTTAAAAGAAGTCAAAGAAGGCAAACGTCTATTTAACTACGCTTGTGCTCAGTGCCATGCTGGAGGCGTCACCAAGACAAACCAGAATGTCGGACTCGATCCTGAGACCCTTTCTCTCGCCTCACCAAACCGGAACAATGTCGAAGGTTTGGTAGATTACATGAAAAACCCTACTACCTATGATGGGGAAGAAGAGATTTCTGAAGTCCACCCCAGCGTCAAGAGTGCAGATATTTTCACCGAAATGAGAAATCTCACCAATCAGGATTTAGAGGCAATCGCCGGGCATATTCTCCTACAACCGAAGATTGTCGGCGATAAATGGGGCGGCGGCAAAATCTATTACTAAAGACGAGACTCAAGATTTAAGATTGGGAGGTTGGAGAATTTACATTTTGTAACTTCCCAATTTTAAATCAGAGTACCTGGTTGGGGGGCGGAAAGCTTTGGAAATAGGGTGTGAGGTATATTGTCTTTTCCCGCCTCACCACACCCAGTTCTTAGTCAGTATTTCTTACTAGTAGTAAAGTTCTACGTAAAAAAATAAATTAATCTATGACAAGTTGTCATATTTGGCGTCAATTTTACTTAAAATAGAAATAGAAAGATAAAAGTTTTGCTTTAGGAGAACGTGATGAAATCAATTACAGCAAGTTTGCGGCGTCTAGGGTTAGCTTTGTTAACAATGGTATTAGTTGTGAGCAGCTTTGCCATATTTACCCCACCCGCAGCGGCTGAGACATATACAGTGAAGTTAGGTAGTGATAAAGGCATGTTGGCTTTCCAGCCAGCCAAGCTGACAATCAAACCGGGCGACACAATTCAATGGGTGAACAATAAGGTTCCTCCCCACAACGTGGTTTTCGATCCTACCAAAAACCCCGCTAAGGATGCAAGTTTGGCTAAAGCCTTATCCCACAAGCAGCTAATGATGTCTCCTGGTCAAAAACAGGAAACCACTTTTCCTGCTGATGCCGCACCTGGCGATTATACCTTCTATTGCGAGCCTCACCGTGGTGCAGGCATGATTGGCAAAATTACAGTTCAAGGTTAATTACACCTAGGTTAAAGGGAAAGAGTGAAAGAATGCAAATAAGTATTTTGACTTTTTTCCTTTAACCACATTTAATTAACTAGCAATAATTGTATCAACAGCCATTTTTCCTCACTGTTAAGTTAACCATAAACAGTGGTTGCGGGCATAGAATAGTCTTTGCACTACCGATTTTGCGACTGACTATATTTATGGGAGAGAGGAGAATATATTGAAAAAATTGCTATCTGTTTTACTACTGGCGATCGCCTTGACAATTATAAATATGAACCAAGCCCTGGCAGAAACATCTAATGGGGCAAGAATATTTACTTCTAACTGTGCAGCTTGCCATGTCGGTGGTAGCAATGTACTGATCGCCAATAAAACCTTGAAAAAGGAAGCTTTAGAAAAGTACCTAGATACCGATCCAGACTTGACACAAGCAATTATACACCAAATTTTGAATGGTAAAAATGCGATGCCAGCTTTTAAGGATCGCTTGAGCCAGATGGAAATTTTTGATGTTTCTGCTTATGTCTTAGAGCAAGCCGAAAAAGGTTGGTAAAGTTACGCTTAAGAAATCATTCCCATAAAAGATCCCCTTGGCTTGCCAAAGGGGTTTTTTGCCTACTTATTGTTGCTTGAGTTTCCGTAAGAGATCCTGAGAATTAGTCGGGGATGGATTATTATTTGCAGAAGTTGAAGATGTAGCTTGCGATCGCTGTTGCCACTCTTTTAGTTGTTGTAGCCAATTGCCACTATTATTAATTGCTGTTGTCCTTTGCCCTGTGCCAGTAGCCGGTTGAACCCTAGTATTATTACTACCACTAGTCACTGTTGTTTGCCCGGTGCTAGTAGGTGCAGTTTGAGTAGTCCTACCCAGGCTTGAAGTTTGATTACTTGGTGGGGTATTAGGATTGAGCTTCTGATTCACATTATTAGCCGGCGAGGTACTTGGAGTATTGGAAATACTCGTATTTCCCGAACCGTAAAGCATAAATGGTTGTAGTCTCACTTTGCCACTAGGCTCTTTTTGAAAGTAACCTTGAAAATGTCTCTTAGCAGCCAATACTAAGAAAGGTGAAGGCTTACCCGTAGGTATAAAATCAATAACTTTGCCGTCCGCTTCAACCACTAAGTTACCGGAAATTACACCTTGTAACCCAGTACGATCCTGCAACTGCTCGCGAATCACTGCTTTCGCCACATAATTCGGATATCTCTGCGACAATTCTTGAATTTGTTGCTTATAAGCTGTGATTGATGCTATCATCTCTGTCGATGAAGCAGACAGATTACTCCCCGAATTAGACCCAGTACCAAGCGGTGCCTTAGTACCAACAGACTGATTACCCAAATTGAATCCTGTAGCCGGCGATTTAGTACCAACAGACTGATTACCGAGATTGCTTCCAAAAGCAATTGGACCATTCACCCGTGGTGCGCCATAAGGATTAACAGGTTTAGCCGGTTGACCACCTAGTCTAATAACTCCTCCGGGCGGCATAGGTTGAGAAGAGAAATTCAATTCGCCTGGAGAAACATTATTTGCATTCGGTGTCAGCGGGGGCAAAGGAATCTGTGCTGGTTCAGGCGGATTAATGGGTGGTACGTATGGTTTAGCCGTCGGAGTATTATCAGGGTTTTGCAGATTTATTGGCGGAGTAGTTGGCAAAGAAGCCAACTTTGCTGGTTCAACATTCGGTAGGGTCGAGTTGTCAATAGCAGGCGTTGAATTTTTCAACTTTTCGCTAACTTTGAAATTAGAAGGATCGTATACTTTATTACTCGTATATTTTGGAAAAGACTGACCCTTTTTATCGATAAAAGCTTGCTGACTAGAATCGTACTTGGCTGTAGTCTTATCACCCAAACGACCGATCCGCATATTTGCCGGCTGATTTTTGGGTACAGAACTAATGGCATAATTACCAACCGGAGACTGAGTACCACCAATTAATGAAGTAGACAAAGGCGGCGGCATCGGCGGCAACAATAGACCCGAACTAACAGCAGCCGGTGCTTGGGCGATGACCCCTGGAGTCGCCATCCGATTCGGATTCATCAAAGGCAGACGGCTTTGCTCTTCGGGAGTCAAAGTCACCAAAGGCACCATTTTTTCCGGTGGTTTTTCTGCAGCTTTGGGATTAGGAAATAATGGTAAAGCCAAGCCCAGCATCCCGTGGAGACCCAAAGAAGCAAGAGTGGCTATACCCGCAGGCTGACCGAAGAATCCCGGAATATTCTTGAGTATGGAGTAGGACATATGTTGGTACCGTTCACTCTAATTTTCATTTAATTAACTTCAAGCACGAGTTAGAACTCAAGTTTTGAAAGCAAAAATTGCACACCGCTTAAAATATTAACTTCAGACACCCAGGAATTAAAACGTAGCTTGTATAATTTTTTTAAATTTGACTAATAAAAATAGACATTCAGCACCGACTAAAAGTTGCTATAGCGGCGCTGACTTTACAGCACGCGCCTTTAATCTTAGTCTAAATCTTGCTGCGACAGGTAACTTACTCTGATTCGAGATAGAAAGAGTAACAATTTACCCAAACTCAGCCGCAGAATTAAAATAGCCGGATATAGGCAACGCAGTCAGCAGATCTTACCATAATCAACCCCAGCCAAATATCTCCGCCTCTCAACATACATATTTCGTAATTAATTCGCTACACTTGTAATAAAAATATACATTACGCCTAAGCATGAAAGAATCAATTGCTCCAACCACCCAAGTTGATTTCGCCTTGCGGCGAGCAGCAACAGCACTGTCCATTGCCATTCTGACTCTCACCATCACAGGCGCGATCACAGGAGTACTCCTATCCTTTTACTACGAACCGATCGCTGGCGGAGCATATGACTCACTACAAACAATTACAACAACCGTCTCCTATGGCTGGTTATTCCGCAAAATGCATAGCCTAGCCGGATATGGAGTCATCGGCATAGCCTTAATCCAAATTGTCGTCATGTTTTTAGGTCGGCAATTCACGAACAGTTGGTTATTCGCCTGGTTTAGCGGCATCTTATTCACCCTCAGCGCCATTGGACTTGCTTGGACATCAATGATCCTCGGCTGGAATCAAGACGGATTCTGGCGCTTCAACATTGAACTCGGAACCATCCAATCAATTCCCCTAATTGGACCACAACTGCGAGAAATACTTACCGGCGGAGGAGCAATCAGCACACTGACAATCGAACATTTATACACAATTCATAGCTACGTAGTCTCAACTGGGGCAATCATTTTAGCGGTATTACACTTATCTGGCTTATTTTGGCAGGAGAAGGAAACGCGGAGGAACGCAGAGGAAGCGCAGAGTATCGCAGAGTAACTCCGCGTCCCTTTGCGCTACCTCCTTTCCCCCCTCCGCGTTTCAAAACTCTTACTGTTTACCCAGCATGATCTCTGACAATTGAGCAATCGGTACCTCATCCACCTCCGGTAAGTTCTCCAAAGAGAGGCGAGTAGATTGGGTCGCCCCCGATAGGCGTTTTAATAAACTTGGTCTTGGGTCGTGTAAGAGGTAAATAATGCGATCGCCTGGTTGCCAGTCTTCTGTGGCTGGCATTACTAATAAATTACCATCCCGTTCTCTAACTAAAGGGATGAGTTCGCCTGCCCGCATTAAGGCGTGCATGTGAGTTTGTTGGGAATAAAATCCTGGCTCGTTGAGTGTGGTTGTACCTAATTTGACTCGTCCGTCAGTAATGTAATCATTCCAAATTTTTATTTGTAATTCTGGGAAAAAAGCTTGGAGAATTGTGGTGTTATTTTCATTAGAGTTTGCTTGCGGGTCGCGCGGAAAAACGGCGAGGACTCGCGGAGGCGCGAATTCTTCGACTGCTCGTTGCGCTAGTATGTAGTTGACTTCGCCATTGTTGGTGACGGCAAGAAAGGTTCCCAGTGTTCCGAGTCCAGCTTCTTCTAATACATTGTTGTCTAAGGCGCTGCTGGCAAGTACGCGCAGATTTTCGGCTTCGGCTAATTCGCGAGCTTCAGGCTGAGTGTCAATCATCACAACTGTTTCTCCGCGTTCTTTGAATATGCGGGCGACTAAAATACTTAAAGGATTACAGCCGACGATGACGATCCCAGTTGCTTCGGTGGAAGTGATTTTCAGCCATTTGGCAATTCGCGCGGCTGTTAAACCTTGACAAAATACAGTCATCATAATTGTCAAGAAGACTAAGGCTTTGATTGAATCACCACCGTTGATGCCGCGTTCAGTGAGTAAAATGGCAAATAAGGAAGCAATCGAGGCACAGACAATTCCTCTAGGTGCAACCCAACTGAGAAACATTTTTTGTCGCCAGTTGAGGTCGCTACCCCAAGTACAGACGATAATGTCAATCGGACGCACGACAAACATCAGTACTAATACTGTAAAGAAACTCCCCCAACCTAAGGCAAATACACTAGCGATCGATAAGTCTGCTGAGAGTAAGACAAATAGTACTGATAGGCTGAGAATCGTCAGTTGACCTTTAAAGCGCCGTAATAAGCGTTCCTCAGGAACAGAAGAATTGGCAAATACAATTCCCGCTACAACTGTCGCCATTAGTCCGGACTCGCTGCGGATTGTTTGCGCTAAAGCAAATAAACCCCACAACAACGCCAACACTACCAAATTTTTTAACTCGAAAGAAATAAAATTAGCGCGTTTAAATATAAAACTCATTAGCCAGCCACCAGCAGCACCAATCGCGCTACCAACGCCAAGGCGTAAGTTCAAACCGATGAAGGCTTTGACTATGTCTGTATCGCCATTTAAGATTGTATCTAAAACAACAAATGCTAAAATTGCGCCGACTGGGTCAATTAAAATGCCTTCGCCTTCTAAAAGCATTGCCACTTGACGATCAACATTTGCTTGCTTAAGTAAGGAACTGATGACAGTTGGACCCGTCACTACAACTATCGAGGCGTAAAGAAAAGCGATCGGCCAGGGAAATTCACCTAGCCAATGAGCTGCCATGCTCCCGCCAAGCAAGGTAATTAATGTACCAAAAGTCACTAAATGACGTAGACTAGCCGAGAGCTTCCCTAATTCATGTATATCGAGATTAAGTCCACCTTCAAATAGAATTATTGCTGTACATAAAGCAACAATTACATTGAGTCCTGTACCGAGCATTTGGGGGTGTAACAGACCTAAGCCGTCACCACCAAGGATGATGCCAAACAGCAGCAGAAAAACAATACCAGGGATTTTGAGGTAAGTAGCCAGCACTTGGGCACTGATGCCAGCGATCACCGCGATCGCTATTTGCAAGGTAATTTCCAACGATGCTTCCATCTCATCCTCTAATTTTCCGATGGGCAAGGGGTGGCGCATCGGGCGTTGTGTGACAACGTCGGATCTCCGCCAATATTTTATCTTCACAAACGAAGATCTGATGATTACCCATACTTGGTGTAGCAATTATCCCATCTATGATACTCGGCGAATATTCTAGAAACAGCTAAAATTATTACTACTGCTCTTAGTGAGCGTAGCGCAAAATAGATACATAGCCGTTATCTCCCTCCTTAATCTTGACTGAAACTTCATCTGCCAAACAGCAAGAATCCCATTTAAACCGCGCTCGGGCAAGTCTCTCCCAAGCCTTATCTTGGTATGGTTATCTTCGCACTCCTCGCCCCTCCGCCGCAAATCTTGAATTAGCAGGATTACTCAAACCAGAATTAGAGGTCTTGACTAACGGACTGCAAAAACTAGACTCCAGCGTAATTCGCATCGCCGTCTTTGGACTAGTCAGTCGCGGGAAATCAGCAGTATTAAATGCGCTACTAGGAGAAAAAATCCTCCAAACAGGACCACTCAACGGAGTCACGCAATGGCCGAGATCAGTCCGTTGGCAACCAGGAGGTAAAATTCAAGTAGAACTAATCGATACCCCAGGATTAGACGAAATAGCCGGACAAAGCCGAGCCGAAATGGCGGCAGACGTAGCCAAACAAGCCGACCTAATTTTATTCGTAGTCTCAGGTGACATCACCCGCACAGAATATCAAGCACTGTGTGACCTGCGGCAATCACAGAAACCGCTAATTTTAGTATTTAACAAAATCGACTTATATCCCGACACTGATCGCCAGCTAATCTACAAAAACTTACAACAACTAGGAGCCGGAAGTGCCGGTTCTCGTCGCCTAGAGCAACTATTATCCCCCGCCGAAATCGTCATGGTCGCCGCCGAACCAGCACCTCTAGAAGTCCAAGTGGAGTGGCCAGACGGACGAGTGACATCCGAATGGGAAACCCAACCCCCCCAAATAGAAGATTTAAAAGCCAAAATCTGGCAAATTCTCAACCAAGAAGGCAGATCCCTCCTCGCCCTAAATGCCCTAATCCAAGCCCGAGAAGCCGAAACCATCATCGCCCAAAAAACCATATCCCTACGTTCCCAACAAGCCGAAAACCTAATTTGGCAATTCAGTAAATATAAAGCCCTCACAGTCGGCTTAAACCCCATCGCCTTCTTAGACATCATCGGTGGGACAATCACCGACCTCATCCTCATCCGTTCCCTAGCCAAACTCTACGGACTACCCATGACCGGCTATCAAGCCAGTAAAATCCTCAAAACAATCCTCCTCAGTTCCGGTGGCTTACTCCTGGGCGAAATCGGTAGTAGCCTAGTCCTCGGCTTAGGCAAAACCACCGCCGCAGTAGCCAGTGGAGATCCCACCAACCTCACAACCTACGCTGGCGCTGCAGTCGCCCAAGGCTCCATCGCTGGCTACGGCGCTTACGCAGTCGGGAAAGCTGCTCAGGCGTACTTAGAAAAAGGCTGTAGCTGGGGACAACTAGGCGCAAGCACCGTAATTGAAGAAATCCTCAACCAGATGGAGCCAAATACAATCATGTATCGATTGAGGCAAGAATTAGGAGGGTTTTGAAACGCGGAGAACGCGGAGGTAGCGCAGAGGTACGCAGAGTTACTCCGCGACCCTCTGCGCTACCTCAGCGTCCCTCCGCGTTTTTTAATTCCTCCTGAGCAGATTTAGCAATCTGGAGGATCGCTTTCAAATCCGGGACTGGTGTTTGATTCTCTCCCAACCAGAGCAAATATTCTATATTTCCCGCCGGTCCTGTGAGGGGTGACCAGGTTAAGCCTTGGTATTGCCATCCTAGTTGTATGGCTGTTTGCAAAACTTGGAATATCGCATCAGCTTGATCTTGAGCCTCGCGGACGACACCTTTTTTGCCGACGCGATCGCGCCCAACTTCAAATTGTGGTTTGATGAGTAATACTGCTTCTCTCGGCGGTTGCAGGAGTTGCCACAAGGCGGGGAGAATTTTTGTTAGGGAAATAAAGGATACGTCTACAACTGCGAAGTCTGCTGGTTCAGCTTCACCGTATAGAGTGCTGGGGGTGAGGTGGCGGAGGTTGGTTCGTTCGTGTAAAACTACGCGCGGATCGTTTCGCAAGCGCCAGTCTACTTGTCCATAACCAACGTCAATTCCGTAAACTTGTGTAGCACTAGATTGCAGGAGACAATCGGTGAAGCCGCCTGTGGAGATACCGCCGTCTAAGCAGATACGTCCTTGCACTGTGATGGCGAAGGTTTCTAAGGCTTTGATCAGTTTTTCACCACCACGGGAAACGAAGCGCGATCGCGCCTTGACATGAATGCGGGCGGCGATGTTAACTTCTGTTCCGGGTTTGTCGATTACTTGCTCGTCAACGGTGACTTCTCCCGCCTGGATTAGCCTTTGTGCTAGTTGGCGTGATGGGCATAAGTCTAATTCTACTAGTAGTGTGTCGAGTCTTTGCTTTGCCAATTTGGAAACGGGGAATAGGAAACAGGGATTGGAGAATATCTTCCCCTTTCCCTTTTTGCTTAAATATCTTTCTCGCTTAATTCACTGGTCATGTAGTCAAATGGCTCATCGACAAATGCAGTGTTGGTGATTCCCGCTGCTGCTACTTGTTGTTTGACGAGATCTTTCATGATTTGGATACCGCGAACTGTCGGACCAATGGGTACCGCGAGAGAGTTGTATGTTTCGCGCAAGCCTTGCAGTACGCGTTCGTCTAGGACATCCATGCTACCTGCAACTATGGCGTAGGTCGCGTAGCGCAGATAGTAGTCCATGTCGCGTAAGCAGGCGGCGTAGCGACGAGTTGTGTAAGCGTTTCCGCCGGGACGGATGAGTTCTGGCTGTTCTTCAAATAACTTAATACCAGATTGCTTGACAATTACAGCGGCGTTGGAGTTGATTGCTCCTGCTGCTTGCACTCGAATTGTGCCGGTTTCAAAGTATGTTTTGAGGCTGTCGATCGCATTCCGGTCGAAATAGCGTCCGGCAACGTCATAATTCTTAATTAAACTTGTGACTGCGTCCCGCATTCCCTTGTTCTCCCAATCTTGCTTTTTTGTGGTTTGATTTTATATTTTCTGGCTTTTATGTGTAAGCTTTTGCCTAAACATAAATAACTTTACTTGCCACATCCGGATCTTATGCCAAAGTTGACCCTGTATAACGCTACTCCGCTAAAAGCATCTGTTGGTAACGTAAAGTTTAATTGAGTTTCCAATTTTCAACATAACAGTATCTTAAACTACAAAACGCTTTGAGTTCTCTTTTTAGGATGATTCAGGTGTAATATCAATCGAGATTCTACTGACTAGGGTTATAAAACTTCTAGGCTGTGTTTTTCTTTACGTAATTTTACTTATTAGGAGTCGTCATGCCTGAAACCGCGCAACAAATCTTGAAAATGATTCAAGATGACAATATCGAACTTATTGATTTGAAATTTGTTGACCTGTACGGTATATGGCAGCACTGCACGTTTCACAAAAGTTTGATTGAAGAGGATTCTTTTGTGAATGCTGGCGGGGTCGCTTTTGATGGTTCGAGTATTCGCGGTTGGAAGGCGATTAATGCTTCTGATATGGCAATGGTTCCCGATCCGACGACTGCTTGGATTGACCCGTTCATGAAAGAGAAGACTCTGAGCATGATCTGTACAATTGTCGATCCTCGCACAGGGAATCCTTATGAACGCGATCCGCGATCGATTGCTCAAAAAGCGATCGATTATCTCATCTCTACTGGTATCGGTGATACTGCTTTTTGTGGTCCAGAACCAGAATTTTTTATCTTTGATAGTATCCGTTTTGACCAAAAAGGTCATCAAGCCTATTATTTCATTGATTCTGACGAAGGGATTTGGAACAGCGGCAAAGAGACAGCCGGTGGCAATTTAGGGTACCAAATCAACACCAAGCGGGGTTATTTCCCAACTGCGCCTTCGGATATGCTGCAAGATATTCGTAGCGAAATGTTACTAACAATGGCTAAGTGTGGTGTACCGATTGAAAAGCATCACCACGAAGTTGCTGCTGGTGGTCAGTGCGAACTCGGAATTCGTTTTGCACCTCTAGTTAGTGCTGCTGACTACGTGTTGACTTACAAGTACGTGGTGAAGAACGTTGCTCGTAAATATGGCAAGACAGCAACATTCATGCCTAAACCCTTACACAACGATAACGGTACGGGGATGCACTCCCACATGTCTATCTGGAAAGATGGTAAGCCGTTGTTTGCAGGTGACAAGTATGCTGGCTTGAGCCAAATGGCGCTGCATTTCATCGGTGGTTTGATCAAACACGCACCTTCACTGTTAGCATTCACCAACCCAACAACCAACTCCTACAAGCGTTTGGTACCTGGTTTTGAAGCTCCTGTAAACCTAGCTTACTCCGCCGGGAACCGTTCAGCTTCGATTCGGATTCCTTTATCTGGCAGCAATCCTAAGGCGAAGCGGTTAGAATTCCGTTGTCCTGATGCTTCTAGTAATCCTTACCTCGGTTTCTCAGCTATGCTGTGCGCTGGCTTAGACGGGATCAAGAATCAAATCGATCCTGGTGAACCATTGGATGTAGATATCTACGAAATGAGTGCAGAAGAGCTAGCTAAGGTACCTAAGGCTCCAGCTAATCTGGAAGAAGCTCTGATGAACCTCAAGAAGGATCATGCGTTCCTAACTGACTGTGGAGTATTCCCAGAAGACTTCATCCATAACTGGATTGCTTTGAAGATGGATAGTGAAGTCAAGCCCATCAGTAAGCTACCTCATCCTTATGAGTTTGAGCTTTACTACGACTGCTAATTCAGTCTTTGAGCTTCACTACGATTGCAAATTCTCCTTCTTTTGAGATAATTTTCGTCGCCACCCTCCTCTGGGTGGCTTTTTTGTCTTCACAACGCTAGATACCTATCTAACGGCTTATGAATTTGTTTGTTACAATTGTTTACAATACCTAATGCTAGCTCAATCTCTTCTATTTATATGGCTGATACCTTAACCAAGCTGACTTATCAGACTTTTCAGCATGGCAAAAATTACTTTGGTCTTGCTCATAAATTCTTGGGAACTCGGTTAAAAAGCTTAGTTTCTCCCGCAAGCGATGTGCAAACTAAGCCTGCACCGAAGGAAGTTCTGGAAAAACTCCAAGTCAGACTCCAGCAACTGCTCGATGCTGATTGGCAGGATGCAGAGGGGGGTGTATACCCAGAAAGTTTACTATTTGATAATCCTTGGGAAGACTTTTTCCGCTATTATCCCGAAGTTTGGTTAGATATGCCGCAAATTTGGGAGCGTATTGGTCAAAAGCAATACCAAGCATTTTCGCCGCAGATCGATTTGACTGGTTATCCCAGCTACTATGTGCAAAATTTTCACCATCAGACGGATGGTTATTTGAGCGATCGCTCAGCTAATCTCTACGATCTCCAAGTCGAGTTATTATTTGGTGGTTCCGCTGATCCGATGCGGCGGCGAATTCTTTCCCCGTTGAAAGCAGGTATACAGAAGGGATTTGCGTCTGTACCTCCTCGGCAAATCCGGGTGTTAGATGTTGCCTGTGGTACTGGTATAACTCTCAAGGCAATTCGGGCAACTTTGCCGCAAGCGTCTTTATTTGGTATCGATTTGTCTCCGGCTTATTTACGGAAAGCGAATCAGTCACTGTCGGAAATTCCCGGTGAGTTGCCACAATTATTACAAGCCAATGCGGAAGAGTTGCCTTATGTTGACAACTATTTCCATGCTGTGACTTGCGTGTTTACCTTCCACGAGTTACCACCAATGGTGCGTCAGCAGGTGATTGAGCAATGTTTCCGGGTGCTACAGCCTGGAGGTGTGTTTATTATTTGCGACTCGATTCAAAAGAGTGATTCTGGTGACTTAGGACCAATCATGGAAAGCTTCTCAGACGTTTTTCACGAGCCTTATTACAACCATTACATCACAGACAACTTGCAAGAACGGCTGGAGACAGCGGGTTTTGTAAATGTTGACACTGAGGTTCATTTCGTGAGTAAGTATTGGATTGCTCACAAGATCTAATTGGAAATGGGGGAGGGGGAGAGTGCTCTTGAGTGGAGGAATAATTTATCTCAGGGCTTTTCTTACACCCTACACCCTACACCCTACCCCCTAGATCTTCAAAAAAATACTTGGCAACAACTGTGTTTCCACGCTATACAGTGAGGTTGTATTCTCGAAAATTTTAAAGTAGGTAAATTATGGCAACCCCGCAAAACGATCTAGAAATGGCTGTTACCGATGCAGCGATAGAAGAAACGACTACTGCGGATCATATCCAGGTGATTCAAACCGTCATTGCTAGCCTAGATGCAGATAATAGCGCGATGGTCAGCCAAACTCCGGAGAATGGTCATTTATGGAAGTTTAAGTATGCTAAGGCGGAAGTATTTGTCCAACTCACGGGATTAAGTGATGATGATACTTTGACAGTTTGGTCGATGGTATTAAAGTTGCCAGCAAAGAATGAAGCCAAACTGATGCGGCAATTGTTGGAAATGAACTGGTCGAGTACGTTTGAAGCTCGGTTTGGAATTATTGACCAGCAAGTGGTTGTTGTATCAACACGCACATTGGCAGAGTTGTCTCCTGGCGAAATTTCCCGTCTACTGACGGTAGTAGCAACGATCGCTAACGATCATGAAGAAGCTTTACAATCTGAGTTCGCCGCTTGAATAATTGGCGATTGATTCCGTTATTGTCGGCGTCGGGAAATATCCAAATGGCGGTTGACCGTTGGTTGCTACAACAGCACATCCAAGGTCTACATCCGCCTACTATACGATTTTATACTTGGTCACCACCAGCGATTTCTCTAGGTTATCATCAACACAAATACCCCACAGATTGGCAGCAACTAACTTGGCAAGGTCAGCAGCTAGATTTGGTGCGACGTCCCACGGGTGGAAGGGCGGTATTACATCAAGGTGATTTGACCTATGCAGTGGTGACATCTGGCTTGGGAGGATCGCGCGTTCAAGCATATCAAGAAATTTGCGAGTTTTTAATTCAAGGCTGGCGATCGCTAGGCGTAGAATTACACTACGGTACAGCCGGACGCGGTTATATCCATAATCCGAATTGTTTTGGGACGGCGACTGTCTCCGATTTAGTCACGAAAAATGGTGCTAAGTTGATTGGTAGCGCTCAACTGCGGCGTGGTGATGCTGTGTTACAACACGGTTCGATGCGGTTGCAGCCAGATGTAGAATTATTTCAACAGGTGTTTGGTGATGGGTCATTGATGCCGCAAATACGGGAAGTAGAAATAGACGCAGTGATGGCAGCGATGATGGCGGCGGCGGAAAATTGTTTTGGAATGAAATTAGAGTTGCGATCGCTATCTGATGATGAGTGGCAAGCAATTTTAATGGCAAAATAAAGGTAAAAGAAATTTTCAATGATTATCTGACACCCTATGCAAATCACCCTTAACCTCGACGAATCCCTTCTCAACGAAGCATTTCAACTCACCAATCTTACTACTCAAGAAGAATTAGTGAACTTGGCTCTGCAAGAACTTGTACGTTCGCGCCGCCAGAAAAACCTCCTCGACCTCGCGGGGCAGATTCAATTTACTGAGGATTTCGATCACAAAGCTTTGCGCGAGACTCATCATGCAATTCACTACTAGGTGATACCTCTTTTCGCAAGAGGGGCAACCATGTACTAATAAGGTACAGTATATCCATTACCAGTTAAAGAGTGTTCGTTTTGATTTCTTGTCAAACATTCATGATGAAATCATTCGGAATCAACTTAAAGGGCTACCATCTGCACCTCTTTTAGCAAATACAGAAGATACGTATATTTCTACGCAAAATACGGCGTTCAACGACAACTTTTCCATCCGGACAAGTAGTATTGCACAATATGGCTTCCAGATGCCAACTTTGAGACCAGTCAGCACCAGTCATGTCGGCACCACTAAGATCGACACCGACCATTGCAGTTGCACTCAGGTTAGATCCCCTCAAGTTGGTATCACTAAAGTCAGCATTGCTCAAATCAGCACCAATCAAACTAGCATTACTCAAGTTAGCACCCCAGAAATTAGTACAAACCAGGTTAGCTCCTTCCAAAATAGCACCGCTCAAATTGGCGTTACTCAAGTAAGCCCTACCCAGTTCGACGCCACTCAAGTCCGTGCCCCTCAGATCAGCGCGATGCAAAACTATGTCATGGAAACTTCTTTCCCCAATAGAGTAGCGTCTGAGAAATTCCTGAACGTCAATAACTCTAATGGGATCGTTTTCAATACTCCCATCAGGCATGATAGTGTTGCAAAAGAGAGTTTCTTCTCGAATAACAGAATTGAGGTCAGCCCCGAGAAAGTTAGTATCAGTCAGATTGGCACCACTGAGGTCGGCACTTCTCAAATTGGCATTTCTCAAATCAGCGCCAGCCAGATCGGCTTCCCGCAAATCAGCACAAATCAAACTAGCATTTCTCAAATTAGCACCCCTCAAGTTGACATTAGCCAATCTGGACTCTTCCAATTTGATACTACTCAAGTTGGCATTACTCAGGTTGGCATGAAAAAGACCGACTTGACTCAAGTTACCTTGGCTAAAAATGATTCCACTGAGATTAACGTCACTTCCGTTACCAGTCACAAAAACAGATCTTCTCATGTCAACTCCAGTAAAATCTCTTTCCCCAGCAGCATACCTTCTGAGCAAATCATTGCCACTCATGTCCATAATTTATCTCCCGAATCAATTTTCATCATCAACAATACCGCACAAATCCTTTGGGACAATATGCAGCCGAAATGGTCGCGGCGCATCCAGTCCCGCCTGTTGAGGCATTATTAGGAATGCTGGTTTGGATGGTTTGAGAGCATTAAAATTAGATCTGTTGGCAATTACATCGAAACTGAATCAACTGAAGAAAGATAGAAACTCAGTTTCCAGAAGAAGCTGAGGCAGGTTTTACTGTCTGCGGTTAGCAAAGCTTTGATGTCGGGGTAGTGGAAGTTAAGCGAGGGTCAGATCAGGAAAATATTGTGGAATAGCGATCGCGACTGAGACATTTCTACTCTAAAGCCGCTAATAACCTATGTAAACTTTTAAGTTTATCACCATTTATTGCATGTATACAAGCAATAAACACTAAAGTTAATTTAGTGAGTTAACAGGAGGTGATGAAAAATGGAAGAACTACAAGCCGCTTTGATGATTGCAATGGCATCTTGTCCAGAGGTGGGTTACAGATTTTCTGAAGAATTTGAGTCCATCGTATTTTGCTTTACCAGAATTGAGGGTTTACAACTTTTCTTGCAAGGTATCCGTACTTTATCTAGAGTACGTGCAGTTGTCAACAATCTTGAAGTCATCGTAACTTACGTTGACTAAAAACTAAGTGGCTTGCTTTTCCCCTACCTAGTTAACGCTTGGTGGGGGAATCGTCCGACGATCGCACTAACAAAGGTTTAAAGTGCCAAGTTAAAACTAACCCATCTAAAGTTACTGTTTTATTTTTACGAATTGCATCTTGATAAGCAGCTAAGGCATCGCACTCAGTATAATGTTCGATTGCTAGACCATCTGGTGATGGATAAACCCTTCTAGCGGTGAATCCATAATTTGTAAGCATACCCGTTATTTTGTAACTTGTTGAGAGATACTAAGATTTGCTATTTTTTCTATAATTGCTTGCCTAACAAACTCCTTATAGTCAGGAACTTGACCCAACCATTGCTTCATACTAGGCGTGATTCGCAATTGCAGATGCTCTGTCAGAGGTTCTTGCCGATCAGTGGTAAATTGATGCTCGGTTAAGTTGGGATTTCCACCTGGTCTTCCTTTAGCCATAAAATTAGTGGTTTTAGTATTTTAAATTCAATATAGCGCGATTCTCATTCAACTAGATTAACGAAAAGTAACGCCTGTATAACGAGTGCGATCGCTGTTCACCTATCAACCACAGAATTTAAACCAGATAGGTACTATAATGAATTAATACATACACGCACGCATAGTGTTACTATCCTTTATACCCATAACTACGATCCTAGTGAAGACATCACAGATTGACACGGGATGAGGGAAATATTGTGGAGTAGCGATCGCTCGTCTGGATGGTTCAGGAGCATTAGAATTATATCTGATGGCAACTGCTACTTGATGAAAATAGAGCTTGAGAGGGTAAAATTTGTATGGTTGCCGTACAACAACGCTATTACACACCGGAAGAGTACTTGGAATTAGAGGTTAATTCCCAGGAGCGTCATCAATATATCGATGGTCAAATTATCCTAAAAACTGGCGGAACACCCAATCACAACTTCATTAATGGTAACTTCTGTGTGGCACTTCACTTTTCCCTGAAGCGCCAACCATATCACGTTTTTATTACAGAGCCGAGGCTGTGGATTCCGAAGAAGCGAATTTACACCTATTGTGATGTGATGGTTATTGCTGGGGAATTAGAATTTGGGCCAGGACGAAAAGACACCCTGATGAATCCAGTGATGATTGCTGAGGTACTGTCAAAATCTACCAGAAGTTTTGACAAAGATGAAAAATTTGCAGCATATCGCACAATTCCTAGCTTTCAGGAATATGTTTTGATTGAGGAATATACGATGCATGTAGAGCACTACTATAAAATTGATAATAACCGCTGGATATTTACAGAGTATAACAATGCGGATGAAACTATATCTTTAAACTCTATTCCTTTTGAAATTGTGCTGGCAGATATTTACGATAGAATAGATTTTGATTTACAGGATTAGCAGAAAAGTTTTTCCTTATGCAGAGACAAAAACTCAGGAAAATCTACCTTGATTAATTCTTGACGATGGCTAGTTAATTCAAAACTAATTTATCCCACATAGTCATGAGGGAATATTCCATTTAAAACAATTAATTTTGGAATCATTTAACGAAGCTTTTGTGTCAAAACTTCAATACTAGAAGCTTCTGTTACCAATACCGGTACATCTTCACTCGTCGCCACCCAAACCTCTGCTTCTTTATCCCAAAATGCTTGAACTTTAAATACCTTTTGTGTCAATTCTTTGTTACTTGTCATAATTAGGTAGCAGTATTTATTTTTCTGGGAAAACTTTGCCCTTAAGCAACTGCAAAATCAGTTAAAATACGCACTTCTGGAGGATGGAAGGCTAGCACAATATCAGATTTAGGAACACCAGCTTTTAGGAAAGCATTAGCAATTCCCTCTTCAGTCCAGTCTTCCTCAACCCAAATTTTCTGATTTTTAATCCGGATATAAATTGTAATTCCTCGCACCCGTTCTTTATCAGTCCAGCCAACTTGGAACCAAAGATACTGGTCGCGTTGCTCATCAAAAGCTAACATAGTTTCCAGGCTAGGCGTCGATGGATTGGTAGATAATTGGTCATATTCTACCAAAATACGTTTAATTAGAATGCGGTAGTGGGCTATCTTATCCATTGTGTAATGACCTCGCTTTTTATATTTACAACGATTAGATTTATTTGATTTTGTTTGACTATTAACTGAATTGCTTTTTGGTGAAAAAAGCCAGTGTATGTACGTTCATTGATTGCTAAATACAAATCATAATCAGGAGCAGTGACAGCTAATAAATTTCGATAAATAACATACTGACCTACAGCCTCTTCCAAATCATGCATGAATGATGCACTAATAAAACTTTTGATTTCAACGACGATTTTTTGTCCAGACCGCTCTGCTAGTAGTGGACGTTCCGCTGCTAGATCGGCAAATAGTTTTATTTCTTCATATCTAATTGTGTAAGGATCGGCTGTAATTGTCCATCCATCCTTGATCAGGGCGTTTTTAACAGGGATGTGAATAATATCTTTCGATGGCATTTAATTGAAATATATTGGGTTATGGCGGATAGCACATACATATCCTAATTTATCAAATATAAAGACACTATTCACCCACGAGTGAGCAACAGCCTGAAAGCTTTATGGGCAGCCAGAGAGACTACGGACAGAGGAATTAAGCGTTCGAGTTGAGGAATTAGTGCTAAGTGAAACTGAGATTGGTTTTGAATCTTGTCGATTTGTGCCTTGATATTTCAAATTGCTGACCAGCGCAGGATGGCACAAACGGCTTGTTGATTGTTGTCATTTGCCCAGTCTTGCCACAAATCTTGCGGTAGCGTTCTCACCATCTCCACCATGACGGCAGCTAAATCATTTTCTGAATACTGGGGGGGAATTTTGGCTTGCAGTTCTGGAGAACGTAAACAATCCAAGAATCCTCGAATAAGCATCGGAGCATTATCGGCAGTTGCGGTGAAAATTAATGCTTCATTCTGACCGATAACCCTTGCTCGAAACTTGGTTAACTCACCCCAAGCAAGATAGTTACACGCTAATGAATTGCTACTCATGATAGTTAAGCTTCTTTATGCCAAGGGATCGTACCGATTTAACGCGCTATTGGGCGACTGCTGACACCTTGAGTCGTGCGTCCGCTCATCTCACTCGGATGAATGCGGTAGATGGCAACAACCTCTCCACGTCCCTCAGAGTCGATCCAGGTGCGATTAATTGCCGGAGAAAGTCTCGGATTCTGCGCTTTAACGAACTGCATTACTTCGTCAATATCTGGCTGAAGAGTGAGGTGTTCCGCCTGACCCATAACAATCGCACTGCGCCAGCGTTCCGGAGCGTGAATTTCTTCAACCTGCAAACAAACATCTGGATTTACATCCATGTCGTGAGACTTCATACCTTCGGTCGTAAACAGATAGATGACCGAATCTTTAAGGTAATAGTGCATTGGGATGACATAGGGTTTACCTTCATTAATACAGCCCAAATGCCCATAGCCGACTTTCTGCAAGAGTTCTAGAATTTCTATCGAACTCATTTCATCGATATCTAACACAATCTTTCTCCTATTTTTATCGAACTAAGCTCAAGCCTTTGCTATTCGCCCTAACTCGGGATTTAAAAAATTATCTGTCAGAAGTCACGAAGCCGCTTTGTGGTTTGCAAGCTCGTGAATATACTGCCGCAACGTGCGGAGTTGCCGCTTCGCTACAAGCAAATTGATATTTAACTTTGCGTAAATATTTAACCTATACTTACATACATTAATCTTTAATCTATCAGGTAAATTTTTAAATATCTATCTCAAAAGGCTGATATCTTTAAAGAAGGTAGAATGTTTAGTATGACTCTACGCATGGAAGCTTTCTGATGAAACCTGCACTAAGCCCAAGCGTTTGATAGAAATGGCAAGTCGCAGATTTTCATAGCATTTTGTCTTTCGCTTCTGATATGAAAAAGGATCGCTTATTGTTTACCCATCCATGTTGCCAATTTGCCAAAAATTCAAATCTTTGTTTTCCCGTCGAGTAGCGATCGCTACTGAGCCATATTCCTTGCCCAATCGCTGGGGCTGGATATTTACTTAATATAATGCTGCGAATGAAAGCCTTAGCCCACCATGCTTTTGCTCTAAATGCTAAAGAAATCCAGCTTCAGACGTATAACGTGAAAAGTTAGGGTAACGATGAAGACTTAACTGTTAGAATATATAATTAGGTCTTTAAGTTTAAAAGTGCGCTCCGGAGAATTTATGATTACTAAATTTTTTTAAAATGAAAATCAAGATTTATCTAAAGTGAATTATCCAATATTAATCGAAGAAACAGAAGGAGGATATACTGCTAAAGTTTGGGGGTTGCCAGAATGTCAATCCGAAGCTTCGACGAGAGAAGAAGCTATACAAAATTTGTATGAGATTGTAAATACACGATTACAAAATGTTGAGATAGTCATGGCTAAAATTGAAGCACCACATAAGCAAAACCCTTGGATAGAATTTGCAGGAATGTATGAAGACAATCCTTTATTTGATGAAGTCGTATCTAACATTGCAGCTTATCGTCGTGAAATTGATAACCAAATGGATTTAGAGGGGGAGGTTTAGTGAATTTGTGGATACTAGATACAGATACTTTAACACTATACCAAAATCGAAACCTTAAAATACTGCAACGTCTTAATCAAATAAATTTTGAGCAAGTTACTGTAAGCACAGTTACAGTCGAAGAACAAATGCGCGGTTGGTTGGATGCTATTAGACAATCATCAGAGCCACAAAGACTTGTTTGGGGTTATTTAGGATTACGACGAGGTATTGAATTTTTCAATACAATTAGAATACTTGATTTCGATCAAAATGCGTCTGAGCTTTATAAAAAACTTAAGTAAGCAAAAATTCGTGTTGGTACACAGGATTTGCGAATTGCTGCGATCGCAATTTAAAATAATGCAACTTTAGTAACGCGCAACTTGCGAGATTTCTCTCGTATACCCAATTTAAAGTTTGAAGATTGGACTTTAGAAAAATAATGTTAATTGCTTGCTAGTAGCGGTTCGCAAACTCTTAAGCGCAAACCTTTAAATCAATAAAACAGAAACAAGGTCATCCTTCTGACAAGTGCTGCACAAAACTTTTATGTTCTGGTGTCAACAAACCCTGCTGCAAAACCTCTAATACTTTAGCTAAATTCCCAGCTAATAATGCCGCTGTGTCCAACCATAAACCAGGAAATACTTGTGAGCAAATGATACCATCTGCATTCATTGGGAGTTGGATATACTCACCTTCTGTTAACCGAAACCAATTAAATTGGCTTTCGTACACTTGCCAAACTAAATACTCTTGAACTTGATTGCGACGATAAACCTTAAGTTTTTCATGTAAATCAATAGAAGCACTACTTGCGGCAATTTCGACAATCAATTCTGGCGCACCTTCCACATAATCATCTGCACTAATGCGCGAGAATAGCTATTTTTCCATATTTAGCCCACGGAGGTGGGCTTTGTTCGTATAGCCCCAGGCTTCAGCCTGAGGGCTTCCCACACGTTAAGGCTGATCCAACCGCAACACAGCCATAAAAGCCTCCTGAGGAACATCAACTGTACCCACAGACTTCATCCGCTTTTTACCTTTCGCCTGCTTCTGTAGCAGTTTCTTCTTCCGGCTAATATCACCGCCGTAACACTTAGCTAACACATCTTTACGTAAAGCCGGGATTTGTTCGCTGGCGATGACCTTGCTGCCGATGGTAGCTTGGATGGGGACTTTAAATTGGTGGCGTGGGATGAGTTCTTTCAGCTTTTCTGCCATTGACCGACCGAGAGCATAAGCTTTATCGCGGTGGACAATCATCGCTAGAGAATCAACAGGATCGCCATTGATCATGATATCTAGCCGTACCAAAGGATTTTCGCGATACTCAATCACATGATATTCCATACTGGCATAACCACGCGATCGCGACTTCATCTGGTCAAAAAAGTCAGTCACAACTTCCGCCAAAGGCAACTCATAGGTAAGTGTAGTACGTCCTTGGGCAAGATATTTCATATCCTTGAAAATCCCGCGCCGATTTTGAGATAACTCCATCAAAGTCCCGACATAGACTTCCGGGGTAATCATTTCTACCTTGACATAAGGCTCTTCAATTTTTTCCCTATCATTTGGCCCTGGTAAGCGGCTAGGGTTATCAATCAGTAGCACCTCACCCTTATTTGTTGTCACCTGGTAAACCACGGAAGGCGCGGTAATAATTAAATCCAGATTGTACTCACGTTCGAGACGTTCTTGGACAATTTCCATATGCAACAAACCCAAGAAGCCGCAGCGGAACCCAAAACCCATCGCGCTGGAAGTTTCCGGTTCATAATGCAACGCAGCATCATTAAGTTCTAACTTGGATAAAGCTTCCCGCAAGTCTTCAAATTGGTCAGCATCAATGGGAAACATCCCGCAAAAGACCATTGGATTAGCTTCTGTATAACCAGGTAAAGCTTCTTTAGCTTTAGCGCTAGCGAGAGTAATCGTATCTCCCACCCGCGCATCAGCAACGGCGCGAATTGACGCAGCTAAATAGCCAACCTCTCCGGCGTGAAGTTGTTGCACTGGCTTTTGGGTAGGGGCGAGAATACCGATTTCGTCAATTTCGTATTCTTTACCAGACGCCATCAAATGAATGCGATCGCCTGTCTTCACATTTCCATCCATCACCCGGAAATAAACAATCACACCTCTATAGCTGTCATAATAGCTATCAAAAATCAAAGCCCGTAAAGGTTCGTGAAGTTTATCGCGTGGCGGTGGCACCCGCTTGACGATCGCCTCTAAAATTTCCTCAATACCAATTCCTTCTTTTGCGGAAGCGAGAATTGCACCACTACAATCTAGACCGATAATTTCTTCAACCTCGCCAATTACCCGATCTGGATCGGCACCTGGGAGGTCGATTTTATTTAAAACTGGAATAATTTCCAGATTATGCTCCAAAGCCAGATAGACATTCGCCAGAGTTTGCGCCTCGACACCTTGAGAAGCATCAACAACTAAAAGTGCGCCTTCGCAAGCAGCCAAACTACGGGACACTTCATAAGAAAAATCCACATGTCCAGGAGTATCAATCAGGTTCAGTACATAAGCTTCACCGTCTTTGGCTTGGTAATTCATCCGGGCAGCTTGTAGCTTAATGGTAATGCCGCGCTCCCGTTCCAAGTCCATATTGTCGAGAAACTGTTCTTTCATCTGTCGCTGTTCGACTGTGCCAGTAAATTGCAGCAGACGGTCTGCGAGGGTAGATTTCCCGTGGTCAATGTGGGCGATAATCGAAAAATTCCGAATCCGATTTGCGGGTACGTCAGTCATAGTCTTTAAGATCTACAGCAACCAAGGGGGTAAAGACAGCGGGTCACTTAACGCATTTTAATACTTTCTTAGTAAAGACGTTGGCAAACCTGCCAGTAAGATCGAATAAGAGGATATAAAAACTTATCAAGGAGCAGTAAACATAAATATGGCATAAAAAACACCGAGGGGCGCTGAGTGCAATACGGAAGTATTAAATGTATATATGATTTCCTACCTGGAAACCATATAAGCTTACAATATACATAGATAAAGACTCCGATGTCGAGAGCACTAACGCAATACACGGTTTTTACCCAAGACCTGCAAAAAAAGTAAAATTTTGATTGAGGTATCATGAACCAAGTAAATACTGATAATTCCGGGTATCCGTCTGATAAGGTAGAAATTTCCGTACATCTCGATCCGGATTTAATTGAGCAAATTCGCCGTTTAACCAATGAACCGAGTAAAGTGATTGAAGTAGCAATTCGCCAGTGGCTGCGGGGTGATACGCAGAGGGATGACGAGCTGACACGCAATGTCCAGCGAATCCCCGTACCACCTCGCGGAGAATGGAACGATTAATCGCCATTTGTGGCAGGGTCTACAGTAAAAGCAGCAGATGTTACATTTGCAAGAAAAAATTGCAATTTCCGCAAAAATCAGAAATACTAGTAACCTTATCTGTGATTTCTTATGCCAAACTTTAGACAACTAGAGCAATCTAGCTTGCCACCTGCCGGAATACCGCGAGTAACAAATATTACTAATTCGACCGAATTATCCGCCTCTGTGTCAAACAACACAGACACTATGGGTAAAAACACACGCTCACTGCCAGCATTAGAAGCCGAATTAGTCTTCACTTCCGATGTATCAGGGCGTTACATATCATTTGATTGGTTATTTAGCGATCGCATCGGCTTAGACCAAGCACAAGTCGTTGGAGAAGTTTTCGGGACATTCGCCCCCGTAGACAAAGATTATTATCTGGCAAAAATACAGCAGATCCTGACCACATTAATTCCTGATCGCGGTGAATATATATTTAGTTACAACCAACAGTTATTTGAATTTGAGTTAACGATTACGCCAGTCATGCCATCTTTGGGCAACGTGGCGACAACAGTCTTAGTAATGGGGCGATTACTAGAGAGTAGCCTAAATCATGAAACCATCACATTAGAACGTTCAGAAACCCAAAGGGCGGAACAATGCCAACAGCTGATGGCGCAAATTGCTAGAAACATTCGCCAGACATTAGATTTAGATACAATTTGGCAGCAAACAGTAGATAGCCTCGGTGCAGGTATGGCGCTATCGCGCTGCATTATCTGTCCTTACAGCCCCTCCGCGACTTCAGTCGAAGTAATTGCCGAATATATAGAACCAAATATCAGCTCAATGCTAGGCTTAGAACTAGATATAGATGCAGAGCCAGCGTTTGCCCAAGCACTCGAAACACTTGAACCAGTAGTCAGCGACTCGCAAGCAGTGCTAGTCATAGCCACATGCGACCAAGATCAACCCAACGCCATAATTAGCTTAATGCGTGCCGATGAACTGCGGTGGACAGCAACCGAATTAGAAATGTTAAGCGAACTAGCAGACCAAGTCGGGACAGCGATCACTCATGCTACCTTATATAAAGAACTAGAAGGCGCAAGACAACAAGCAGAAGAAGCCTCCCGCCTCAAAAGCGAATTTCTCGCCAACATGTCCCACGAAATTCGCACACCCCTCAACGGGATGCTAGGCTTCCTCAAACTAATATTAGACGGGATGGCAGACGATCCCGAAGAGCAAAATAAGTTTCTCCAAGAAGCCTATGACTCATCGTTGCTGCTATTCAATATCATGAACGATATATTAGACATAGCCAAAATTGAATCTGGCAAAATGGAGCTAGACTTAGGCTTAGTCAAACTAGACGAACTATTCAGCGATGTCGGCAACTTCCTGCAACCACAAGCCGAACAAAAACATCTCAGCTTCTGTATCCAAACACCAGACACCGCCGACGAAATCATCGTCAACGGCAATTACCAACGCCTAGTGCAAGTAATGCTAAACCTCGTCAGTAACGCCATCAAATTCACCCATGAAGGCGGCGTCACCATCAGCACAGACGTAGTTCGCAAAAAATTCATCTTTCAAGGCAAAGAATTTCCCGGCACCGTCAGAGTCAGAGTCCAAGACAGCGGCATCGGTGTATCCTTAGACAAACAAGATAAACTATTCCAACTCTTCTCCCAAGTAGACGGTTCCCGCACCAGACAATATGGCGGCACCGGACTAGGACTAACAATCTCCCAAAAGCTAATTGAAGCAATGGGAGGAACAGTAAACTTTTATAGCTTAGGAGAAGGACTAGGTTCCACAGTTACCTTCACCGTTCCACTGTATCAAGAACCAGTCATGGTAGCAGCGCTGGATGAAGAGGAATAAAAAAAACGCGGAGGAACGCTGAGGTAGCGCAGAGTAACGCAGAGACAACTCCGCGACCCTCTGCGTTCCCTCCGCGCCCCTCCGCGTTTCAAAAATTCCCCTCTCCCATAGACTAAACTGGAAAAAGTGAAGTCTCCGTGGTTTTATGATAGAGCAAACAACTGCCCGCGATTTATTCCGCACTGCTTACGAGAATCGTTACACTTGGGATGCTGACTTTCCTGGCTACAGCGCTGATGTAAAATTGGTGCAAGGGGATGAGGTTTACTCCGGGAAGATGCTAATTAATCGTGACTTGAGTGTGGAAGTTACGGGTATAGAAGATGAAGATGTAAAACAGGGTATCTATACTCAGCTGCGGGATATTGTTACCCATCGTAAGCGATCGCAGTTTGACCAGGCTCATGGTAAGAATGAGTTTAATTTGGGTAATACCGATGACTCTGGATCTGTGGAAATTCTGGTAACAGGTGATTCGATGGGTTCTAATTACAAAATCCGAGGCACCGAAATTTGCCAGGTTAGTCGGGCAATGGGTCGGATGGCGTTTACTATTGATACCCACGAAAGTTTAGATACTGGTTCTGGTTATGTTTCTAGCCGTTATGATGCGGTTTTCCGCGAGGCAAAAACCCAAGATGTAACTAGTGTCCTGAATTTTGAGGATACTTATGAGAAATTTGGCAATTACTACATCATGACCAAGCAGGTTGTGAAAGAGTATAAGCAGGGTAATCGTACGACAACTGAGTTCGATTTCTCGAATATCAAGTTGTTAGAACCAGCAGCGGTGACAGCAAGCTAGGATCGAGAGAGAACGAATAATTAATTTACAAAAGGGATAAGAGTATGGAATTGACAAGTGTGAATGTAGAAACTGTTTTGGATGAGTTGCGTCCTTACCTGATTTCTGATGGCGGCAATGTGGAATTGGTAGAACTAGATGGTCCAATTGTCAAGCTGCGACTGCAGGGTGCTTGTGGAAGTTGCCCTAGTTCTACTATGACTTTGAGAATGGGGATTGAACGTCGTCTCCGGGAAATGATTCCGGAAATTGCAGAAGTTGAACAAGTTATGTAAACAATAGGTAATACCCGAAGTTGGAAGTGGGGAATCAAGTGGGTTTTGTCCCCCTTCCCCACTCCCCTCCTCCCCCACTCTCCCATTTACCTTATGTCTCATCCTCTGCACGTCGCTTTTATCTGGCACCAACACCAGCCGTTATACAAGTCGCCGAAGCATCCTGGTCAGTACCGTTTACCTTGGGTGCGCTTACATGGCACGAAAGATTACTTAGATTTAGTGTTGATGCTGGAACGCTATCCGAAGTTGCATCAAACTGTGAATCTTGTACCATCATTGATTTTGCAGTTAGAAGATTACATTGCCGGGACGGCGATGGACCCGTATTTGGCTGCGAGTTTGACCCCTACAGAACAACTTCAACAGCCGCAAAAGCAATTCATTATTCAACACTTTTTTGACGCCAATCACCATACCCTGATTGACCCACATCCTCGTTATGCCCAGTTGTATAATCAACGGCAGGAGAAAGGTCAAGCTTGGTGTTTGGATAATTGGCAATTGCCCGATTATGGTGATTTGTTAGCTTGGCATAATTTGGCGTGGTTCGATCCGCTGTTTTGGGATGACCCGGAAATTGCTCAGTGGTTAGAGCAAGGACGCAATTTTACTTTAAGCGATCGCCAGCGTATTTACAGTAAACAGCGAGAAATCTTAGCGCGGATTGTTCCTCAACATCGACGGATGCAGGAGGCGGGTCAATTAGAGGTGACAACTACGCCTTACACCCACCCGATTCTGCCGCTACTTGCGGATACGAATGCAGGGAGAGTCGCAATTCCAAATATGGATTTGCCGCAACTGCGTTTTCAATGGGCGGAAGATGTTCCTCGCCATCTGCGAAAAGCTTGGGATATGTATCAAGATCGCTTTGGACAAGCGCCGCGTGGTTTATGGCCATCGGAACAATCGGTGAGTCCGGCGATTTTACCTGATATTATCAACCAAGGGTTTAAGTGGATTTGCTCAGATGAAGCGGTATTAGGTTGGACAATTAAACATTTCTTCCACCGAGATGGGGCGGGGAATGTATTAGAACCACAGTTATTGTACCAACCGTATCGTTTAACAACAGATGTGGGTGAGGTAGCGATTGTGTTTCGCGACCACAGATTGTCTGATTTAATCGGCTTTACTTATAGTTCAATGCCGCCAAAACGCGCTGCAGCGGATTTGATTGGGCATTTGGAGGCGATTTATCAGTTGCAGCAACAGCAACAACCTGACCAACCGTGGTTAGTGACGATTGCTTTAGATGGTGAGAATTGCTGGGAATTTTATCCCGAAGATGGCAAGCCTTTCTTAGATGCTTTGTATCAAAGTCTGTCTCAAGAAGACAATATTAAACTTGTCACCGTTTCCGAGTTTCTCGAAGAGTTTCCAGCTAAAGCGGAGATTCCCGGAAAACAACTGCACAGTGGTTCTTGGGTGGATGGTAGTTTTACTACTTGGATTGGCGACCCGGCAAAAAATCGCGCTTGGGATTTGCTAACTCAAGCAAGGCAAGTATTGGCGAATCATCCAGAAGCGACAGAGGAAACCAATCCCCAGGCGTGGGAAGCTTTGTATGCGGCGGAAGGTTCTGACTGGTTTTGGTGGTTTGGTGAAGGACATTCTTCTAATCAAGATGCGATTTTCGACCAGTTGTTCCGCGAACACTTGAGTGGAATTTATACGGCGTTGAATGAACCAATACCAGTAAATGTGCGCCAAGCAGTAGAAGCACATGAGGCGAAGACTGACGACCACCGTCCGCAAGGTTTTATTCATCCGTTGATTAATGGTAAGGGTGATCAACAGGATTGGGATAAGGCTGGACGTTTAGAAGTGGGTGGGGCGCGGGGAACCATGCACCAAAGTAGCGCAATTCAGCGGCTGTGGTATGGAGTGGATCACCTAAATTTCTATTTGCGTCTGGATTTTAAGAGTGGGATTCAGCAAGGGCGAGATCTACCTGTGCATTTAAATCTGTTTTGGTTCTATCCTGGACAGACGATGCACAATAGTCCTATTCCTTTACAGGATTTGCCAGATCAATCGCCGATGAATTATCAGATGCATCACCATCTGGAAATTAATTTGCTGAATCTATCGTTACAGTTTCGCGAGGCGGCGGATAATCTCCAGTGGCAACCTCGGTTTACTCGTGCTCAAGTAGCGTTAGATAATTGTTTAGAGGTCGCAGTCCCGTGGGCTGATTTACAAGTGCCTCCTGATTATCCGTTACGCTTAGTTTTAGTGCTTTCGGATCAAGGGCGCTTTAGCAGTTATCTCCCGGAAAATACTTTGATTCCAATTGAAGTCCCCTAATTGGTCAGGTGATCTCCGAGTTATTACTGAAGTTAAATGCATAGTTTGTCAATAAGTTGGCAAACTATCGAACAAAGTTTTTTATCCCTTCACAGTAAATTTAAGGTGGGCATTGAGGTCAGCGATAAGTCAATATTATTGCAGTGTCTTTACGATAAATTAGGCAATGGCAGACCTACCGCTAATTGCTTGTTTTTCGTTAAATTAAAGTAATATCCCAATAGCTCTTCCTTGAAAGCAGCCAGGTAAAACCCATGAATCTCTCAACAAAAGCAAAATCTGGTTTTTATGCGGATATCCAGCAAACTGAGTTGGGTCAGATGTGCGGTACTAAGAAATTGTTTCGCGATCGCTACGAGGTGGGGCGGATTCTCGGAAGAGGCGGTTTTGGGGTGACTTTTTTAGCTCAAGATGCGGTATTGCCAGGAAAACCACTTTGTGTGATTAAGCAGCTTTGTCCGCGAGTGGTGAATCCCCAAACTTGGCAACGTTCCTGCAAGCGGTTTGAGCAAGAAGCCAAAATCTTGAGCAAGTTGGGTAGTCATTCGCAAATACCCATGCTGTTAGATTATTTTGAGGCGAGTGGACAGTTTTATTTGGTGCAAGAATATATCCGAGGAGCAACGATCGCTAAAGAAATCAAGCGATCGGGTCCTAGGGATGAAGGTGCAGTTAAACAGTTTTTGCAAGAGTTACTACCAATTTTGCGCTACGTCCACAGTCAGCGTGTGATTCATCGCGATATTAAACCGCACAATCTAATTCGCTGTGCAGATGATGGGCGGTTGGTGCTGATTGATTTTGGCGCAGTTAAAGAGCAGTTTTTCCTTGAGGAAGGCTCAAAAACTGCGACGACCAATTTTGTTGGCACAATGGGATTTGCTCCCCCAGAACAGTTTTCGTTGCGTCCTGTGTATGCTAGTGATATTTACGCGATCGGCGCAACTTGTCTGTATATGTTAACAGGCAAGGCTCCTTTAGAATTCGATCACGATCCGCAAACTGGAGAAATTTGTTGGCAAGATCAAGTGGAAATCAGTGAGAATTTTGCTCAAGTATTGAGTAGGATGTTGAAGATTTCGCTTCACGAACGTTATAAATCCGCAGAAGAAGTAATCTGGGGTTTGGGTTTAGAACGATATTTAAATACTTTGACTCACTGTTTGACTACTCAACCTTTGGGAAGGACTCATCAACAACAAACTCCTGGATACGCGTCGCCTGTATCGCGGACAGCCCAAGCGATTCGCGAATGGCAAGAAAAGCTAAATGCCAGACGTACCAGCAATCCCAAGCAGTGGTCGCTCAGTTCCAATAGTATCGGTTAAGAACAGACAAAATCTAAGTATTTTCCACATGATATATGTATTGCCAATAGATTAAAGTGGATTGTCCGCACTGAAGATTGTATGGCAGATTATATCGGCATGACTCCCACAGTAGTCATCGGACTGGGTGGGACAGGTAAAGAAATCTTAATTAAAATTCGGCGGATGATTGTGGAAGCCTATGGCTCGCTGGATGCTCTGCCTATAGTGTCTTTTTTGCACATAGATACAGAGCAAAATGCCAAAGTCTCGGAAGCCCAAACTGTCCTCAAGCAAAATATTGCTCTCAGCCCTTCAGAGCAAGTCTGGGCTAAAGTCGAAAATGCCAAGGCAATGCTCAATCAGCTTTCTGCCTATGATTATCTGGCAGAGTGGTTTCCCAGTCAGCTAAGAGGTACAGATTCAATCTTGGCAGGCGCAGGGCAAATTCGCTCTTTAGGAAAATTTGCCTTCTCAGTCAACTACCAAGCAATCAAAAATAGCTTTAGCAATGCCTTAGCGAGGATTGTCGGACATGAGAAACTCTTGCTAGACCGCATGGGACTACAGCTTGACAAAGGAGTAAATATCTTTATTGTCTGTTCCCTGTCGGGTGGTACTGGGTCAGGGATGGTACTTGACTTAGCCTACAACTTGCGCGATTGGGTTCCCCCTTCAGCGATGCCTCAGACATCAGCTTATTTAGTTTTACCGGGGGCTTTTTCTGGGTTGGGCGATCGCGTGATTGCCAATGCCTACGCTGCCTTAATGGAACTTAACCATTATTCTCGCAATGATACTCGGTTTGAATGTCAGTATAGCGGCAACTCATCTGACCGCATCACCTCCCAAAGCAGCCAGGATGTACCTTTCAACTTCTGCTACCTTGTCGGCAATAGTAATGACAAAGTCACCATACCCAGCCTAAACTCAGTACTGGAGATGGTGGCGCAAAATATATTTTTAGATTTCAGTTCCGGATTCAGTCAGTATAAAAAACTGGTACGTGACAATATCCGCAAACAGTGGGCAAGTCCCGACTCACTAGGATATCCTCAAAGTTTTATTGCCTTTGGACTCGCAAGTATCCAATTCCCCATCCAACGCGTGCTTCAGGCTTGTGCATCCCGTTTAGCAGGACGTGTTGTCACTTGGTGGGAAAATCCCACACCAGCCCCAGGCGCAATGCGGGATCTGATTCAAACAGAAATTCTCCCCAGTCTCCATCTAGCGGAATCAGATAGCCAGCATCAACTCCTCGATAGCATCAGCCTAGGGAATAGCATGAAACCCTACAGCAAAGAAGTGGCTGATTGGGTAGCGAATTTACGCAAACGGCGCAACGATTTAAATATCCCTTTTGAAAATCTGCAACGCTTTATCTCGGTTGAACAAGAGAAATACAGTCCACACTTTAACGACGGCGATACCGACCCGCGACGCTGGAGTGACTACTTCCAAAAGATGTGGGACAACCTGAATCGACTCAAAGCCCAAAAAAGGCAGGAACTTCGTCAGACTGTTTACAACATGATTGAAGACCGTTTTCGGGGTCCGAAATTTGTTCGCCAATTTTTAGAAGTCCTTTTGGAAGTCTTTAATAACTATCGCACTCAGTTTGACCAAGAGCGGCAAAAAACCTTACTTCCGAAAGAACAGTCCGCTGCCAATGCATTGCAAGTTTTGCTTAAACAAATAGACAATCATGCCAAACAGTTCAATCCTCTAAATAAAAAGGCAGCGATTGAAGAAGACTTCAACGGACTTATGCAAGCGCTACAGTCAATTTATACTTCTAAGGTAGAAGTGAAATCACGCGCTTTAGGAGTACTGTTGTTGGATGCTCTTAGAGAAGAAATCAACAGTCTGATTGTAGATTTAACAGCTTTTGACCAGACTCTGGAAACGCTCCAAGCTCAACTGAGTGACCGAGAACGTACTTATGTAGGAGAAACGGGCGCATTAACCGTCAACGGTATTTTACTGTATAATCCCAAAGATATAGATCAGGTATTCAATCAAATCCTGGAAGCAAAAACAGACACGATATATCAAACTATTTCTCAAGATATATTGCATGACTTGGCAATTCCTCTGTTTGACCTCTACACCTTCGATCCACTCCGAGTCAAAGACCTATTTGAAAGACTTTTGAATCGTTCCGTTGATGAATTTGTGGGCAAGTCCCAATTGCAAATTTCAACTGCGCGGAAATTTCTCGAACAATATCCCACATTAGAACAGCAAGAAGCTCAGATTAAAACTACCTTTGAAAAAAGTGAGTCCTTCTTGCGCTTTAGTCAAGAACAGGTAAATCTAGGATGGGAAAATAAAGCTGAAAAACGTCAAACTTTAATTGGTATTCAAGGCGGTAATAAGCCTACTGATACGGCTGTCGCGGCGATTTTGCCACTGATTCGCAAAGCCAGTACTTTGACTGATAAAGATATTCGACCTTTAAACGATCCACA
>JBBQRU010000025.1:0-44635 GCA_038214545.1 Cyanophyceae cyanobacterium | reverse complement strand
ATCTAAATGTTAAAATGCCTACATATAGAGGACACAGGAGAACCCATTAGCCATGACCACTAGCTCATCTCAGAAGCCCATTGTGATTGCTCCATCTATCCTATCAGCCGATTTTAGTCGGTTGGGAGAAGAAATCAGCGCCGTGGATGCAGCTGGGGCAGATTGGATTCACATTGATGTCATGGATGGTCGTTTTGTACCCAACATCACCATCGGTCCTCTGATTGTAGAAGCAATCCGCCCAATCACTAAAAAGCCATTGGATGTCCACTTAATGATCGTGGAACCAGAAAAATATGTCGCAGATTTTGCCAAAGCTGGTGCTGACCACATCATTGTTCATTGCGAACACAACGCCTCACCACATCTGCACCGCACTCTCGGACAAATTAAAGAATTAGGCAAAAAAGCCGGCGTCGTCCTCAACCCTTCCACACCGCTGGATTTCCTAGACTACGTCCTAGAACTATGCGACATCGTCTTAATCATGAGCGTCAACCCTGGCTTTGGCGGTCAAAGCTTCATCCCTGGGATGGTACCCAAAATCCGCAAACTGCGTCAAATGTGTGACGAGCGCGGTCTCGATCCTTGGATTGAAGTCGATGGCGGACTCAAAGCTAATAATACCTGGCAAGTTTTGGAAGCAGGAGCTAATGCGATCGTCGCCGGTTCAGCCGTCTTTAAAGCCAAAGACTACGCCGAGGCGATTGAAGGTATTCGCAATAGTAAACGTCCCTCACCCGAACTCGCAAAGGTTTAAATTTCACGCCTTAACGCTAACGGTAACGCGAGCGCTAAGGCGTGAGCCAAATTTTATCGACGATGATTACCCAACCATTTAGTGGCAGCAATTCCCAATACTGCACCAACAATCGGATTACTGAGAAACTTCATAATACTTGGTTGTTCCGCCAACACTTCTTGAAAGATGTCGGGATGATTGTGATAAGCAAAGGCTGCTAGTTTGCTCACATCCTCAGCAGTCATTTTATGAGGATTGCAAGTTGACAGGGTTAATTGTTGTTCTAGGTAGCGATCGCTTAACCCTCTTGGCTGCAAATATTTGAAAAAAGAACGCGCGACATTGTGACGTTCGTTGGGTTTAATTTTTTCAATTGCCTTTTGGAGTTCTGGTTCCATTTGGCTAGTCGGTATTTGATCGGGATGTAAAGACTTACCAAACATCTCGCGGCGCTCGTGTTGAGTTGAGCGTTGAGCAAAATCGTCAAAACTTTGGTATTCTGTTGTCGGGTCAGCGGGAATATTACCAAGTGATTCCACGTTACCTCTAGCCAAATCACTCATAATTTGACGTTTATATTCGTCGCTGCTAGGCATTTTCCCGGTCTCCTCTGGCTGATTAAAATCTAAAAATTGGCTACACTTCTGTTTCTACACGCTGTGGCGAATGCTAGGATAGAGACCAAGGTGAAAGCCACTAGGATTTGTGGACTCTGCTGTAGTAGAGCCATATTCCTGTTCTCCCAAAATACTTTTCGCTCCTTCAGTCTGCCTCCACTGAGCAAGATAAATCTGTTTAAGACGTTCACATAAATAAGAGGCTTGCAATTAAAGCCTTTGGCTGAGTATTGCAAACCTAATTGTGTTAACTGATAGTTTAAATTCACAAGCAAACGGTATTTAAACTCTCAGCATTGAAATAGAGCTTACTAGTCTATTGCATCTTTGACGCTGTCTTTTACGTCTTCTACGCCCTGGCGCACTGAACTTTCAGCTTGCTTTGCTTTGCCTTCAGCTTGATCCTTAGGATCGCCGGTGATGTTGCCTAAAGCTTCTTGTGCTTTGCCTTCAATATTTTTAGCGGCTGCTTTGGCTTTTTCTTCTAAACTCATTTTCTTGCTCCAAGTTATTTATGAATCTTGTCAAAGCTGAAATTTAGCTTTAACCTTTTTTATTTACTTCTTTAATGTATTAGTAAAGTTACCTTATGACCTTCCGTCACCAGACAGATCATCTTCTCTACTTAAAGACTGAAATTCAGAGTAAAAGCTTCGTTCTTGGCAAGCAGGTATAAAAAAACCGCTGACACCTGTCACCGGATTGAATAATATAAGTTAATAAGGCTTTCTAATTTAATCTAGATAACCCATACTAGCTTCAGTATCTTCGATTGTGTTGGATGCAACTGGACGATTCCCCATCACAGAAGAGTTTTGGGAAATATGCAATGTACTCTCCGAGATGGGACGCATACCCGACACATTCATGGTGCCTACATAGTGGGTTGTGTTGTTTGCCGCAACTGGTCGTATTCCCATCGCATTAACAGTCTCAGTCACATGCAAATGACTAGCATCAACAGGACGTCCACCAATGGTATGGGTCTGATGTGCTTCTTCTGGTTGTGTTGAGGTCAGCGCCGAATTTGACTTCGCGGGAAGATCAAGTTTTGTGACACCTTCGGGGATCGGTGTGACTTCTACTGTCGTTTGTGTATTTGCGGTCTGACCGTGGTCGCCAGAATCTGGCTTAGTCGGTTTTGGTTGAAGACTAAGCTTCTTGGCGGTTTCGTCCACTTTGTCAGTACTGCTAATAGTCATGAGCGGATACCTCTTGAATCGTCAAATTAGTTTCAAAATATAGGAGAAATAAAATTTATCCTCATTGGTTAAAGTTTAGCGCGAAAAAATGTTGTTTCTGAATAAAGTTTTTCCTATAGGAAACATAACTAAATATAAATGGTAAAATTATATAAAGATATGCTGCGCTACCTTAAGAAAAGACCACTAGGTAGACTCAAGACGATAATTACCGATCGCTCTTCGCTCCCAACTTTATGACACAATTCACAATTCAAGCTCCCTTCACACCCAAAGGCGATCAACCACAAGCGATCGCTCAACTCACAACCAGCGTAGAATCAGGCAATCAGTACCAAACTTTACTCGGTGCTACCGGAACGGGTAAAACCTTTTCCATCGCCTCAGTTATTGAAAAATTGGGGAGACCAACCTTAGTACTCGCACACAACAAAACTCTAGCTGCACAGCTGTGTAACGAATTACGAGATTTCTTTCCTCAAAACGCCGTCGAGTATTTCGTCAGTTATTACGATTATTATCAGCCAGAAGCCTATATTCCCGTCAGTGATACCTTTATTGAGAAAACAGCGTCGATTAACGACGAAATCGACATGTTACGGCACTCAGCCACGCGATCGCTATTTGAACGTCGCGATGTCATTGTCGTCGCGAGCATCAGTTGCATCTACGGTTTAGGAATTCCTTCAGAATACCTCAAAGCCGCCATTCCTTTAAAAATGGGAATGGAAGTCAACCAAAGGCAAATCTTACGTGATTTAGCCTCGGTACAATACAGCCGCAACGACATGGAAATTGGTCGCGGTCGTTTCCGTGTCCGGGGCGATGTCCTGGAAATTGGTCCTGCATATGAAGACCGGATTGTCCGGGTGGAATTTTTCGGCGATGAAATTGACGCGATTCGCTATGTCGATCCGGTGACAGGAGAAATTATCAAAAGTGTCGATGCAATCAATATTTATCCAGCACGTCACTTTGTCACCCCCGAAGACCGACTAGAAGCGGCTTGTAACAACATTGAAGCCGAATTAAAGCAACGCCGTAACGAATTAGAACAAGCCGGAAAGCTACTCGAAGCCCAACGCATTGACCAACGCACCCGCTATGACTTAGAAATGTTGCGAGAAGTTGGTTATTGTAACGGAGTCGAAAACTATTCTCGCCACCTAGCTGGAAGACTCGCCGGCGCACCACCAGAATGTTTAATTGATTACTTCCCTAAAGATTGGCTACTAGTAGTCGATGAATCCCATGTCTCAGTCCCACAAATTCGGGGAATGTACAACGGCGACCAAGCGCGGAAAAAAGTCTTAATTGAGCATGGTTTCCGCCTACCGAGTGCTGCTGATAACCGTCCTCTCAAATCCGAAGAATTCTGGGATAAAGCCCACCAGTGCATTTTTGTTTCCGCCACCCCAGGAACTTGGGAAATGGAACTTTCCGCCGGTCATATCGCCGAACAAGTGATTCGACCAACCGGGGTCATCGATCCGGAGATATTTGTGCGCCCTACAGAAGGTCAAATAGACGATTTGTTGGGTGAAATCAAAGACCGCGTCGATTTGCACGAACGAGTACTGGTGACAACTTTGACCAAGCGGATGGCGGAAGACTTAACCGAATACTTGCAAGAACACGGGATTAAAGTCCGCTATTTGCACTCCGAGATTAATTCGATTGAGCGGATTGAGATTTTACAGGATTTACGTGACGGTAAATTTGATGTCTTAATTGGTGTAAACTTGTTACGGGAAGGTTTGGATTTACCGGAAGTTTCCTTGGTGGCAATTTTAGACGCTGATAAAGAAGGATTTTTGCGAGCCGAGCGATCGCTAATCCAAACTATCGGACGCGCCGCCCGTCACGTTCGCGGACAAGCGATTATGTATGCCGATCGCATGACCGACAGCATGACCAAAGCAATTGACGAAACCGAACGTCGGCGAGGTATCCAAACAGCATATAATAAGCTACACGGAATTACACCTAAGTCGATTATCAAAAGATCCACCAACTCGATATTATCTTTCTTAGAAGTTTCTCGGAAGTTGAATGCAACTGAGTTAAAGGTAGTAGACGAACACATCGACGAACTACCCTTAGATCAGATTCCGCAATTAATCACGGTGTTGGAAGGACAAATGAAAGAAGCGGCGAAAAATCTCCAGTTTGAAGCAGCAGCCGGATTTCGTGATCGCATCAAAATTCTCCGTGACAAATTAGTCAGACATTAAACAGTTAACTTTACCAACGTTACTCCTTGACGTAACTGGCGCTGTCGTTTAATCCAAGACGAACGTACACGCCAGCGAATCAAGGGGGCGAAATTGCTCACAGCCCATCGCAACACAGCACTGTTACCCAATAATTCGGCTTGCGCCGCTTCCTCAGCCTGCAACTGTTGCGCTCGTTTAATCTCCGGCTCACGTTCAGCTTGAATCTGTAGTAACGCTGCATCAATATTCCCATATTCCGCTCCCGCAAGCAACAAAGGAACCAAATAGTTCGCCGCCACAATCACATCCCGCAAAGCCATATTAATTCCTTGAGCGCGAATGGGTGACATTGGATGAGCCGCATCCCCCAAAAGTAATAAACCTGGCGTACTCCAACGCGGACACCGACCAACCACAACAGACAACAACACAGGTCGTTCCAAAGTTTCGGCATTTTGACGCACATGTTCTGCTAACCAAGGCGGTGACACAGCAGCAAACATCTCCACCCAATCGACTTGCTTCCAATCCGGGTCATCTGCACGTAGCGCCCAGCCCATTTGCAAATTTCCTGCCGATCCTTGAAATAAACCAAATGCATGACGACCATTAACAATCGAATAAAAGACATTCTCCGACTGAAAATGCGGACTATCTGCCATTTTGAACCAAAGAATATTAAAACTCTGAGATTTTTGCTCTATTTCTAAGCTTGCTCGTTGGCGTACCATTGAATTCCGACCATCAGCACCAATCACGAGATCCGCATTATAGACGCGATCGTCCCCCAACTTCACCCCACTCACCCGTCCATCGCTCCACACTAGATCCTGTACAGGAGTACCATGCACAAACTCAAAATGAGAATAATTAGAAGCCTCTTCAATCAAAGCTTCCAACAAAGCCGGCTGAGAAACCAGCGTAGTTGACTTACCACCGAATTCTATTGGTTCAGCAACTTGGAACAGCGATCGGTTATCAATGATAAACTCCCAGGAAGAGAGCGATCGATGCGGAATGCCTTCTAATATAGATGAAAATCCCATCTGCTCCAACGCATCCACTCCACTCGGCATCAACCCTTCACCACGAAACACGCGCTGAAAATTCCGCGAAGCTTCAATCAGTTTCACCGCAATACCACGTTTCACCAGCACCAAGGTAAGCGTCGCCCCCGCCGGTCCAGCCCCAACAATCACAACTTGAGTCATCAATCTCACATCTTTATTTACAAGCAATCGCAAATAGGCTTTTATTAAGACTAATTACCAAAAATCACGCTTACAAACTGTATGACTAGCGATCGCTCACCCTGGCACAAAGAAACAATCATTCGCCACAGCCAACGACTACTACACAGTTATCACCATTGGACGGGACAACATCTCTTCGATCCTCACGGAGAACCGAACGAAATAGCCGAATTACTGTTCACCGCGCCTTTCATCTTAGCCTCCCACGGTACAGAACCAGACCCAATTTTTAACTATGGCAATCGTAAGGCATTGCAATTATGGGAACTCTCTTGGGAAGATTTTACCCAGATGCCTTCCCGGAAATCGGTTCCAGAGACACTACAACCGGAACGCGCCAGTCTGTTGACTGAAGCTGCAAATCAAGGTTTTATCACTAACTATTCCGGTGTTCGCATTTCTAGCACTGGTAAAGGCTTTTACATCGAAAACACTACCCTCTGGAACGTCCTCGATGAGCAGAATCAGCCCTGCGGTCAAGCGGCGATGTTCTCCCAGTGGAAATATGTTTAGGTACGTATGCTTTATCTTGCAGGAGCATTTGGTTCGGTGAAGTGAATATATGCAATTTCAACGGGTTAGTAGTAGTGAGGTGAGTTCTACTACCAACCAATCCCAAGTAAAATGACTCTCAAAGACAGGAGAGGTAGGGATGAACTGGACAGAATTCGGGATCGCGGTACTCTTAGCCAACATACTCCTGCGACCTCTAGCTTATAGTATCAATCGGCAACCCATCAAAAACACGGAAGTGGAAGTTTGTTATCGCTGCTCGATCATCTGTCGGAGTGAAGATGAAGTTCATGTACGTGTCTTACTCCTACAGGCAGTAAATTACCCATCACTCATGTTGCGCGGTCTTCAAAGTCAGGATATGGACAATCCGGCTAAAATCGAAGTCAAAGCAGAACTCTTCACAATAGATCGTCAGGATATCCTGTTAGAGCAGATAGTCAGCCGTTTGAGCTTGGAGCCTGGAGTCAGTGCCGTCAGTTGGCAAATTGTACCAGATATCCAAAATGAAAGTCTATTAATTTCGGAGTAATACTATATTGGTGGTTGTTTAATCAGCTAAGCTTGTGAGTGTTGCAATGCTGATCGGGAAATGTTTAATAATTTGCAAAGAATGAAAAATTCTCCAACATAACAAATATTTACACTCTCGGTATTGAGTATCTCATATCTCGCCATTTTTGATTCAATAGCCTGAATCCGCCTGCTGAATTAAGTATTTTACTGGATAAAAATATGTAGATCTACTCAAGTTCTCCTAATATTCTGTAAGTTGTATCACAGGGTAGAGGCGTAGTTATGGTTGGGTCTGGTAGATTAAAAATATCAAATTTAAGATATTTAGGAAACTGAGTTATGAATATTATTGCTTGGATTGTTTTAGGTCTAGTTGCTGGTGCGATCGCTAAAGCCATCGATCCTGAAGCCAGAGGTAGCGGTGGAATATTGGGAACCTTGATTCTCGGAATTGTTGGAGCCTTTGTCGGCGGAATTGTTGCCACTTTCTTCTCCACAGGTCATTTAGTATTGACCTCTGCAACTCTTAGCATTCCGGGAGTAATAGTGTCTGTAATTGGCGCAATTATTGCCGTTTTCATTTGGAACAGAACATTAGGTCGCACTATGTAGATTGCTACTTAAACAAGTAGTATAAATAAGACTTAAGCATAGAAATGTGCATTTTTAGACTGGCGATAGCGATGCTGATTCCTCAGTACGTGCCTAAATACTGATTACGTTTGAGTCTGCTCGATCATCTGTAGCAGTCAGTAGTCAGCAAATGCGCGAAGCTATCGTCTTCCTCTAAAATGTGTCCAATTCGGACACATTATCTGACTCAAAATCAAAAAACGCGACGGAAGTCGCTCGCGAGCTTAAATTTCTAGTATATGGTCTGTGGCAGACTTATAGTTATAGTTCCTTTCATTCGTTTGCCACAGGGGTTTCCTATGCTATCGCCGTTTCCGGGAATGGACCCATATCTAGAACAACCAATCTTTTGGTCATCTTTCCATAGCCGATTGATCGTAGCTATCGCTGATGCAATCGAACCGCAACTAAGTTCGCAGTATTATATAGAAGTCGAAGCGCTTCTTGATTCTTGGTAGCTCAACTAATTTAGTCGAGTTAGATTTACTTCGCAGTGGTAAACCAATGTCGATGACTGGAAACCTGTCCACAACTGCATACCGAATTTTGATCAGTCGTGGACATACTCGTCCAATCGCAGACCTTTATAGTTTGACGATTCAAGAAATGCTACCAAATTTTCCGCTACCATTGAAGCTAGAAGACTCCGAACTCATCATTCCTCTACAACAGATCTTCAATAGCGTATACGAACGCGGTTGTTATCATACCCGAATAGATTATTGGCAATGACATACAATTTGGAAAACATGTTGTAACCTTTGAATAACTGGTTGAAAATTAGGAGACTTCAATGTTACCACTTGTATCTATAATTATCGCCAATTACAACCGGGAGGAATACCTTGATGCTGCAATCGCTAGTGTTCTGGCACAAACTTGGCAAGATTTAGAGTTACTCATTTGGGATGATGGTTCCACAGATGAATCTGTGGCAATCGCGGATAAGTATGCCCAGCAAGACCAACGAGTACGGGTAGTTAAAGCAACTCATCAAGGGATTGCCAAGACGAGAATAGATGCGATCGCTCAAACTAGAGGAATTTACATTGGTTGGGTAGATAGTGACGATATCCTTGCGCCTTCAGCCATCGCCGAAACTGTTGCAGTCCTTGAACAGCATCCACAAGTAGGATTTGTTTATACAGACTATTTAGACATAGACAAAACCGGAAAAATTGTTGATTATGGTAGCCGCTGTCGTATTCCCTACTCAAAAGACGCGCTGTTAGTAGATTTCATGACCTTCCATTTTCGGTTAATTAGACGCTCGGTTTACGATCGAGTTGGAGGTATTAATTCTGATAATTATTATGCGTATGATTACGACCTTTGCTTACGGCTGTCAGAAGTCGCCCAAGTCTACCAAATCAAAAAACCCCTCTATCTTTATCGCACTCATGCCACAAGTATATCTACAACTAAAAGACTAAAGCAAATACTCGCCGCTCAAGAAGCGGTTTCCCAAGCATTGCAAAGAAGGGGACTAGCGGAGGAATTGCAGATTGATGTTGAATTGCCTAGTGGTATTTTTATACTGCGACAGAAGTATAAACAGCCAAAACTAGAGCCTATTTCTCATTACGCTCCACACAATCACCAGTATAAAGTTGCTTTAAGTTTTTTACGTATAGTTCCGCCGTGTATATGCTTGGCTTTCATCCCATTTTCAGTTAATGTTCATACATTCGCTCAAGCACAACAGGTTGTCCCCGCGCGGGATGGTACGAATACTGTTGTGAGTCCTAACGGGAACATAATTGATATTACAGGTGGTCAGACATCACGGGATGGAGTAAACCTGTTTCATAGCTTTCAAGAATTTGGAGTGCAATCCGGGCAAGTTGCTAACTTTCGCGCCAATCCCAACTTACAAAATGTTCTGGGTCGCGTAAATGGTGGAAATCCTTCTGTAATAAATGGTGTATTACAGGTGAGTGGTGGCAATGCTAACCTATTGTTGATGAATCCATCTGGATTTATCTTTGGTTCTGGTGCGAGTTTAAATGTACCAGGCGCTTTTACAGCAACTACTGCAAATGGAATTAGTTTTGGTAGTAATTGGTTGAATGCCGTCGGTAATAGCGACTATGCCGCTTTGGTTGGAAAGCCAAATGGATTTGCATTTACTCAAAGTCAATCAGGACCGATCATTAATGCTGGTAATCTGGGTGTAGGGACTGGGCAAAGTCTCACATTGCTAGGTGGTACAGTCATAAATACTGGACAACTGACAGCGCCATCAGGTCAAATTGTCGTCACATCTATACCTGGACAGAATTTAGTACGTTTGAGTCAGCCGGGAAACTTGTTGAGTTTAGAGATTCAGCCTTCTAACCCTAACAGCAATTTACCAAATAATGAGACAATTCCTATCGCTTCGTTACCAAAATTACTGACAGTTGGCAATACAGGGTTAACTGCGAATCAAGACGGAACAGTCAAATTAACAGCATCTAATATTCTTATTCCTACTAACCCTGGTACAACCATTGTGGCAGGCAAAGTTGATGTCTCCGGAAATACGGATGGTACAGTAAATATCCTGGGCAAAAAAGTTGGGATAATTGGTGCCAACATTGATGCATCAGCAATAAATGGTAGTGGTGGTACGGTACGAATTGGTGGAGATTACCAAGGTAAGGGTATTTTACCTAATGCAACGGAAACTCATGTTGACCGCACTTCCATTATTAATGCTGATAGTCGCTTCAATGGAAATGGCGGTCGCGTCATTGTTTGGTCAGACAACACAACTAAGTTTTTTGGCAATATTACCGCTCGTGGCGGCACTAATGTTGGAAATGGTGGTTTTGTGGAAGTATCCGGTAAAAACTTTTTGACTTTCCTGGGTCAGGTTGATACTTCGGCAACTAAAGGCAATTTTGGCACATTATTATTAGATCCCAGCACATTAACTATTATTGATGCGCCATCAGGTTCGGGTTCCTTTGATAGCACTGCCGGTAATATCTTGAGTGGACAGGCAGATAATGGTGCTAACACTGTTTCTTGGGGTGCGATCGCGGCTCTAGGTTTTGGAACAAATATCAACTTACAAGCTACAGGTAACATTACCATCAACTCGATTACAGGAGCAACTCCGTCAGTAACTAGCCCTGGTGTAGTTAACTTAATTGGCAAAAACCTCTCCTTAACCTCTACTAATGGTGCTGTCGCTTTTGTCACTCTGACTGATACAATTAGAACACAGGGTAGAAACGTAAATATCTCCGGAGCTAGCCTATCCCTAGGAAATATCGATACAACTATTGATTTTAATAACAGTGGTAATGTTAATTTAGCAGCCAGTGGCAAAATTACGGCTGGTAACATCATTGCCAGTGGAACTGGTTATGGATATGGGTCTGGCAATATTCGCGTTAGCAGTAGCAATGATGCAATTACTCTCAAAACGCTGGATACTCGCCGTGATCCATCTACTAGTGCATTCGGAGGAACCTCTACGGCTGGTAATATTACTCTCAGTGCAGCAGGTGATATTCAAACGGATGCAATCAATTCTTCTTTCAATCAAACCCCTAATCCGAATGCGAGTCCTAATTCCAGTTTAGCCACAGGCGGAAATGTACAATTAACCAGTACTACAGGTAGTATCACCACAGGTGCGATCAATTCTTCTTCTACAGCCAACACAATTTCCAGGGGTTCTACGAGCAACCTTTCCCTAACAGGTGGCAACATAAATTTAACTGCTGCGAATAATATTACTACTGATGCGATCAATTCATCAGCAAATGCAACTAATGCGAATAGTACAAGTGCCGCAACAGGCGGTAACGTCACTCTCTCCACTACTAATCCTTTTGGCAGTACGGTTCGTTTTGCGACTATCGTCTCTGGAGGCACAACAAATATTGGGGGCACTATTAAGGGTGGAAATGTGCAAATTCAAACAAATGGATTGGTGCAAGGAACAGCAATTATACAGGGAACAGGAGACACAATCGCTAGCTATGGCACTACTAGCAGCCAAGGATCAAATGTGAATGTTGGACCTCCTCAAGGTGGAACAGTGACGATTATCCATGATGGTGGAGCCAATAATCTACCTTTTATTGTGGGTGATGCTAGCATCAATGGTACAGCCGGGTCAATTAACGCTGGCGGAACTTCCATATTGTCATCAAATCCTGCGGTTAATACTTTCCCCGTACTCGCTAATGGTGGAAATGCGAGTGGTACTCCCAATGGAATTACAATCACTTCCGTTAACACACCTCCCACATTAACAACGAACTCATCCCTACCTAGTACACAAGCTAATCAGCCTGTGACTGTACAGTTCTCTAGTCTCTCTCCTACTGTCACTGATGCCAATAACGACATTACTACTATTCGAGTTGATGCCGTAAATTCTGGAAATCTCACGGTCAACGGTGGACCTGTTATTCCTGGTGTCACCACCTTAACCGCCAATGATACTTTAGTTTATACACCAGGCGCAAATAGTACTGGAGCGCAGAATGCTTTTACAATTAGTGCTAGCGATCGCGTTTCTTCTTCTACACCAAGACAAATTGGTATCAATATCACACCAACGCCAACACCAACACCAACACCAACACCAACGCCAACGCCAACACCAACGCCAACGCCAATAATCCCAAAGATCAAGACCTGCGATTTGCTGTGCGAACATAATCCTCGCGAGCAGCCTTTAAATAACACGCCGATTATTCCCAATCCTATTGCTTCGACGAATCCAATTATTTTTCCTAATACCACTCCCGAATTTAAATTAACGAGTCGAGTGGCAGACTACTTAGGTATAGCTAGTCCACCACTAAAAACCCTCGATGATGCCAGTGAAATTGCTTTAAAAATAGAGAAAGCTACTGGTGTGAAACCGGCATTTGTCTATTTGAGTTTTGTTCCTGTAGAGGTGGCACCAGGGGAAACCTCTTCTCAGACTAAACAGCTAAAAACACTTACGGAGCAAGAAAGCGATCAATTAGAAGTTGTAGTCGTCACAGCAAAAGGAAATCCGATTCGCCACCGAATTGCAGATGCAACTAGAGGTAAAGTTTTAGCAGCAGCAGAAAAATTTCGCAATCAAGTTGCTAGTCCCAGTAACCTGGGTAAAACTGGCTATTTGCGTCCGGCGAAGCAACTTTATGACTGGATAATTACACCCATTGAGGCAGATTTAAAAATACGTGGAATTGGCAATCTGGTCTTTTTATCTGATATTGGCTTGCGTTCTATACCAATGGCAGCCCTGCATGACGGGCAAGGATTTTTAGTGGAGAAATTCAGCATTGGCTTAATGCCAAGTTTAAGTTTGACTAATACTCTTTATACTGACATTAAAAAATCACAGCTTTTGGCAATGGGTGTTTCCCAAAGTACTCAAGGACAAGAACCTTTACCAGCAGTACCAGTGGAATTATCAACTTTGGTATTTAAATTGTGGCAAGGCAAATTATTCTTGAACAACCAAGCTACTTTAAGTAATCTCAAATCGATTCGCCGCCAGCAACCTTTTGGCATCATCCACATGGCAACTCATGCTGATTTTACTAAAGGTCCTATTGGTAAATCTTATATTCAATTATGGGAAAATAAGTTGCGTTTGAACCAAATCCGACAATTAGGTTTTAATGACCCACAAGTAGAGATGTTGGTTTTAAGTGCTTGTCGCACGGCTTTAGGAGATGAAGAAGCAGAGATTGGTTTTGCCGGTTTGGCTGTTTTAGCTGGTGTGAAAACTAGCGTCGCCAGTTTATGGAGTGTGAACGACGTGGGAACTGCGGCATTGATGACGAAGTTTTATGAACAGTTAAAAACGGCTCCCATTCGGGCTGAAGCTTTACGACGGGCGCAGGTAGCAATGGCAAAAGGTGAAATTTACTTGAAGAATGGACAATTGCAAGGTTTTAGTACAGTTGGCGGGTTATCTTTACCTGCTGATAGTATTACTCAACCTGATGGACTATTGAATCATCCTTATTACTGGGCAGCTTTTACGATGGTGGGTAATCCTTGGTAAATTATGGTGAGCGGGATACACGATAGGGCGGTGTGAGGATTTTTCTATGCAATATTTTATAGAACATGGTATAAGCTAGAAATTTGCATAAATATAATTACTTAAGATCATGCTGGCAAACTTGAGAAGTCTGATTACACAACCAGTGATTATAACTAGCGCAATCGTGACAGTATTACTAGTAGGGGTGCAGCGACTGGGATTACTAGAACCAATGGAGTTGAGAGCTTTTGACCAAATGATGCAAATGCGTCCCGATCCAGGACCGGATCGACGGATTTTAGTTGTCACAGTTACAGAGAAGGATTTACAAAAATGGAATTGGCCGCTAACTGGCGAAATTATCGATAGTGCTTTTAATAAAATAGAAAAGTATCAACCACGAGCAATTGGGTTAGACATATTTCGGGATTTACCAGTAAATCCTGGTCATGATAAGTTAGTTAAACATATCCAAACGAGCGATCGCATTGTCCCTGTCTGTAAACATGCTGACTCTGTCAATCCCGATACACCACCACCACCAGGTTTGGAATCAGAGAGAGTGGGTTTCAGTGACATCATACCTGACACTGATGATATTGTGCGTCGCAATTTGCTGGCAATTCCCCCAGACAATACCTCTCGTTGCGTGACTCCTTATTCATTGGGTTTGAAACTTGCACTCTCCTATCTCAACATTGAACCGCAACTTACACCACAAAAAGACTTAATCTTAGGTAAGACCGTGTTTAAGCGTTTGCAAAGCGACTCTGGTGGTTATCACAATGTGGATGCAAGAGGCTACCAAATTCTCCTTAACTACCGCTCTGCAAACAAGGTTGCGGAACAAATCACCCTCACAGAGGTTCTTGCAGATAAATTAACTCCTAACTTAGTCAAAGACCGGATTGTTCTCATTGGCATAGTTGCACCCAGTATTAGAGACGCTTTTAATACACCTTATAGTTTTAGGATGCTAGACAACCAGAAAATGCCAGGAGTAGTTTTACACGCTCAGATGGCAAGTCAGATACTCAGTGCAGTGGCTGACGGACGACAGTTGTTTTGGTTTTGGTCTGAATGGGAAGAAATTTTGTGGTGCGGGTTATGGACTTTAGGCGGCGGAGTTTTAGCTTGGCGAATTCAGCATCCATTACGTCTGGGAGTTGCAGGAGTAGTCAGTTTGGGTGCTTTACTAGGAATTAATTTTCTGCTGTTTACTCAATTTTGGGTACCAGTAGTCCCACCTGTGCTAGGGTTAGTGATTTCAATGGGAAGTGTACTAGCTTATGGTGCTTTCCGTACTAAGCAGCAACAGGAAAAAATTGCTCAGCAAGTTCAGCAGCAAGAAAGAACAATCTCTATATTGCAAGACTTATTGCGAGAAGGTGAACATTCCAATGCAAAGACAGAGGTCAATACTCCGCGCCCAGATAACTTGTTAAACCAGCGCTACAGAATTATTAGACATCTTGGTTCTGGTGGATTTAGTAATACTTTTTTAGCTGATGATACTCAGCGTCCCAGTCAGCCTAAGTGTGTAGTTAAGTACTTACAACCGGCTCGGAAAGATCCACATTTTTTAGATATTGCTCGCAGGCTGTTTAAAACTGAAGGTGAAATTTTAGAGCTTTTAGGAACGCACGATCGCATTCCCTATTTGCTAGGTTATTTTGAAGAAAATGAACAATTTTACCTGGTACAAGAATTTATTGATGGGAATTCTCTTCTCGATGAGCTTTCTACGGATGAACGTCTCTCGGAGTCGCAAGTTGTGACTATTCTCAAAGATATTTTAGAGGTATTGGTTTTTGTTCACAGTTACCGCGTGATCCATCGGGATATTAAACCGGCTAATATAATGAGACGCAAAAGCGATCTCCGTCTTGTACTAATTGATTTTGGTGCTGTGAAGCAGCTTCAATCGCAACACCCAGAGAACGAAAACCAAACGATCGCGATTGGAACTGTTGGCTATGCACCTTCAGAGCAAATGATGGGTCATCCGAGGATTAGTAGCGATATTTATGCTTTGGGAATGATTGGTATTCAGGCTTTAACTGGAGTATCTCCCAAACTTTTAGACAGAGATCCTGATACTAGTATGTTGCTCTGGCATCAATTTGTGAAAGTCACACCAGAATTAGCTAAAATTTTAGACCGAATGGTGGATTTCGATCCTAGTAAAAGATACCAAGCTGCGTCGGAAGTACTTCAGAGCTTAGAAAGTTCCCTAATCCTTTCTTGAGGATGCGGAAAAAGCGTGATACATCGTTTCATCTGGTGCTATCTTCATAGCTTGGTTATAATCTGCTACTGCTTTTCGCTGCTCACCCAGTGCTCGATAGGCTTGACTACGCCAAATATAAAATAAAGCATTGTGAGGATTAATACTAATTGCATACGTATAATCCTCTATTGCTCCCAAATTATCATTGAGTTGATGTTTGTGAAAATTGGCTCGCTCGATATAAATTTCTGCATTCTGAGGAGCGGTGGTAGTCGCAGCTGTGAAATCTGCGATCGCTCCCTCGGTATCTCCCTGCTGAAATCTAGTATAAGCACTTTTTATATATGAGTTACTATCTGGGGAATCGAAGAGCGGCTCTAGTTTAGTCGCAGGAGTTTTTGCCGAACGTCGGATTATATAAGCATAGGTTATAATTGCCCCACTCCCCGCAATTATCAATAGCCAAACTGATAAATTATGGCGATTGCTACTTGTCGATGCGATCGCTTCGCTGACTGGGTAGTAAGCTTGAGATGGCGATGTTTTAGCTTTTGCGGGTTTGATAGATCCTGTCACCGTTAACAGGATAGCGATCGCGAGGATAATCTGTTTCATATGGTTGACTGTGAACCCTTATTCAGGAGTCACAAAGTTACTCTTGTTTAACTTTAATAGAGTTTGCGATCAATGAAAATCTCTCTTTCGTGCAGGCTAGAGGAAAAATCAAGCAATATCAAGGATTTCTGATGATGATGTTTCCTAAAACTATAATTGTACGAAAGTTATATTTCATTTAATCCAAATCTGGCAGATTTTTCGGCAGTCAACAATAGTATATACACTTAACAATATATTGACTGCCACTTTAATTTAAATATCTCACATCCAATTCTGCCAGATAAAAAAGAAAAAAAAAAGCTACCTCCGCTACTAAAGTTTACGCGGATACAAATAAAAATAAGTATATATTAGCACTCTTCGCTATCCGTTAACTACATAGACATCGTAGAGTATACTCAGACACAATTCTTAACAATTAAATGGTTTCTCAGCAAATATACTTGGAATTGCAAAGAATTTTTACAAAATTTGAATAATATACAGTCGGCTATAATAGTAGAAATACGATGCTTGACAAAAATTCAAGGCAAGGGTGCATAAATTCAAAACTGGTCTTAGTGGTGTTGCTGAGTGGAGCGCTGCCGATAAATTGCGCCAGCGCACAAATAACACCAGATAAAACACTATCGTCAGAAAGCTCAATTGTTACTCCCAACGCTCAAATAGACAGGATTACCGGAGGCGCGATTCGAGGCTCAAACCTGTTCCATAGCTTTTTAGAATTCAACGTCAGTCAAGGACGAGGCGCATATTTCATCAGTCCAAATACCAACATCCAAAATATTCTGGCACGAGTCACCGGAAATAACCCCTCTCAGATTTTAGGTACTCTGGGCATCATCGGTAACTCCCAAGCCAACTTATTTCTGATTAACCCTCAAGGGATTATTTTTGGTCAAAATGCCAGTTTAGATGTCGGTGGGTCATTTATCGCCACCACCGCAAATGCCATCAAATTTGGTGAGACCGGACTATTTAGCGCTTCAGAACCAGCATCGAGCAATTTACTTTCAGTTCAACCATCAGCCTTGTTTTTTAATGCACTGGCGAATCAAGGTGCGATCGTCAATCGTTCCACCGCACAAACGAACGTCTTGGGAGCTTCATTCAATGGACAGAGCGATCGGCCCATCAACGGGCTAAATGTGCTGAATGGACGAAGTTTATTATTAGTCGGTGGCAATGTCAACTTAGATGGTGGGATTGTCGAAGCTTTAGGTGGTCGAGTGGAATTGGGAGGACTAGCTGCACCGGGAACAGTCGGGATAAATAATCTTGATGGCAATAACTTTAGTTTAAGTTTTCCCGTGAATGTGACGCGAGCAGATGTGTCTTTGACTAATAACGCCAACTTAAATGTGGCTTCTGGTAACGGCGGTAGCATCGCGATTAATGCGCGAAATCTGGAAGTTTCAGGAGGAAGTGTGATCCGTGGAGGAATCGTACAAAACCAAGGTTCAGCTAACTCGCAGGCGGGAGATATTGCGCTGAATGCCACAGGAGAAATTAAAGTTGTCGGTAGCGATATTACAAACGATGTCGAAAGTGGAGCAATGGGTCAGGGAGGTAACTTAAGCATCAATACGGGAAGCTTGAGTATCACTGATGGCGGACAAGTGTCGGCTTCAACATCTGGCTCAGGTAATGCCGGTAGCTTGAGTGTAACTTCCCCGGATATTCAACTCCGAGGCACAGACGCAAATGGTAGTCCGAGCGGCTTGTTTACTAGAGTTGAATCCAATGCTAAGGGAGATGGCGGTAATCTCAGTATCAATACATCTCGATTAAGTATCAGCGATGGTGCCAATATTTCTGCTTCAACATTTGGTATGGGGAATTCTGGCAGTCTGACAATTAAAGCGACTGATAGCGTGCAAGTCGATAATGGTAGCAGTATCGCTGCACAAGTTGAACCTGGTGGAGTGGGAAATGCCGGTTCTTTGACGATTGAGACCGGACGCTTGAATATCAACAGCGGTGGATTTGTATCAGCTTCGACATTTGGGGAAGGGAAAGCCGGTAGCTTAAGTGTAACGGCACCGGATATTCAACTCCGAGGTAAAGCTGCAAATGGTAATCCGAGCGGCTTGTTTACTACAGTTGAATCCAATGCTAAGGGAGATGGCGGTAATCTCAGTGTCAATACATCTCGATTAAGTATCAGCGATGGTGCCGGTATTGGTGCTTCAACATTTGGTATGGGGAATTCTGGCAGTCTGACAATCAAAGCGAATGATAGCGTGCAAGTCGATAATGGTAGCAGTATCGCTGCACAAGTTGAATCTGGTGGAGTGGGAAATGCCGGTTCTTTGACGATTGAGACCGGACGCTTGAATATCAACAGCGGTGGACAAGTCTCAGCTTCGACATTAGGGGAAGGGAAAGCCGGTAGCTTAAGTGTAACGGCACCGGATATTCAACTCCGAGGTAAAGCTGCAAATGGTAGTCTGAGCGGCTTGTTTACTAGAGTTGAATCCAATGCTAAGGGAGATGGCGGTAATCTCAGTGTCAATACATCTCGATTAAGTATCAGCGATGGTGCCAGTATTGGTGCTTCAACAATTGGTATGGGGAATTCTGGCAGTCTGACAATTAAAGCGAATGATAGCGTGCAAGTCGATAATGGTAGCAGTATCGCTGCACAAGTTGAACCTGGTGGAGTGGGAAATGCCGGTTCTTTGACGATTGAGACCGGACGTTTGAACCTTAGCAGTGGCGGATTTGTATCAGCTTCGACAGTTGGGGAAGGGAAAGCCGGTAGCTTAAGTGTAACGGCACCGGATATTCAACTCCGAGGTAAAGCTGCAAATGGTAATCCGAGCGGCTTGTTTACTAGAGTTGAATCCAATGCTAAGGGAGATGGTGGTAATCTCAGTGTCAACACATCTCAATTGAGTGTCAGCGATGGTGCAAATCTCTCCGCTTCTACGAGTGGCATCGGGAAATCCGGCAATCTGACAATTAAAGCGACTGATAGCGTGCAAGTCGATAATGGTGGCAAAATCGCTGCACAAGTTACTTCTAGTGGAGTGGGAAATGCCGGTTCTTTGACAATTGAGACCGGACGCTTGAACGTCAGTAGTGGTGGACAAGTCTCAGCTTCGACATTAGGGGAAGGTAATGCTGGTAGCTTAAGTGTAACGGCACCGGATATTCAACTGCGAGGCAGAGACGCAAATGGCTTTGCTAGCGGCTTATTTGCTAGTGTTGGAGCCAATGCCAAGGGTTCTGGAGGAAACCTCAATATTAATACACAGCGTTTGCGTATCAGCGATCGCGCCCTAGTAGCTGTCAGCAGTACTGGTATTGGAACTGCAGGTAATTTAGAAATTCAGGCTCGCGACCTCCGTCTAGATAACCAAGGAAGTATTACTGCGAAAACGAACTCAGGTAATGGCGGAAATATTAATTTACAACTTCAAGACTTATTGCTATTACGTCACGGCAGTAGCATCTCAACCACCGCAGGTGATAACCTTAATCCAGGCAACGGTGGCAATATTACGATTAACACCCCTTTCATTGTTGCTGTGCCTTCAGAAAATAGTGATATTAGTGCGAATGCCTTCACCGGAAATGGTGGTCGGGTGACAATCAATTCTTTTGGCATCTTTGGTATTCAATCTCGATCGCAACCGACTCCAGAAAGTGATATTACTGCCAGTTCTACCAGTGGTGTAGGTCTCCAAGGAATTGTAAATATTAACACCCCAGGTATAGATCCCAGCCGTGGTTTAGCCGTTTTACCAGAAAATATTGTTGATCGCTCCCGCCTGATTGCCTCTGGTTGCAACGCTGGAGATGCGAAAAACTCCGATGTATTTTTCGCCACTGGACGCGGTGGCTTACCTCCCAACCCGGCAGACATGCTCGGTAGTGAAGTGGTATGGCAAGATACTCGCTTCCTGGTTGCCACGGTGCAGCGATCGCAACCCATAACAACCAAACCAGATCAAACGGAAATATTACCTGCTCAAGGTTGGGTATTCAATGATAAAGGTGAAGTCACACTAATTGCTCATACACCCAACACCACTCCCTACGGTTTCGGTTCTCCAGTCACTAAGTGTTCCGCACGTTGAAATTTCACATCATTATTTTCCCAACAAACCCCTGCAACCAAACCGACAACTTTTGGGTTTGGTTACATTGCAGTTTGTGCCCAGTTAGGTAAGTCAGTGGCTTTTTGAGTTATTCTGCCATTTTCAATTGTCACTATCTTTTGATACCCTGCTGCTGTGGAGTTGTCATAAATTGAAGTGTTGTCAGCTAGTTGTAATGCCATTGGTAAATTAGCTAAACTACGTTCGTAGCGACGCCGAATATCTTCTTCTTGTACATTGTGTCCGCCTGCTGCTACTCTTTGAGCCACACGATCAATATTAGTTTCCACATTATCTACACCAACATATATCAAGTCTATAACCCATCCTTTCTGCTTAGCTTCCCTCATCATTTTGAGATATGTATTTCCCGATAGCGTAGTTTCGACCGCAAAACTTTGATTGTTTTCTAGGTAAGCACGAGCGCGGAAGATGGCTTGTTTACCCCCAGCAATAGCTGCGGCTTCTGGGTTATCAGGTCGTAGTAGTCTTGCTTCTGCATCTGGGTCGATGACAGGCACTTTTAAAGATTCTTGAGTATTGCGAGTGAAAGTGCTTTTTCCAGAACCATTGGCTCCAGCAACAACAGTTAGAGTAGGTTTTGGAAAAGTTGTCATCGCTTTTCTACTTCGCAGATCACCTCTCGACTGCCATCTTTTAACCTTCGGTATTCAAAGCAACGCCCATCAGCTAGCTCCATGATGGGAACACCGTTTCTAGAATAGAATATGGGATTACCGTGAGCTTTATGTTGGGCAATTTCCTTTTCTACTCCTAGTCGAGCAAGATCCTCAAGTTCGTCAGTCCATCGAGTAAATTCACTTTCGGTTGGGGTATTGGGATCGCTCATTTGAAGGAAAGTTTGGTAAAGTGTGTAGCGGGATTTCGTGCTAGTCCGCTCCAATGTAGCGTTTGCAACTAGGACAAGATTCCTGCTCTGTCTAGCAGTGAGGTAGCCTAAGATACTGGTTCCAATATAAACAGTTTCACTCATACACGGCAAAACGCAAAGCTTTTTTATTTTAACCCACCCCAATACCACTTGCTTTAAGTTTGCATAGTCGCCCAGGGTACTGGCTTCGCAATACATTAGACCTCTTGCATAAGTCTCACGCAAGGTCGCATTAGCTATTGGCTACGCAAGCGGTTCGTTAAAAAATTTGACTTTGACTCTTTAAGTTAAGCCTAATTTGGAACCGTATTGCGTTAAAAACTCATTGCCAGTTGCCTACCAAAACATAAGGTGCCCAGAAGTAAGGATGCTTGAATGCAGGATCTTTCAAGAGAGTCAATTGTGCCCGACGCAAGGCTTCGGCTTTGGTCATGTTCGTATCAGCCAAATGTTTATAAAAATCACCCATCAAAACACTAGTTGCTTCATCATTAACGATCCAAAGAGTTGCTAATGTACTACGTGCGCCAGACCGGATGGCAACACCAGCAATTCCGAGGACAGCTCGGTTGTCACCATCAGCTGTTTTGCAAGCGCTAAGGACAAGTAGTTCTATCTCTCCTTTTTGGCTCGCTTCCCGAGTTTTTAGCAAAGAATTCAACTCATTGACATTCACCTGTTCATTCCAAGTCAAAATAAAGGTATTTTCAGCTTTGGAACTAAACTGACCGTGAGTTGCCAAATGTATAATGGGCGAGACAGAAGACTTAACTGCTTGCTCGAACGCACTGGTGGTAAATTGTTCATTCAAAAATATTCGCGCGGGAATTATTGATTTGATTTGCTGGAGTTCCGTTTTTACACCAGGTAAATCCGAAAACTCTGGGCGGTCTAAACGTGATTCACTGATTCCGGCTAAAAGTACTTCCAGTCTTCTTTTAATCAAATTTCGCTGGGGTAGCAGTTGTAAACCTGGTGTCAGAGCTAGGTTATATTGCTTTTCCAGCATATACTGCTGTCCATCGTGTAAAGCCGCTATGGGGATATTTCGCAGCGATCCATCTAACACGAATACGAGATTTTTCACTTTATTTTTTACCAAATATGCTTCAGCTGGTCGAATCAACCAGTTATATACTTGTTTGGATAAAGGCAAAAACTCGCGAGAGGAACGGGTTACCAGTTTTTGGCGCAGTAGATCGAAGGTTTTTTCTAAATCTTTTTGGGGTAGATGGGTTGTGTAGCGGTGTAGAGTTTTGTCTGGCAGCGAGAGGATAACTTCTAGGCGATCTGGTAAGATGACTGGATAAATCACAGCCGCAGTTAGATCTATTTCCTCGATTTGGACAGGTTGAGCATCAAGACATGCCCTGCGGAAATAGTTATCTAGTTCTGCTAATTGCAACGATTCGATCACTTGTCGCGCTTGCTTTAAGTTATCTTGACTAGGTTCGTCGCTTCCCGGTTGCAATAGTAAACTCACAAGTTCGCGATAAACTGGCTCTACACCCTCGCGAAAAGAAAATTGCACCTCGCGATCGCTAGCAACTAAATCGCTACGTAAATATTTTAAAATATTTACTGATTTTGTATAAGCAGCGATCGCTCCTTGATAGTTGTTTTGAGGATTATGCTGATTATTTAGGATACGACCTAACTGCCATTGCCAACGATAGCCAATATCTATTGCCTGAATACTTTCTGACAACCTTAATGCTTGTTGGGTCAAGTTTTGGGCTATTTGCCATTGCTGAGTTTGCTCATATAAGCTTCCCAATGTTCCTAGTGCGTAGGATGTGGTTCGCAAATCTCCTAAATCATGAGCTTGATCGACGGCAGTTTTGAGTGTTTGAGCAATTTCCGTCCAAGAGGGGTTAGTTGCTGGCTGAAGGTTTTTGTTTCTTGCCTCATTCTGTATTTTGGGGCAGAATGAAGATGAGTTTAAGGTTATTCCTGTCTCTTCAGTATTTTGTTTGAGGCAAATCAAACTTTGAGCGAAGTTAATCCGGGTGTAAATTGATTTCCGACTCGGTGACGTGTTAGCTAGTTGGGATTTAATCACAGGCCATAAGGCTTGAGCTTCTGCCCATTGCCCTTTCTCTACTAGTAGATGCAGTTGATTCTGTTGTGCCTGTAACTGCGTTATCGGTGAACCAATACTAGCCGCCCGACGATAAAATTCTAAAGCTTCTGAGGTTTTTTGCTGTGCTTGGGCTGTGTTGCCGATACTCAATAAGATTTCAGCAACTGTTTCTGTTGGTACATTTTGTGACGCTGCTAAACTTTGCTCTAAAACCTGTCGAGAACTAAGACTGTTGATGTTTGATTTTCCATCTAATTTGCCGACTACTCGCAGGGCATTACCAATACTCAATAGTCCATTGACTTTCAGTACTTGGTCTGGTTGCTGTTCTAAGTTTTGCTTGACTTCTGCTAGTAAAATCAAGGCACGGCGGTAAAGCCCTAAAATCTGAAATGCTTGAGCTTGATTAATTTTACTACCAATTTCTCCCGTGCGATCGCCTGCTTGTTTATAAGCTATTGTTGCTTGTTCCCAACTGGTAAGGGCTTTTTCTGGTTGTCCTTGGGCTAATTTTAGTTGTCCTTGGATATTTAAAGCTTGGGCACGTATTTTTGAGTTGTTTTTGAGTAGGGCTAAACTTTGCTCGATTGTTGTTGTCGCTTTCTGTAATTGCCCTAATTGTTGTTGGGTTAGGGATAGGTAGTTTAGTGCTAGTGCTGTATTGAGATCGTCTTTTTGGGTCTGGAGTTGCTGAATTGCTTGTTCTAAGGTTTTTGCGGCTTCAGTGTATTTCTCTTGTTGGTACATTTGCCAGCCTTGTTGTAGGAGTTGTTGGGGCTGTGTGATGACTACTGGGTTGGTGGGGATGATTAGGAGGGTAAGTATCATTGGTTTTGATTTGAGAGAAATGAGTAAAAAACGCAGACATGGAGTGTTAAAACGGTTGAGTATAGTTGATTGAGAAATAGAGTCCTTCTTCTTGGACCGTGTTTCTACGGGCTGGGATATTCATCAGGGGGATTCCCCAGTCGAGGCGGGCGGTGAAGTGGTTGTTTTGTTGCCATAGGAGTCCTAGTCCTAGGGATGAGATGGTACCAGGGTCTAGAGGGGTTCCTGAGTTGTTGCTAGCTGTGCCAAAGTCGAAGAATGGTGTGATTTGTAACAGACCTTTGATTTTTGGTGCGCGGATCAGGGGATATCGCAATTCGGCTGAAGCCAGGAAGCCATTGTCTGCAAAGATGAGGTCTTGGCGATATCCGCGTACTGTGGATTGACCACCGATGCCGATTTGTTCTAATGGTACTAAGGCTTTATGTGATACTTGAACGTCACCACGTAAGATAAAGAGGGTGTCGGGAGCTAAAAGACGCACCCATTGTCCTTGTCCGCGCCATGAGAAGAAGCGTCCATCTGGTGGAGTTTTACTAATGTTGACTCCGAAGGCATCGACACCGATACTGAATTGCGATCGCGCTGCAATTACCTGTTGACTGTCCCGCTGGGTCCATTCTTGAAAAAATCTCAAGGCTGTAACATTGGTTTTACCGCTACTATCGGCACCAGGTGAGGGAAATGGTAATCTTTCTCCGGTGAGTGCTCTCAAGAAGCCAATGTCACTTTCGCGACGGCTTGCTGATACTCCTAAGGCAATCTCTGCGGTTGGTGTTTGCAGGACTGGTTGGCGGATGGTGACTCCATAGTCTTGGAAAGTGCCTCGGATATCTAGGATGTCGAAAGGTTTTTCTGTAACATTGGTGGATGAGTGGCTGTAGTTTAATCTCAGTGTGCCGTTACGGGAATTGATGGGTAGTGTATAGCTGGTATCTATGTTGTTGCTACCGTCCGTGTTGGCATAGGCAATATTGAAGCTATCTCCGATTCCTAGTAAATTAGCTTGGTTGAGTTGAATTTGTCGCTCAAAGGTGCCGATACTGGGTGTGCGGTTATTATTTAAATTCGTTTGAATACTAAATGTTTTTGCCTCTGCAACTTTGACCTCTAAAACACTTTTTCCTGGTTGTGTACCCGCCGCCAGTTCTCCAGAGATATTTTTGATTAAAGGATCGAGTTGTAGCAATTGTAGTGCTTGGAGTAATTGATTGACATTTAGTGGTTTATTGGTAGCGAGTTCGAGGCGACTTCGCACATAATCAGGATTAAGCCGCTTGAGACCCCGCACTTGGATACTTTCTAAACTACCTTCAAGGATCACTATTTCGACTATACTATTCCTCGATTTTAAAGTTTGATTGGCGGGAATGTAAGCTCCTGAGGTAATATAACCCTGTTGGTTGTAAAGTTTTGTGATAGCATCAGAAGCCTGTAGCAGTTCCGCAAAAGTTATCGGTTTATGCGTAAAGTTTTTGGTAGTTGCAGCGAGTATTTCTGGTGTAAAGACTGTACTACCGACAAACTCAAAGCGTTCAACTGTAATTTTTCCAGGAATTTCACTCTCAACTACTCCTGGTGAAGTAGATGGAGCGATATTGGGATTTGGCTGGAGTAGGTTGTCTGGTGGTGGTAGTTTGGGTATCTCTGGTTCTGAAGGCGACGGTAAAGGTCTGTTGATGCCTGGAATCACCGAGTTGGGTAAGGTTTGTGCTTGCAACAAATCAGAGGTGTAAATGTTGCCTAAGATCGGGATGAGAATGAAAAAATTCAGCGATCGCCATTGGTAGACACAACCCAAGGAATATTTAGCGAACATGGAAATTATTTTGTTTAGGTATCTAATTTTTCGGAAGTTTTGCTTAGTGTGTCAGCAAATTTTCCTCAGTATTGATTCCCCAACGTTAGCTGGGACAGTTTCCAGAATACCAGGATTTAGGCAACGGTTTTACTCACAGCCCAAAACTCGGAACTGAAGCTTGTCTATACAGCAGACATTTTTATATCTCGATTTGGTTGCATAGGCAACCTACCGTAAGTTAGATTTTTTCGTTGAAGTATATAACTTGTCCTTTGACTTCACCATATATATTTAAGGTAACAGTCGGCTGCTCACTAACGGTTTCGATACAATGAATAGCATCGGATGTGAAGCTGATTACGTCTCCAGGTACGAGGATGCGATCGCTAACCTTTTCCACTGCATCTTGAGTTTGAGAATTAGGCAGGCGTCGCCAAAAAGTATTTTTCTCATGTCCGCTAATCACTGCTACCACTCCCCAAGTTGCATGATTATGTATCGGCGAAACCATTCCCGGTGTCCAAACTGCTGTTTGAATTGTCCAGGGAAAAAAAGGTTCGTCGTAGAGTTTAAGTAGCGACCAGCCTGTGTTCTCTTCCGGTGGTCGAAATGTATTTTGTACCCAGTAAGAACTCATCAATAAACGACGCACTAGCGGACGGATGTATTGTAAACGGATGCGATCGTCTGGTTCCCGTTTGAGTATACTGTCGAGGTCGTTGAGGAAATGATACAGGCGATAATATTCGCTTGTGATTTCGTAGCGACCAATGGATTCGGAAATTTCACATTTACCGTCTCCTGTAACTAACCAGTCAGAACCTGCCATATAATTCCTTGGTTGATGGGGAGCATCCTTACCAATAATAACTGCGTCAAAACCCTGAAAGGGGTGCAGTTTAAAATGATTTTAAACTGCACACCCTCAGATAATTAACTTACTTACCTGTTGCCAGGGCAAATGGATTGTGGCGGAGGAAGTAACTGGAGACTTGTTCGCCTAAGTTAACGCCAGATTCGGTAGCAAATCGGAAGTGTGCGCCAGCATAAATGCGACTAGTGCGGGCTTCGTTTGCTGCTTGTTTGATGCTAGTGTAGGTTTTAGACAGTGAGTCCAATTTCACCATTGTTGTTCCAGTGGAAGTGGTGACAGGAATCATATCATTGCCATTAACTGATGTCAGGGCATTTCTTAGCCTATCACTATTAGGATGCGGTGCAGCGCTGATGGTGAAAGTGCTGTTGTCACCGAAGAAGTCGGCAAGGATTGTACCAGCGACTCCTGCTGTCATTGATGTACCAGATGGGTGGCAAGGATGTTGAGGTGTGGTTTCACGCGGTGTCCACTTAGGATCGAAGAGATCCGATGTCCCGGTTTTATTGCCGCTTACATCTGTACCAACTGCTAGTTCGCCGGCATTACGCACAGACGTAACTGGTCTCCAGAAATCGTCTCGATCCCACTTAATATTCCAGATGTTAATAAATCCATCAGCTAAACCAACGTTAAGACCGGCAAAGATAAAAGCTGTATCTGCAAGGGAAGTACCGCGACTATTAGCTAGTTGTTGTGTAACTTTCTGCCATTCATAGTTTGGACCGTAAGTACCATCGTCATTAGCCCAGATGTGTGCAATCAAAGTTCTTTCCGCACTGGTGGTACCAATACCATCAGGACTGGTACGACCGAAGTCATTACCATGATCTCCTGCACCGTAGTTGGGTTCTGGCCCTTGATCGTTCTGCGCCTTACCGACAACAGAACCCATGATACCGTTAACAGTGGTATCGTTAGCGACAAGACTGGTTGTCGCAACTCCATTACTGTTAGTAGTCATAGTACCTCTACTTACCAGCACATTGCCATTGCTATTAGGGTTAGTAATGGGAATATCTGTAATGCTGCCTTCATTTTTAACTTCAGCAACATTCTCTCTATACCTAGCTGTGTCTAAGGCAGGTGGTGGTGTGACGTTGTTGTTGAAGAAACTTGTGGTAGGTTGTACCCAAGCGCGGTTGATTCTGGCAAATTCAATTGAGGCAAGCGGTGAATAAACATTATCATTACCTGAAGAACGACCGTTACCTAGTTGACCTAAGGTATCTTCAGCTCGTCGCCATACGCCGGGAGTTGATTTTGCGGCATTGTTGCCATTACCACCGGCAATCACTGGACCCGTACCAACCAAAGGAGCTCCATTAAAAGTACGTCCTACAGTACCGTTATTTTCCAGTCCTGATTGTGCGCCGTTGTTGGTAGGATCTCCTTGTTGGTCTGTTCCGCCGACTTCTTTAGTTTGTGACGGAATATTTTCAACACCATTGATGTAATTATTGGCTAGTTGGGCTGGTAGGACTCGACTACCATCGGCATTTCTAAATGCACCATCATTAGCTCGTAAGGCGAGGAGAGCATCAGCGACTTGTTTACCGTAAGCAACACCAGCATCTTTAGCTGCTTGACTAACATTATTGAGTCTTGCCAAAGAGCTTTTCAGGGCTGCATCAAATACGGTTGGGAAAAATGCATTAATTCGCGGCGAACTAGGAGTCACAGCCCCACCTAAAGGTGAAAAACCATTAGCTGTATCAGCGTTACCACCACTGCCAAAGGTAAAGACTATAGGGCTATCTTTATCTGTGAATAACTTGGTCAGAATTTCGGCTGCCGCCCCAGCTACAGCTGCTTCAGCGGAGGCATTTGCACTAGGTGTTGTAGGTAGAGTCCCACCTTGAGCTGTCAAAGTATTTTTATCTGCAGCTGATAGGGTCGAAAGGTAAGCTTGCCGACCAGGAGTCTTTAAGATTCCTTGAACTGCGTCTTGAATTGCTGTATGAACTAGAGCAAAGTAACGTGTTGATGCTGCAGGAGGAAGTCCAGCAATTCGTCCTACGTCAAAAGTGATTTCGTTCCAGTCTATGACATCATTACCTTTAGCATGGAGATCGAAACTTTGCGGACTGTTGGCAAGTGCTGATGCTGTTACTCCTTGCACGGTAATGACATCTTTTGTATCAGCACCATTGGCAGTACTAATGATGACGTTACCTGAGCCATCATTTCTAATTAACGGTTGGAATGGACTAACAAGATCGATGAAGTTGGGTGTTGCATCAGGTAAGTTCTCGGCGATCGTGTCAATGCCTACTTGGAAGTTCTTGATAATGGCTCCCGCTGTATTTACGATGAACCGATCGGCAGTACTAGACCCAATCAGCAGATTCGCGCCTGATCGTCCTTCACTTGCGCCATAGATTTCGTAATGTTGTAATAATTGTTGACTATTTGTCAGTCCGGCTTTGCCTAAATCTGCGTTGTTACTTCTGTAGTAATTGGCATCAAAGCCAGACGCGAAGCGGCGGTTCTCTTTGAAACCATAGGTTTGCAAATGATTCAAAATCGCTTCACCATTACTGCCAAAAGCTGCTGCAACATCTGGGTTTTCGTTTGTGTAAACCTCAAAATTGAAAAATCGTGAGATTTGACGCCGTTCTCTGATTCCAAAGTTTTGCAAGTGATCCAGCAATTGTTTGTTGCTTGTCAGACCTGCAGCTACTAAATCTGGATTGCTGGAAGCATATAATTTGAGATCGACTAGCGGAGAGAAAGTACGACCTTCGTTGAGACCATAAGTATTGAAGTGATTTAATAATTGAGTGTTTGTTGTCAAACCTGCTTTTGCTAAATCGGGATTAGCAGCTGAGTAAAATGCAGCATCAAAAACGGATACAGTCATAAGTTACCTCTTGCTCAAAATAAATTTAGCGTAGCTATCTTCTAGGCTGAAGAATAACTACACAAGGCTACGGTCGAAATTTCACTTTTGCGGGGAACACACTTAGTCTACAAACTGAGATAGTAACTTTCCGGATTCTGGGGAATCTTTATTTTGTAAAACTGAGATGTCTCTACAAACAAATTAAGCCATTGCAAACATTGAAATGAAACCACGTAATGGTTTAAAAAAGCTCGGATTTCTAGTTAATGCCAATATACCATAACATTAGCAATATTAAAAAACAACCTTTTTAATAAAAATTTAATAAAAAATTTATTCAGACTCCATCACATGCAACTGAAGTTTAGACTAGTTTCCAGTACAAAACTCGAAAAGACTGTGGGGATTGGCATACATTAAATTCTAGATGAAACTAGAAAGAACGCGGACATAATACTGGTATTAAAAGCTTTGTTTGATATGTTTTACTGAAATACGGGAGGTTTTTATGTTGATTCAGACGGCAACCCTTTTTCAAAATATTTGAGTGGGAGCAAAAGCACTGTTAGTTGCTAGTGCGCTCAAATCTTCAATATTAGTTAGCATTGTGTTGCACATGTCATCTAAGGGTAAGTGGTGAGTAGCACGGCTAAAAGGATTTTCAATTTCAATACCTATTTGTTCTATCCCAAACAAAGTGAAACTAATTAAAGCTACAACTGGACCAGTTGACCAGCTTAACTTTTCTACTAGTTCTAAAGGTAATGCTAAGCAATAAAGTAAGAGCAAATGCTTTAAATGAATCGCATAGGGAAGAGGCATAGGGGTTTGCAATATGCGCTCGCAACTACTAAAGGCTTGGATCATGTTATCTAGCAATTCTTCCAAAGCTACTAATTCATGGATATTTAGACAATCACAATTATATTTCTGATGTAAATATTGACCGAGCCAAAAAGAAATCTCTAAAGGTGGTGTTTTACGACTTTTGAGAACATAAAGCTGGGATGGTGACATTAAGCCTTCTAGTTCTCCACTGATGGGTTCTTTCCTTAAATATAATTTGGTCGCAACAGCAAAAGCCACCATTAAACGTAAAATTGCCATTTTCTCTTGGCGATCCCATTCAGATTTTTCGACAACTGCTACCCAAATCCTGCGAGTTAAATTTCTAGCATTAATTACTAAACTTCCCCAACATTTCCGCCCTTCCCAGAAACGTTCATAAGCAGTATTCGTCCGAAAGACTAAAAGTAGACCAAGGACAACAATTGGCGGAATTAAATCTCGTAAAATTGGAAAAGAAACTAGTAACCCTCTCCAATACATAATTGAAATGACAACACCAAATAGTCCGCAGATAAATACTTGAGGTAATATTTTAGGAATGACTGACTGTTTGAGGCGAAAAGCAATTCTAAACCAATCGAATTTTTTAGTATTCATAAAATAGTAGATGCATTGATTTCGATTAAATGAAAGTATCAGGTTAATTGTCATATAAATAACTAACCTGACAAAAAGTTACAAAATGTTACCAAATCAGATTTTAGACTACTGGCTCTCGGAATCCTTGGTACAAGTAATTGAATAATGGAGATGCGACAACTGTCGTCAGGATTGCCATCAACACTAAAATGGTAAACAGTGATGGAGAAATCAAGCCTTTGTCCAAACCAATGTTAACTAAAATTAACTCCATCAAACCTCTAGCATTCATTAATACTCCAACGAGAGCAGCCTCTCGCCAGCTAGCACCACCCCAACGAGTGGCAAAAAAGCAACCGCCACCTTTGGAGATGAATGCAACTGCAATAATCAAGACCGCCATCCCAAACACAGATGGATCGAGAAGCAGTTTAATTTGGGTGTTCAACCCAGAATAGATGAAAAATGTCGGCAGTAATAGCGATACAGTTAAATTTTCAATTGCATCTCGGACTCCATCAGCAAATGCTCCCCTAGGCATAACCGTACCGGCAATAAACGCACCAAAAATTGAATAAATCCCAACTGCATCAGTAAACCAAGCGCAGATCATCAGAACGAGAAATAACAAGGCTAGTGTTTCAACTGATACAGTGTTGTTTTGAGGATTGACACGAAACCAACGCCGAAAAAATCGCCGACCGACAAAAATCATTAACAGTCCGTAGACAAGACCACCACCAATTGCTCCCACCGCAATCATTGGGTTGTTTTTTGTTGTCGCTAGTACCAACGCTAGCAATGACCAAGCTGCAGCGTCATCAAATGCTGCTGCACCAATAGCTAAGGTACCAATCTTTGTATGGGCTATACCATTTTCATAAATAATTCGTGCCAGCATGGGAAATGCCGTAATTGACATTGCCGATCCCATAAATAGTGCTGCCTGCCACGGCGCAATATTATTTAAGAAAATGTCTGAATTTCCCGCTAAAGCTACACCTAACGCCCCGCCTAGTATCATCGGCGGTATAATCCCTGACAAAGAAATTGTTCCGGCATATCTAAAGTGCTCAGATATATGCTTGGTATTGAATTGCAAGCCAATTAAGAACATGTAAAGTACTAGTCCTAATTGACTCAAAATGTACAAAATGAGCATGGAAGGATGAACAATTGGGGTTGCAACACCGGGAAGAGTCAATTTTAGTGGAAATAACCATTTTTGGATATCAGGTGCAATTATTCCTAACAAAGACGGCCCTAAAAGCACTCCTGCAATCATTTCACTGACTACTTGTGTTTGACCTAAGTAGCGGAATAAAAAACCACAAACTCGACAAGCAACTAAAATAACAGCTAGTTGCAAAAACAGATGAATCGCAAGATCAAAGTTACTAGGCATATTATTATTTGGTAGTATAAGTTAACCTGATTCGATGCAAATAGAGTATCTACACCTAACAACTATCTACTTCTTTTACAGGCATAAAGGCTATCTTATCATTGCATAATTACTATATTAATTCAATCGATATTAGGCATCAATAATCACTCGCCCCACAGGAGAACTGATACATGTCAAAATGTAGCCTTCTTGCTTGAGACCTTCATCAAGAGCTTGTGGCTCAGAATGATATTTGACTTCGCCTTTTTTCTTCACTTTTTTGCAGGCTCCACATGCACCCATTCGGCATCCAGCAGGAAGTTTCACACCATTTTTTTCGGCTAAGTTCAAAATTGTCTCTTCGTGCTCACAGTTAAATTCTTGCCTCGATTTATCAAATAAGACTGTATTTTTACTAGCTGTTATCGGTTTCGTGGATCTTACTAGATCCTCCGGAACACTCAACTGATGGAGACGACCCGAGGGTGTGTATTCAGGCAGCCCATCTATCATGCCTTTTAATCCAGGTTGAATTGGGGCAGATGATTCTAGCGTTGGTGGTTGACCGAAGCTTTCTTCATAGTAGTTTTGCATTGGAAAACGCAGACTTTCCAGCATTTGTTTTGTCCCGGACATAAATGCATGAGGTCCACAGACATAAACAGTACGTTCGAGAAAATCTGGGGCTACTAATTGCAACATGGAAGTATCCAGCCTACCAGTCATACTCAGCCAGCTATGACCTGGTTCTCTACGTGTGGTAGACACTGCTAAGTGAAAATTTGGATAGCGAGATGACATCAATTCTAACTCTTGGCGAAAAATAATATCACCGGGAGTGCGAGCGCAGTGAAAAAATATGACCTCGATATCCGATCCAATATCACATAACCACCGGGACATAGACATCATTGGTGTAATGCCGCTACCGGCTGAAATCAACAAAATTTTCTGTGCAGGATTGGCGACGCAGGTGAATTTCCCCATTGGACCTGATAGCTTGATTTGATTGCCAACTTTTACATTGTCATGCAACCAGTTAGAAACTAAACCCTTGGGAATTTCAGAGGTAGCGTCAGTTGGAGGTGGAACTCGCTTGACAGTTATTTCTAAACTGTGGGGACGTGAAGGAGTAGAAGAAATGGAGTAAGAACGCAATACTTGTTCGCCGTTGATTTCTAGGTCTAAGTTGGCAAACTGTCCGGGTTTGTAGGTAAACAATACTGGTGGGTCAGCGACAAAGCGAAATGTTTTGACGTCGTCTGTTTCATTAATTACTTGAACGCAACGAACTTCCAGTTCGCCTTTCGTCCACCGAGCGAGTTTTTCTGGTTCTAATGGGGGCGAAACAGGCAGTTTAACGGATGAGATTCCTTCTTGTCGAGTGGATTGAGGTCTACCCAAATCTAATTCTGTAATAGGTTCACCGGATGAGGCTGAACTGATTTCAACAACCATTAGGAGGTACCCACCGATCCGCATGGCATCGTTTTGCCTCAGCAAATATTCCTCTTTAACTTTGGCACTTTGGGTATTGATCCAGGAACCACCCTTACTTGCAAGATCGGAAAAATAATATTTGCTATCCCGAAAGAAAACTTTGCCATGTAAGCGACTGACGGTATCATCGTCTTCCAGTCGTAAGTCGCAGGTTTCATAGCGACCGATAAGACACTCATGGTTAAGTAACATTTCCGGTCTTAAATCTAATTCTCTGAGATCCCCTGGCTTTTGTGTATTAATAATTCTAATTTTAATCATTTTTCTCTTCACCTCAATTAAAGAACTAAAAACCTGATTTGATCGAGCAAGGCATTTTTTGAGAATGCACTTGCCCAAAATTATTAGTTGCCAACACTGTTAACCGAAAAAGGATTTTAGGAAAGAATTACAGAATTTTGATTTAAAGTATCTTGCAAACGAGTACTTACAGAAAGTAGAAGTTTTTTCGCCAACAGGCGATCGCTAGCCAATACTGTCTCAAAATCTTTAGCATCAATACTCAAAGTCCTTGTCCTAGCTGCGACGGCAACTAAGGTGGAATAACGGTTACGATGGGTCAACACACCTAATTCTCCAATTGCTTGTCCAGGTAAAACAGTCTCAACTTTTTCTTGACCGTTAATCATCATACGTACCTCAGCCTTACCCTCAATCAGCACCAGAAGTTCCTTGGCCGGATCTCCTAACTGATATATTATTTGTCCTGGTTGGTAAAACCGAACCTGACTATTTTGCGCTAACTCAATCAAAGCATTTCCCTGCAAACCCTGGAAAAAGCTACTTTCATAAAGGTATAATAATTTTTCAAAGGTACCTAAAACTTTTGTCACAGTCTCTCCTTGAGCTAGTTGCATTTCCCACTGCACATGAACAACTAAGTCTTCTCCTGTACTGAAACGAACAATATCTCCTGGCTTTAATTGCTTTTGCTGATTTTGAATCAACTCGCTACCAATTCTCACGCCATTGATACTCCCTAAATCTTTAACACTAACTCCTTTCTCATCAAGATAAAAAATTGCATGTTGTCGGGAGACTCGGCTGTCTAAAATCGCGATATCATTATCTTGATTTCGTCCAACGCGAATCACTCTTTGTTGAAAAATTCTCCGCTCTGTTTTGCTTGGTGTTCTGACGTGAGCAATCAAAGTCAGTACACTTTGAGCAGTCTGCTGACTTTCACCTTTTCCACAAATCCGTTCTATTGTTTCTTGGACAAGCCAATCAAGCTTTATTTGAGAATCAAGTAAACGATGTCCTTCTTTCAGACCGAAAGTTGGATTGACCTGATATAAAGCAAAAATACTAGCAGCTTGCACAAGTGGCTCAATATCTCGTGACAATTCCAGTAGCACGTTGATAATTGCTTCTGGATGCAATGTCCCTGGAGTCAAACCTTTTCTAGCACCCAACTGAGTCGTAACCGGCGCAATCCGAGTTGTCGAAGCTGTGAGCGAACCGATTTTGGTTAATTTTGTTTCCGACTGAACTACTGTGTCTTGTACCTGTTGCAACAACTTAATTACTTTATGACTTAAGCGTTCTTCCCATCTTGACTGCTCATCTTCAACTGCAAGTATTTCCTTGACTACATTTTCCCCAAGAACACCTGTAAAACTCGCAATATTCATCGCTTCGGGAACATCACCCAAAATTTCGATAATACTTAGTAGTTGAGTGACGATAAGTTTTTGTTTTTCCTGTACAGCATTTCGGAGTAAGGTATAAACAGATGCTTCCGGGTTAGGTACTAGATTATTTAGGGCTTTACAGCAAACTGCCAAGTCTTGTAATTGTGCCAATAGGGTTTCACCTGTCCGCAACAATGCCCCATTTTGTTGGAATATCTCTGCTAAAACCTGTTCTTGTTCATCTGGAGTAATCGCGTACTCCTGTTTCAAGGACATAATTTGCTCTTGCTTGCGCTCAAAAGCCTCTTTTAAAGAACTACCCCTTTCCACCATATCTAACAGCAGTAACTCTAATCCTCGACGATAACCTTCCAGCCGCAGTTTGTTTTCGCGAGTCAGTTGCTTGTCAGGGTCGAGGAGGTCTGGTTCGAGGACACCTAGTTCCTTTAAAACGGTATAGTGTTCTTCCTCAGAAATTGCCAATTCCTTGCGGACATCTTTGAGTACCTCTAAACTATTGGCAGAATGGACTTTACCATCTTCCAAAGCTTCTTGTAATACTCCTTTATAAACATTCAATCGATCTGTACGCTTAAAGTTTGGCAGTACGTTAGCTAAAACATACACCTGTTCTGGTAATAAATCTTTAAGCGAACGACCTTCGAGAAATTTTGACCAGTCTACAGCTAATGTTTCAAGTCCTCGACGTAAACTATCTGCTAAACCCTCTCTTGTATAGAGTTCTTTACTTCGAGCTAAGGTTTTACGTAACCACAAAGTGCTGATAAAAATTAATGCAGCGTTGATAAAGAGAATAATCTCGTTAGGTAGTAGCAGCAAATTCGGACGAGAACCAAACACAAAGAAAACGTTAAAGGAAACAAAAGTGCATAAGGTAAAACAATGATGCAGTATTTGCTCTTCACCCAGGAAGAAGTTTTTTCTTTTTAAATAGCCTCGATAGATATTTTCCAAAGATTGACACAAGAAATAACTGCCGATGCCAAATACAGCTAAGGTGATTGGTGCCGCAATTATTTTGGGAATAGGTATCTGTTGACTGAAAATATAAAATCCAGGGCGAAAAAGTGTGCCTAGCTGACCAGGTTCATGAGTCCAAGCACCAGAAAAGTAATAATCCCAACTGCCAGAGTATAAGTAGTAGAAGCAATAAAATCCCAACATTAAGCCGAAATAGGAATAGAAAACGGACTTCTGGTCTGGTCTGGTAATTCCCTCCCAGTATGAACGTTCGGCATCAATATCAATACAAGGAGACTGACAACCGACACAAGCACTTTTTTCCGTACCTTTATCTACCGTCCGACACATGGACTGGGTGATTGACTGTGGCGGACTTAAATGAGCATCGCTACCTAACAAACCTCCTCGCGCACCTGTGTAAAACATCTGTACAGGTGCCATTGGACAGAAATACTGACACCAGCTTTTACCTTTAAATAGATAACCGACAAGAATTGATGCAGTGATTGTGAATAGTAGAAAACTCATCAAAACTAAGCGATCGCCATTCACAAATAAAATTCTTATATTTAAACCTAAAAAAAACAAAAACAATTGCAGATACAAGTAGTTACGACCAAGCCAAGAATCTTTATCTACACCAAATAATTCATACCGGATGTTACCTGTATCTGGGCTAACTATTTTCCGCTTACGTTGAATTCCCAAAGCCCGAGGAATTTGAGAGAAGAAAGATAATGGGCAAATCCGCCGCCAAAATTCATGCCCGAATAATATTAGAATTAATATTCCGGCAGGCACAATCATCGCCCAGAATATCCGCGCTCCCATTCCATACTCTCCTTGTGGTAAGCAGACGCCTTGAACAAGGACACACTTTTCAGGATGCAGGTGAAAGGGACTACTGAGATGATGGGGATCTGTGAAGGCTGGTGTAATCGGATCGTAAAATAAAGAAAATATTAATGTCAGCCAACCGACTGCCAGTAGCCACCTAACTACATGCATATTTCGTTCTGAAACTTGATTTAACATTACTTCCCCTGGATTATGGTTATGAGTAAGAAAATTTCTTAGATAGGTAGATAACTCGCGCTCAATCATATCTACTGAACTGTTTATTTTTGGTATATTCTACTACCATATTCAATGGTGACTTACATTGTATTAAGGTACTAGAGGTTCTTGGGCAAATGCTTTTAAGTCTACAGATTTTAATAAATCTTCCCAATCTGTCTTAATTACAGTATCGGTAGGATGCTGTTGCCGCAAATCTGCCATTATTGTGATTGTATCTTGCCAAAAGCCTGATGCTGCGTACAAAGCTGCCTGTTGTCTAGATGGTAATTTTTGTAACTGTCTTGTTAGATTTTGATCTGGCTGCATGTGTTTCACGATACCACCAACAGATAGGTCTTTATCGCGAACTTGTTGATCGCAAACTACAGAAAATTTCCAGTTATAATCTTTACCAACAGGTAAATTTTTATTTGCTGGGACATTAACACGAATTACTCCAGGCTTACTGTTAGTATTTTTCCAAGTTGTTTTGTAAAGAGGTTCCTGACTACTATCATCTTCTAAAACGAACTCTAACGCTTGGGCTGAGTTTTGCGGGACAAAGAAAAAGAAGGTGGGATGGTTAGATGCTGTGAGTTGCAGTTCTGTTTGTGGTACTAGTGCCACCGGCATTTGTTTGGCAGGAACACAAGTTTCGCCTCGGGAGGCTCCCGGTACTCGTCTATTCGGTCTACCTACTCCCGAATAAAATGCCAAACCCCCACTACTTCGACGAATGTAGCCCGCTACGTTATTAGCAGCAGCCTTGCCATAGGGATCTCCAGGTTTTTCCTCTAGTGCTTGCCGGAAATACTTAAGAGCTGTTTGATAGTTTCGCTGTCCGGTTGCGTCATAGCCTAGCTGCATATAGCGATCATACGCAGAATCTACTTGTGCCACATATATTGGCTCAGTAGCGATCGCCTGCGTCACAGGTGTCAATAAGGAAAATGCTAATACAACAGACAGATAATTGAGCCACAATACATTTTTCATATAAACCTTACGGGGTGAGGAGATTGTGTCTAGATTGTTCTCTACAAAACATTATCAGGAATTTCCGGAATTCATCGTATTTTTTTTTGTAAGTGTAACTTTCCTGGTGGTGACTAATCGTTTTGTGTGTGCTTATTCTATATATGTGTGAGAGTTGATAACTTATGCAGTTCTATAAAGCCAAGCCAAAAAATGCTATTTTCGCCATAAGCCTTGATGGATATGTGTATCTGGGAAACTTTATCCACTGCATTCAGTCAGTTTTGGATAATTAAAAGCATTTGTATATACTATGCTTTTTTTATACTCGTGCCCGTGCTAATCAAAAAATATGCACATTCTGCCTACATTTACAACTTAGATACAAAATGCAGGAAATCATTACAAGAAGTTATATTCAGTTTAAAATCCAATATTAGGATATCTGTTTTAATAGTAACTGAGAGTGAAATATGATAAATGTTGGAAATCGTTATCTGGGTTTCAATTTCAACTATAGCTTGTTGATTTTGTCTACAATCGGAATTATCACCGCCAGCTTGCCTGCAACAGCTAGTGAGCAGCCAGCACCTAGTGAGGGTAATATTTTCACACCTGGCTTGGAAAGGAATTACAATCACAATGATCCTCGCACGAAAACACCTGCTCCTCAACAGGTGCGATCGGTAACTTGCCAGAATAATAGCTTTAAATCCCAAAGCCAAAGTGCATCTTCTACCCCAATAGTATCTGAATACCTCAATGCTGGCAAAATCAAGGTTATAGATAGCACAATTTTTAGTCAAGATGAACTTGGTCGGATAGTGCAACCTTTTGAAGGCAAAGATCTTACCCCAGAAGAAACCCAAAAAATCGCCGATGCAATTACCCAACTTTATCTAAATAAAGGATATATTAATTCCCGAGCAATTCCAGTTGCTAGGCAGAAGACTACATCTCGGAATTTAGTGATTCAGGTAATTGAAGGACGAATAGCGGAAATCGAAATTCAAGGAACACAGCATTTAAATCCGGAGTATATTTGTAATCGAATTAAATTAGGTATTCATGTACCACTAAATTCAGCTCAACTAGAAAATCAACTTAAGTTACTCCGACTCGATCCGCTATTTAGCAGTATTGAAGCTAGCTTACGTGCTACAGGTAGAATTGGTCAAACTAATCTGATCGTGCGCGTGACCGAAGCAAATCCTTTTAGCAGTAGTTTTAGTATAGATAATTACTCCCCGCCCAGCGTTGGTTCCGAAAGATTGGGGTTTGCTGTAGGCGATCGCAACTTGATTGGGATCGGAGATGAACTGACAGCCGCTTATTATCGCACAACCACAGGCGGTTCTGATAGCTTGGATTTTAGCTATACAGTTCCAGTGAATGCGATGAATGGAACAGTGCAATTAAGAGCTTCCCCCAATCGCAACAAGATTACCGAATCACCATTTAAGAAGTTCGGGATTCGCGGAAGTCAAGAATCATATGAAATTAATTATCGCCAACCAGTGGTGCGATCGCCTAAACAAGAATTTGCTTTATCCTTAGGATTTGCCTACCAAGAAGGTCAAACCTTCCTCTTCGACCGTCTTCCCCAACCTTTTGGCATTGGCCCTGATAAAAATGGTGTCAGCCGTACTAGTGTAATTAAATTTAGTCAAGATTATATCCGCCGCGATCCACAAGGTGCATGGTCGTTGCGATCGCAGTTTAATTTTGGTACAGGTTTATTTAACGCCACTAGCAACCCCGCACCCATTCCCGACGGTAAATTCTTTTCCTGGGTAGCACAAGCCCAACGCGCACAGCGACTCAACGACGATCAACTCTTACTTGTCCAAGCTGAATTGCAATTGACACCAAATAGCCTATTACCCTCTCAACAATTCGTCATTGGCGGTGGACAGTCTGTGCGCGGGTATCGCCAAAATTCTCGCTTTGGTGATAACGGCTTCCGTTTATCCGTCGAAGATCGGATCATTGCCCTACGCAATGAATCTGGATTACCAATAATTCAGGTGATCCCATTTCTCGATCTCGGAACTGTCTGGAATCAGTCAAATAATCCTAACAAGCAACCTGCACAAACCTTTCTTGGTAGTGCTGGCTTAGGATTACTATGGAATGAAGCGATGGGTATTGATCGCCTTAGCTTCCGCCTCGATTACGGCATCCCCTTCATCAATCTCAAAGAGCGCGGAAATAACGTCCAAGATGAAGGTTTCTACTTTAGTGTTCGCTATCAACCTTAATGCGATCGCTATAAACGCAGGTATCAAGAAGAATGTGGGACTGAGCAATGTGCATAGTTTGACTCATCCCATCATTTCTGTATCAGGCATAGGTCGAAATGAGTATCTTCCTTCATCATTTCGCTGGAGTGCTCCCGCAATGCTTCTGCGATGCGACGAGCTTCTAAACGGTCAACATTGAGGAAATCGGCAAAGCGCCCTTCAGTTATGATTCCCTGATCGAGCGCCTCGATTGCCAGATGCTGATAGTGGAGCGGAGCCATATCAGAGTGTTGCGGAATTTCCTCTAAGCCTAGTTTTTGTTGCACCTTTCAAGCTCTATGTATTTCTGGCACAACTTCTCTAGCTGAAGAATGAATGGTTTAATTTCTGCCTCTTTCTCCGGGCTGCGCTGATAGACTGCTCGGAACTGTACCTCAAAAGGTTGCACTACAGGGCATGGTCGAACAAAGTCACTAACAGAGTGTCCGCAGGCACGGGCAAGCTTAATTAGTTCAGTTGGCTTTATGCGGTGCTCACCTTTCTCAATAGCAACCATAGTGGTGCGTGCTACATCAATGACCTGAGCTGCATCAGCCTGAGTCATACCGCACTTCTTACGGGCTTGTTCTAGGAGTTCTCCCAACGTTGTCAGGTCAATATTGTCAAGGATATTGGTAGCCATAACATTTTTGTTGAGGAAGGTCAGGAAAACTTGTTTTTGCTTTGCACAGTACTACTATGATTAAGGTTAAGTCATTTAGCTGACATTGTCAACATTAATTGAAAATAAATTATGTAATGCCAGAATTTTTCGGCAATAACATGTACCGAAACGTCCTAAGTATGAGCTAAGGAGTAGCAAGAGAGACTGGTTTAAAAGTGGTTGTGGTGTATTCTTTGTAATAAATTATATTAAAATTACTTACTGTTGTCCTATGATAAACTTTCAAGCACCGTTACAAGCAGAAGTGAGTCGAGAAGAGTATAAATTACTTCTACAATTACGTGAAATTAAACCGGCTCAGCACCCGCCACAAAATCGAATATCTGTTGGCGATCGCATAGCTGATAAAATAGCGGCGACAATGGGTTCTTGGCGTTTTATCATTATCCAAAGCTTCTTGTTAGCATTGTGGGTCTTTTTCAACTTCGTTGCCTTATTTCAGCATTGGGACCCTTATCCCTTCATTCTACTTAACTTATTATTATCTTTTCAAGCTGCCTACGCCGCGCCCATTATCATGATGAGCCAAAACCGTCAAGCGACTATCGATCGCCTTAAAGCGAAAAACAACTACGATATCAATGTAAAAGCAGAACTAGAAATTGAACTATTGCATGACAAGCTAAATTTACTCAAAGAGCAAGAATTTCTCGATCTCAAGAAAATGCTCTTGCAACAACAGCAAAAATTACAGCGACTGGAAGAGTTACTTTTTCAGCAAAATAATTAAAGACATCAAATCCCATTGGAATGTACGCATTTACCAGGCTCTGAGGTGGATTGGGGCTATTTCTCGGAACCAGAACCGTACCTTAACAATTTGCAATTCGCAATTTTATTGAGCGCAAAAAATTAATTTTATTTAATTCGCGATCCTTAGAGTTTCACTGCTTCAATGATGCTGATGCTGAGGATTGAGGGGGTCGGAATCACTCGCGTGAGTTCAAACCCACTGGATCGCAACAACGATCGATATTCTTCTTCGGATCGTTCCCGTCCACCAGTCATCATCAGCATGAGCATATCAACAAACTTTGCTGGAGAAGGTTCGTTCCCCGGTGGAATAATGCTTTCGACAAGGAGTAACTTGCCATGATCCGGCATTGCATGGTGACAATTTTTCAGAATGATCGAGGACTTTTCATCATCCCAATCGTGAATGATCAAGCGTAGCAAATAAGCATCACCACCCGATGGCACAGACTCAAAGAAGTTGCCAGCAATGGGCTGAATATTTTCGTCTACACTGACAGTCGCAATGATTTCAGGCAGATCGAACAGAATCCCTTTGAGATGGGGGTGCGATTGCACAATTGCAGAAATTAAGCTGCCCTGCGCTCCACCGATATCGACGATTGTATTGAATTCAGAAAAGTCATAGGTCTCAACAATGGCTTGCGTAACTGGAGTTCCCACACTGGTCATTGACTGAGAGAAGACCTGACCCGCTTCAGGATGTTGAGCATAATAATCCCAAACCGACATTCCGGCTGCGGCGTTAAACGCAGTTTCACCTGTTCTTAAGCTATGTAATCCATTGCTCCAGCCTAAAGAATGGTCGTATCCCATCTGTGCCATCGCAACATACCGCATTGAACCAGGAGTGTTGCTCTTGAGCGTTACACCTAGAGAAGTCAGCGTAAAACAGTGATCCGAGATTTCGGTAAAGATGCCCACACTGGCGAGAGCACGCAGAAGTCGGTAGAGCGATCGCGGCTCAGCTTTTGTTCCGGCTGCAAGTTGAGCGATCGTTTTTGGCTGATCGTCAAACACATCGGCAACTCCTAACTTTGCAGCAAGATAGATCGATCGATCGAGCAATCCAAAACCCACTGATCAGATTCAGCATCGTTTCTTGGGGAGCAACTTTTAATTTTTCCATGATTCACCTTTTTGTAATGTTTAAGCTTTAGCCAGCTAGGAAGTGGCTTGATTGAAAAATGCCTCATCGTTACTCGGTTGAGCAAATTGCAAGTATTTCTTTGCTCATTCAGGAGTGAGGAGGAGGAGCATCAATTTGTTTTTCACTGAGAGACGAAGATTCTTCCTTCAAGGAGTGAGCGAACAGTTCCCTGGGAATAGTTCCGCTAAAATGCGGTCTCAGAAGATTGCCTGTTACAGATTTCGTTTTCAGCATTTGACTTACCTATTTGACTTAGTGCCACTCTCACGCCCACGATTGAGGGCGCATCCGGTCGTTGGGGGAGTTTAACGAAAATACGTCATTTGGGGCTGTCCTAGCACAAGGGCGGCACTCAAACCCGCTGGACTTCCACCGACGATAATCACATCAAAAACAACAGTACGTGAGTAAATGTTCATAGCTTGTAGGACTTACGCATTGGCAAAAGTCTGGTTATGTGATTTAATTCACGCCTGTTTACTGAAAGTCAGTTAAGCTTAAAAACCTAACCTTCTTCTGTTCTTTATAGGTATCAGGCTCATCAACTTATGCACTTAAGGCGTAGAAGTAGGAAAAAATGACAGCAAGTCACTTGGGTGAATTGTACGAGCGAGCGTTCTCCCGACGGCTATCTACTTTAGGCTGATGAGATTATATCTGTAATAACGAAAGTTAAGAGTTTTGCTTAGAATATAATAGACATCTCCAAAATAGTAATACTTTCTGATAAAATCATATAAAGATGACTTTTGGCTCCGAAAACATGAGTGACATACTGAATTATATTGAAGAGAATCCTAAACAAACAAAGAGACTGATTGGTCTAGAATATGA
>JBBQRU010000024.1:0-44956 GCA_038214545.1 Cyanophyceae cyanobacterium | reverse complement strand
CACAATTAAGCCCATAATATTACTTAGGTTTTATCGCATTTGTAACTCAGTATTATCTAAACCTGAATATTCTTTTAGTGCCGCAATTTGTCATTTTGGTTTGGTTTTTCCGGGTTTATACGCAAGGTGCAAGATCTGAGTTTATGAAGACTTGCGCCGGGGTTGGCGCATCGTCCAGCCAAATCTCGAACAATGTGGACTGTTGGTGATTGCATATGAAGACCTAGAAACAGCTTGTGCTAACAGCGCCCTCTGGCAAAAACACCGCCACCCCGTCTTACTACAAGCAACCTCTACTGAACGTTATACCGCCTCCCTCGCTTTTCTCAATCACCTGCGCCGCGAATTGGCAATTGACGCCAAACTTTTACAACCAGACCAACAAGACCAGTTGAAAAGTAATGTCTTGCAAGCCATTAAGGAACCTTGGGTATTTGATGAAGATGAATACTTGTATCAAGCAACTTGGGCAAGTACTAGCAGTGGGGGTAGCGATCGCTATAAAATCAAGCTGACATCGAGAAGTAGAATCGGACAATTCTTGCGATCGCCTAAAGCTTGGTCACCAATCACCCAACCCCTCACCGATTCTGAATTCACCAGCTTAATGGCAACTTTAATTAAAGCCTTATGCGATGCGGGATATTTAGTCCAACAACAAGCCGAGGTGCAGCTACGCATCGATTCTCTGGTATGGAAAGCAACCCACTTAGACAGAATTCCCCTCGACCCGCTAACATCCCGTCGCTTACAAGGCGATAATCCCACTAATATTTCCGTTAACAAATTCTTCCAACAATTCTACCAAACCAATGCCCGCCAAATTCAAACAATGGCAGGACGCGAACATACAGGACAAGTAAGTAACACCCAACGCCAAGACAGAGAAGAAAAATTCCGCCAAGGCGCGTTAGCTGCATTATTTTGTTCTCCAACAATGGAATTAGGCATCGACATTTCCGACCTCAGCGTTGTCCACCTGCGAAATGTTCCTCCCAGTCCCGCCAACTACGCCCAACGCAGCGGACGCGCCGGGAGAAGTGGACAGGAAGCCTTAGTGATTACTTATGCTGCTATCGGTAGCGGTCACGACCAATATTTCTTCAAACGCCAAAATCAAATGGTATCTGGAGTCGTCGCCCCGCCAAAACTGGAACTGGCAAATCAGGATTTAATTAGATCTCATGTGTATTCGATTTGGCTAGCGCATACTGGAGTTTATCTGGAAGATTCGATGAAGTTCATTCTCGACTTGGAAAAAGAAGGCTATCCTCTGAAAGACAGCCTGCGTCTGCAACTTACCTTAAGCACCGCCAAACTCGCAGCCTGTCTTCAAGCTACCCAGTCTATTCTCTCGGATGTATTTTGCCAAGATGACCTGCAAAAAGCTGCTTGGTATTCTGTAAATTGGTTACAAAACACCCTTGAAAATGCATTACATAACTTCGACCGCGCCTGTAACCGCTGGCGTCAACTCTACAATGATGCCGAAATTCAGTTAGAGAAAGCCCGGAACACGAGCGATCGCTTTGTTAGAGGTTATGCTACCAAAGAAGAGCAAGATCTTGCCAACTCTCAAGAATTAGAAGCCAAACGCCAGCGCAGCTTGTTAGTCGGACAATCCCGAGGTAGTAATACTGAGTTTGAATTTTATCCTTACCGCTACTTTGCCGCTGAAGGATTTTTACCAGGATTTAACTTTCCTCGCTTACCAGTCCGGGCTTACATCCCTGCTGGCGAAGGCGGTGAATTTATCTCCCGACCCCGCAGCGTCGCTTTACGAGAATTTGCGCCTAATAATATTGTTTACTATGAAGGCAGTAAATTTATGGTGGCAAAAACCAAAATTCCTGTAGGCGGCATCGAAAACGAGTATAAAAGAGTGAGTGTTTGTTTCAATTGCGGTTATTACCATGAGGGAAATTACCGTGACACTTGCGAAAACTGTAGTGCCGAAATCAAACCCGATCGCGCGAATAATATCGCGAAACTTACTCGTGTGCTACCAATGGAGACCGTATTTACACGACGGCGCGAACGCATTACCTGTGACGAAGAAGAACGGCTGAAATATGGTTATAACATTACCACCCACTTCCGCTACGCCGCCGGAAAACGGGAATCAGCCGTTGTCACAGCCGCCGATGGTACACATTTACTCAAGTTAACCTATGGTTCCACAGCCACCATCTGGCGCATCAATCGCGGATTGAAGAAAAATACAGAGGAAAGGGGATTTAAACTCGATGTCAAAACTGGTGCGTGGGGTGACACAAAAGTGCCGGAAAATTTACACACATCAGTTAACTTAATGGTAGAAGACACTTGCAACATCCTCACGATTGAACCTTTAAGTGTCCCTAAAGAAAATAGAGAAGCTTTTGTTACCACATTGCAATATGCTTTGGAAACAGCTATCCAAGCCGTATACAAATTAGAACCCGACGAACTTGATTCGGAACGTTTGGGAGACAGTAAATATTTATTGTTCTGGGAAGCTGCGGAAGGCGGCGCGGGTGTGCTGTCACAACTGCGGGAAAAGCCAACAGCATTTCAGAAAATTGCCACCACAGCTTTGGATATCTGCCATTTCCAAGCACCCAAAGTTGGCTGCATTCAAGCTTGCTATGAATGCTTGCTATCTTACCGCAATCAATTCGACCATGCCGCGATCAATCGCTATCTGATCAAATCTCTGCTTGACCAATTAACACAAAGTAGCGTCCAGATAGAAGGAAACCAAGAAGATGAATATCAACAATTACTCAAACGCACAGACCCAAATTCTGACTTTGAACGAGTTGTCTTACAAGAAATCTACCAACGCGGTTACAAACTACCTGATGCAGCACAAGAGTTAATTACCGAAGCAAATTGCCAACCAGATTTTCTCTACCGAGAAGATGCGATCGCTATTTTCTGCGATGGTTCAATTCACGACAACCCAGACAAGCGATCGACAGACCAGATCGAGCGGGATAATCTCAAATACAATACCAGTTACTCTGTGCTTACTCTCCGGTATGATGAGGATTGGTTGCAGAAGCTGGAAATTTTAGCGAGTTTATAACCTCAGCAGAACGCATCTACATTCAGGGCAAGATACCTACCCTACAAATCAATAAGACTTTGATTGTAAGTAGATGGGCAGAGAAAAACCTAACCATATAAACTTTTGTATTGGTTCGTAGTTGCGCTTTAGCGCACGGATCTAGAGCCCTGAAGCGCAACTACGAACGTTGCACGGAACTAGAGCGCTGAAGCGCAACTACGAACGTTGGCTGGATATTGCGCCTACTTATCTCACTTGTCATAATCAAAGTAGGCATTTTGAGCATTTAAGACGATGGTTAACACCTGACCAAAATTTTCGATTCCCCAGGCTAATCAGTTAGCTATTGCTGTTATTCTGTTTTTAGAAAGTGGCGCTCGCTGATCTCAGTATGAACTTGAGCGTTGGTATTAGGTAGTGCTCAACGTGAAAAAAGCTGAATTTCCACTGGCATAGAATTAGTCACACAGATAACATTATATCCTGAATGCGATCGCTATTCCCATATTGTCAGCTTTCTAACTGTCTAGCCAACTTAATGTATTGATTTTCAGCTTTGATAATAGTCCAGTTTTCAAACTGTCACAAATTAGTTATTCCCTCTGCTAGAAAAAATTATACATTTGAATTGTCTTAATGTAAATTAATGTAAAATTTGCTGGTTCACTCTTAAGTTATAAAGCATATTTTGCACTCAAACTTAGTGAGGGCAAGGATTTTGAGCTTAATTAATATCTCGTTTTGAATCTCAATACTATTGATATTTAAGACGATAACTTAATTAGCAACTATTCTTTTTTCCAGAAAAATAGCTGTAAAAGCCTCTTAATAGTTTAAATTCAGATATCTGGAGCGTTTTATTGACATGAGTGCTGGTTGCTAAATCGTCTTTATAAAGTTTTGACTTAGCAAATGTAATAATTGTGTAAAGTGAAAATATGATTTGACTTAAAATAAAAAAAACGCTAGGGTGAAAAGCGTAGTGTAAAAAAACTCTTACTTGGCTAGTGTCAATGCTGAGATAACAGTCTTTCAATACCTACTACCAGGGAAAGTGCATACCGCCGCGACAGTATCATGTCCGCAATGCCTGTGAAAGGCAAAATGTCCCGCCTCGCAAGATAAATGGCGTCTTGTAGAGCATTAATTGAATATAGATACCCTTTCACGATCTTAGATGTTGAAAGAAAGCCTATATTTGTGTCCATAAGTATTCTATAAAGTCTAGAAAGAGCCTAAAAAAACATTTGGTTCGTGCTCGTTCTTTCTGAATCCACTATTCCGTGTCAGGCTGATTACGGTTACACTTCCATACCGCAATTAGTTTAAAAAAAACTTCATGTTTATTTTGTACAAACCTCAACAATTTCGGAGGTGTTTGCAGATAGACTTGTGAGCTTGCCCACTCTTGAAAAAACGTAAAAATTCCAGTCCGATCCGTAAGAAAAGCACGTTAACAGACAATACGGAGTCAAAAATTTTAACTCATGATGAACACAAACACAAAACTGGCACCGCACAAAGCTGTTGCCAAGGGAGATTTAGTCAGTTTATACCTTCAAGAAATCGGTCGCATTCCACTCCTAACGGCAGAGCAGGAAATCGTTTATGGTAAAGCAGTACAGCAAATGATCTCGTTGCACTCATCCAAGCAAACATTGGCTGCAAAACTAGATAGAGAACCCACTTTGTTGGAGTGGGCAGCTGATGAGGAGATCGCGCCGGACAATATAGCATCGGCAATCTGCAAAGGAGATATGGCAAAGAAGAAAATGATTGAAGGGAATTTACGGCTAGTGGTATCGATCGCCAAAAAATATCGAAATCGCGGACTAGAGTTGATAGATTTGATTCAGGAAGGGTCGTTAGGACTCCAACGGGCAGTAGAAAAATTTGACCCCGCGCTTGGTTATAAATTCTCTACCTACGCGATTCATTGGATTAGACAAGGAATAACGCGAGCGATCGCTGACCATTCGCGCACAATTAGATTACCTGTACAAATCAACCAAAAACTGAATCAAATCAAACGGGTGCAGCAAGAATTGACCCAAAAACTGGGTCGCAGTCCCCAGATTGCAGAAATTAGTCAAGAATTGGGAATTAAGGAAAAGCAAGTTACAGATTGTCTGCTGGTACCACGCTCTTCAGTTTCACTTTCCGTCATGTGTGGAGAAGAAAAAGATGACGAATTACTAACGTTATTGCCAGCGTTGCAACCATCCCCAGAAGAAATGACCGAAGCGGAGTTATCCCGTGTTCAGGCTTTGGAAATGCTATCTGTACTGAATTCCCAACAGCAAGAAATTCTCCACTTACGATTTGGGCTAGATGATGGCAAACCACTCTCCTTCGCAGAAATAGGAAAGAGACTGAATCTCAGACCCAAAAGCACGCTTCAAATTGCCGCCCGAGCATTGAAAAAACTTCGGCAACTCTATAACTAAAAGTACTACCCATAAAAGGACTACATTAGGTAGAAATTAAAGAGCGTGATCTAAGAGTCAAACAGAAAAATTTTAATGAAACTTTGAAGTTGGGTTGAGAAACGATACCCAACCTCAAGTTTTGGTAGCTTTGTTTAACCGGCAGCTAGTTTTGCCACTGTCACTGCCAATTCAGATGGGTTGTAGATATCTGTAATTACTTGCGGACAACGCATACAAGCTGCTTTACCTTCTTGTTGCCACCATCGACAACCGCGACGGATAGAACAAGGGGGTAATTCCTCTGTTACAGCCGGTAATTTTTCCGCAATCTGCTTCGCTAGACGACAATCTTCTCCATCAAAATGTAGACAAGCATTAGTAGCGCAGGGTGTCGCCATGCGAAAAACTTCAGTGGGTGTAACTGGACTAGCTTTTGCAATCAATTCGTCTGTGATCGGTTGGGGCTGCTTCAAATAAGTTACCCGAGGTTCAGCAACTGTTCCACTGGTAATTCCAAAAACCATGCTATCTGCATCTGCTCTAGCACTGGGGCAAAGTGTAGGTTGTTTAGCAATTTTTTCCATTGATTCAGCCAAAAAAAACAGGATTTCAATTTCTTGCAAATCTTCCAGCTTTACTTCAAATGAATGACTCATCAGCATCTCTAATAATGTGAGATACATATATACATTAATAAAATTTTGAGTTCGATGTTGCCATTTTGCCAATTCATGACAATAACTTTGCCACATTCCAACTCAGAAGGTCATGAGTCACGCTCGTTATAGACAAACCTATCAGTATAACCTTGGTGTCCGGGCAGCATAGAGCACCTGTTTTCGGTAGATTTATACTAAACGAATGGATCTGGAGGGGGAGAGCCATGTAAGCGGATGTACTCTTGTTGAAGCTCTTGGAAATAACCTGCCAAGCATTGCTCTGTTTCACACCAGTAAAGTTCTTTCTGATGAACATAATTGTTGCATCCACAGCAAAATGTGTACTCATTATATAGAAATGGGTTGACTAAATAGCTACGAATTATTTCCTCCGGCATTCTGGTCACACCACCACAATGCTTATGGATATAAGTTTGCGGAACTGCATCCAGTCCTCCCTGATAACGAAGTTCTGGATGAATAGTAATATGTTCTGTCATTTGACCATCTGCTAAAGATTTTGTGTGCTTTTCTTTGTGCATAGGATATAGCGGTAAAAAAATGATTTTGTGGCAGAATGCACAACGAATAAAAGGTATGTTGTACAGTCCTGGCTTAGTTGTCCGAAGATATCCAAGCCCGATATAAAGCTGCTCCCATTCCCAATCTGGTATGTTCTGCAAGACTCTTTGTATATCAGCTTGATTACCAGTTACACAATCAATTACCACTGGATGAAAGTCGTTCCAACGACCTGCATGAAGGTTGCCTTCATACAAAGCGACTGTAGCCAACCTTGTCCCAACTGGTGGTACTCCTTTTTTCATCCACTTTAGCGGTTGAGGCAGAATTTTGATTGTATGATGTGGTACTTTACCTGTAGTGATATCAGTGAATACTGCCACTAAAGGTGGGTTTAGTGCCACAACAACCCCTGGATTGACACAACCGTATAAGAAGTGTTCGCGGATGCGGATTGCTAGGAATATAAGTTTTTTGAGAAGCCGAAATATTCCAATGCCAAAAAAAATGTTAAATAAAGCAATTGCCAACAATGCAGATGGCAGACTATGTAAACTTTTACCCTCACGTAGTACTCCAAAAAAGGCAAACCCAAAAATCCAATTGGTAAGAAAAGCTAAAAAAACCAGAATGGTGAGCGGAAGAATCAACTGAATTGGTTTGTCAGGAAATGAACGAATCCAGTAGAGATAATCAATGTGCAGATTTCCCGGATTCGAGGCATGAGTACTGTCATCTACCGTAAAAGAACGTTGTGGTTGATTTACCATTGTTGTAAAGAGCTACCTAACTTCTACTTTTTCCAACTTCAGAGGGTGATTGAGAGGATGTACTTTCATCGCCCCTAAAGTTAGGTTGCCCAAAACCAACATGAAATGTAACAATTATTTGCAACGAAAAGGACTTTTGCAAGAGGTTTATTGTTTAACTTCGTAAATGTGAAGAAGCTAATAAAAAGGTGACAAGCTAATCAGTATATTACGGCGCTAATCTAGCTTTACCTAAACGGGACTTTTCATACCACTGAGCTATAGCTGGTACCCAAGCTTCAAAGTGTGGCCACATCATTTCGCATAACTGCTGAATTTCTAGTTGAGCATCTTTCTTGTTTCGCAAGTCACAGAAATGTAGAAATGACCTTAAGTTAAAACTGACGACAAAGTGCTGGCGGTAATCAAAAGGCATCTTACCTCTAGCGTGTTCCTCAGACATCCCGCCTTCAAAATCAGCTTTATAACGCTTAGTAGCTTCAAGACACCACTCTAGATCAGCTGCTCTTTGTTCTGGCGAATAGTAATATTTTTTACCTTGTCTATCGGTGTAGTAATCAACAGGGCGCAGATAGAAAACATCTTCTATATTCTTTTTTCCTTCCGCTACATCAATAAACTGGTTCCCTGTATACCGAAAAGAATTGTGAACCACCATCCCATTAGCAACAAAGTTGTGCCAGGGATCTTCAACTTCTAAGTCATAGGTCATTTGTTGTCCAAGGTATTCCACTTTCTTAACCTTGACTGGATGTGCCTGTAGCCTCCTGCCAAGCGGCTTTGGCTTGGTTTGCCAATCTTCAGTCTTTAATATTGGTTTGTAATATTTAGCAAATTCAGACTCTTTGTTATACAGTCCATTGCCTACTACTGCCATACCATTACACATCACATGGCAGGACTTCATGATTTTTACTACACCACCATCAGGATTGGTCATTAAACCTACGGCATCACCCATCTTCTGCCACCCCTCTGAGGTAAATAGACGATGATTGACAGTGCAATCGAGAGTTTTGCCATCATCAAGTGTTAATCTATATATCGGCTGAATACCGTTGGACATCACGTCTTTGATATGGCCAACTTCAAACAGTCCAGTTTCTTCGTTAAGAACTCGCAAACGCATTTTACGGACTCGTTGCTTGCAGTCACGGCGATAATCACCAGGTGATTCTCCATTTCTACCCCGGATAGACCTCTGACGGATTGCTTTTTCGCCGTTTACCCAGAGATCGTATAACTCCCCAATTGTTTTCCTAAGCTTCTGGCTTGTTTGACCTTCACAGTTAACAAAAGTGATTTCTGTATCAGCGGCAAGACATTGTACATCAAAGGATACTCCTACCCTGTGTGTACGAGCTTGCTGCATGACGCTATGAGGAAAGTAGCCACAGTTGAAGATGATTTGTGGATGTTCAAGTGGGCCGTAATGTCCACGTTCACCAGCTAAAAGCCGTTTGACAATAACTTCGCCACATTCCAACTCAGAGGGCCATGAGTCACGCTCGTCATAGACAAACCCATCAGTATAGTCTTGGTGCATGGCGGCATAGATCACCTGCTGAGGATTGGGTGTCTTGGCTATAACCTCTACTCGAAATCGTTGCATGGGCTGTTGGGAGTTCGACCGGGATTGCTGAAAAGCGTCTTCAGAATATGAGTATACCTCTGATTTACGCTCCTAATATATCTTTGCAGCTTTACATTTATTAATACTTAAGGTACAATTCTTTACATCGAGAAGCGTAATTCAGGAGAAATCTATGCGTTCTAACGGTTCCATTATTGATGAAACAGGTAAATTGAACAACTTTGCGATTGAACCGAAGACCTATGTTGATGAACAAGGCGATCGCACTGGTTTTACTCCTTTTGCCGAAATGCTGAATGGTCGTTTAGCGATGATTGGGTTTGTCTCGCTGATTGCTTTGGAATTTTTTACCGGACATGGAATCATCGGCGCTTTCGCAAGTCTTTCCAATCTTTAACGATATATAAGAGACAAAGTATAAATTAATGTAGAGGTTCGTAATGGTGATGGGTGTACTCGTCCTAACTGCGAGCCTTTTGCGTTGGTTTGCGGAGATGAGAAACGAGTATAAAACAGTAATATTACACAGATTGTATTAGTTCGTAGTTGCGCTACCCAACAGGGAAGCTCCACTAACAGCGCTCCGAATAAGCGTGCGCTAAAGCGCAACTACGAACCTTTGTTTATTCAGATCTGTCTACTTATTCGTTGTAATTACTGAGATATAAAATTTGGATAAAGTGAGCGAATTTGATCTGTTTTTCGTTAGTCTCTCATCTTGAGTGGGAACTATAAGAGCAGTTAGGAATTGCCAAGCAGTAAATCTCTCTTTTGTGAAGACGACAAACTGAGCGAAGGGATCGAGATGGTCTGTATAGAGCAAGAACTGCATAAAATCCGCCTTTTATTATCAACTTTTATGGTCTCCTCTGGCTCCAACCTCTGGAAAAATCTAGAAACTTGTACCAACAATCAATTTACAGGTCATTTGCACATCGCAGCGGCGAGTGGTGAAACATGGAGTTTGCATTTTTTCTTAGGTCGAGCGATAGGTGACAGTGGCGGAATACACCAAGTGCGCCGCTGGCGGAGACAGATCTCGCGGTATTGCCACCATTTAGAAAAAGATAGCGAGAATCTCTTTAGCGCCAACGACCTGCAAAGTGGAAATTACCGTCATGTCGAAAGATTGGCTAAGAATCAGCGGATTACGCGGGAACAGGCATTGGCAGTGATTCAAGGCAGTATGCTAGAGGTATTATTTGATATTATTCGTCTTGAAGAATTAGCTAATCTCGGTCAGGGAAATGCACTTAAGTATACTCATCACGCAGTAATGTCACCGGCTACGAGTAATACGCCCTTGGTTTTACTCAAACTAGAATATCTTTGGGGAGAAGTTGCTCAAGCTTGGAATTCTTGGAGTACACAAGGATTAGCCGAGCGATCGCCTAATCTTGCACCTCGGATCAACCTTCCGGAGGAATTACAAAAAACAGTTTCGGCTCAAGCCTTTCGCAAGTTGACTTACGTGCTCAACGGTGAACGTACCTTGCGAGATGTCGCAGTTAAAGTCGAACAAGATTTATTGTTATTGACGCGATCGCTAATTAGTTACTGCCGCAAGGGCATTATCGTCTTCACAGAAATTGCCGATCTCAGTTCCGGTACAGATATGGTAACAGAAATTAGACGTGGTCCGTTACTGACCAATTCCCGTAATGAGACAAGTATTCATCAGCCGACCATAACTGAGCAAAAGAAGCAACTGATTGCCTACATTGACGACAACCAACTTGACAACCTGACAATGGGCTTAATTATCGGTCAAGCTGGTTATGAGTATATCAGTATCCAGGAACCGATGCAGGCACTCTCAACATTACTCAAACATCGCCCTAGCCTGATATTTTTAGATTTAGTGATGCCGATTGCCAACGGATATGAAGTCTGTGCCCAATTCCGCCGAGTTTCCCTATTTAAAGACACACCAATTATTATCCTTACTAGTAGTGATGGAGTTGTGGATCGCGTCCGGGCGAAAATGGTCGGTTCTTCAGGGTTTTTACCGAAGCCGATTAATACTGAAAAGGTAATTGAAGTCTTACGCAAATATTTACCAGCGCCACTGCATACAAATACCGCTACAGAGACCTCAACCGATACACTCCAAACCAATAACTTGGCTCATACATAATACCTATTTTTTATCTTATGTAAACAAGATGAATGCAAGAAAAGCATAATTTACATCTAAAAAAATAAAAATGAAAAATTTCTTATGGTCTTAGCTGATGAGTCAGCGATATTCAAATTTAGTTTGGTCTGGATTTCTCCGAATTACTAACCTACCTGCACAAAACACACATTTAACTCCACCGATAATTATGACTAGCACTTTAAACCCATCAACACCACACTCAAGTTATCCTGGTCGCAACGGTCACTCTCAGACCGAAAATACTCTCAGCGAAGTACTCAGTGGAATTGATGCCCTGAAGTCAACCTTAGAGAATTCGCGCAGTCCATTAGCCGCCGGTTTGCTGCAAAAACTGGGGAAGATTGAGGAGTTTGTCGAGACAGTGGATGCACAACCATTTAACAAAAACTCCAGTCAAGCAGAATTTTGGCAGTTGCGATCGCAGTTAACATCCATTAGTCAACAATTGCGCCAAGCAAAAGATGCCAAGACACTGTTTCAGGTGATGGTGAATGAAACACGGACGGCTGTGAATGCCGAACGAGTGCTGTTGTATACCTTTGATGATAGCGGCAAAGTCATCGCCGAATCGGTAGCGAGAGGATTCACACCAACTTTGCGGGAATCTTTACCTTTAGATACTTTTGGTTTAGACTCCCAGGCTGATTATGAGCAACAGTCAATTGTGCTTATCGATAATATTGCTACAGCCGGTTTAACACCCTATCAATTACAGATTTGGGAACGATTTCAAATCCAAGCCAGCCTAAGTTTGGCTGTGATGCTAGGTGATAAATTGTGGGGAATGCTGGTGGTGCATCAAAGCCTTCCTCGACGCTGGCAAGAAAGTCAAGTAAATCTACTTTACCAGTTAGTATTAGAATTAACCGTCAACCTGCAACCACTGCAATTTCAGTCGCGTTTACAACAGCAACAAAACAGCGATCGCTCGCTACTTCGCATCATCAACAAAATTGAAGAATCACGAAATCTAGTTAGTGTCTTTCAAACAACAACAAATGAAGTTCGGGCTTTGCTTCAATGCGATCGCGTCAGTATTTATCGCTTTAATGAAGATTGGAGTGGTGAATTCATCGCCGAATCTGTAGGTGCAGGCTGGTCTAGTTTAGTCCAAAAAGAAGCACAGGTAACAGTAGATACTACAGCTAATGACCGTTGTACAGTCAAAAACCTGACGGCGACAGTTACAGATACTGACACGTACCTCAAAGAAACCAAAGGAGGCAGTTATACCCGTGGCGAATCATTCAAGCAGGTAAATGATATCTATCAAATGGGTTTTTCCGCTTGTTATATCAAATCCCTAGAAAGATATCAGTGTCGAGCTTATATCATTGTGCCAATTTTCCAGGAAGGTAAGTTGTGGGGATTGCTCGCCGCGTATCAAAATTCTGCTCCCAGACAATGGCAAGATACAGAAATTAACTTGTTGCAATGCTTGACTGCACCACTAGGAGTAGCTTTGCAGAAAGCCGAATATATCGAACAAGTAGAAGCAAAATCACTACAGTTAGCTGCTTTTGCTCAACAAGAGAAGTTTATCTCCGGCATTGTTGGTAAGATTCGGCAATCGCTAGAAGTAAATAGTATTTTTCGCACAGCTACCCAGGAGTTGCGCCAATTATTGCAATGCGATCGCGTCGGTATTTACCGTTTTAATGAAGATTGGAGTGGCGAATTTATCGCCGAATCAGTAGGCGCAGGTTGGCTAGCGATCATTCAAGCCCAACAAGAAGATGGATTTCGCGTCGATGCAACATCAAGCGATCGCTGTACAGTCAAATCACTCACCGCCGCCACTACAGCCGACAAAGATACTTATCTCCAAGATACCAAAGGTGGTGGTTATGCTCGCGGCGAACTCTATAAGCGGGTTGATGATATCTATCAGATGGGTTTTTCACCCTGTTATATCGAAACATTAGAAAAATATCAATGTCGCGCTTATATAATTGTGCCGCTATTTCAAAACGATAAATTGTGGGGACTACTAGCAGCTTATCAAAATTCCGCCCCACGAGTGTGGCAAGACAACGAGGTAGAAGTCTTAGTACAATTGAGCACACCGCTGAGTGTTGCAATTGGTCAAGCTCAATCCTTGCAGATGATTCAACAACAATCAGATCGGTTAACGCGGACAGTAACTCGCGAACAAGTGATCGCTCGCATTACCACCCGTCTCTCCCGCACGATGGATATTGAGGCAGTTTTTATCGCTACCCCCCAAGCAAAACAAGCCTTAGGTGCGAGTCGAATTGAAACAATTTACAAAATTGCCACTCAGCAAACGCGGCTAATGTTCAGTTGCAGTCGAGTAGCGCTGTATCAATTTAATCCTGATTGGAGTGGTAAATTTGTGGCTGAATCGGCGATTAGTGGCTGGAGTCGGCTACTAGATATTTTGCCAGTGATTGAAGATAGTTATCTGCAAGATACCCAAGGTGGACGCTATAAAGATCAGCAAAGTATTGTTGTAAATGATATTTATAGCGCTGGACACGCAGACTGCCATATTGAACTCTTAGAACAGATGGAAGCGCGAGCCTACATGATTGTCCCAGTGTTTGTGGGTGATAAATTATGGGGATTATTAGGCGTTTATCAAAACGATGCACCGCGCGAGTGGGAAAAAGGTGAACTCAGTTGTTTGATTCAAGTTGGGATTCAAGTGGGAATTTCCCTGAATCAAGTTAAATACCTCGAAGATGTGCGCCAACAGTCGGATCGGTTAGCAAAATTTGTGGAACGAGAAGCCAACTTTGTGCAACTCATCTTTAAAATTGGTCAGCGGATTGTCGAAAGGTTACAACAAAAAAATCTCAATCCCGACTCCCTATTCCGTTCAGTCACCCAAGAACTCCGCCAACTACTCAACGCCGACCGCGTAGCAATTTATCGTTTTCATCCTGACTGGAGTGGTGAATTTATCATTGAAGATGTGGGGAATGGTTATCTCAAACTCGCCGGTACAGATGCCGCCATCGTCACAGATCCGGTATTACAAGAGAGTGTTGGCGGTCAATATCGGAAAAACCAAGCCAGTGCAGTGAACGAAGTTGCGGCGACTAATGACCTGACCTTTAGCCGAGAAATCTTGGAATCTTGGGGTGCTAAAGCTTACATCGCTGCTCCGTTATTTAAAGGCGAACAGCAATTGTGGGGTTTGCTCTTAACTTACCAAAACAGCCATTCTCGCCAGTGGGAAGATGGTGAAGTTAATTTACTCGTCCAAGTCGCAACGCAATTAGGAATTGTCTTACAGCAATCTGAGTATTTAGAACAATTGCAAGTTCAATCGCAGCAGTTAACCGAAGCTGCTAGAAGAGAAAAACAAGCCAACGCCGCATTACAACACGAAGTCGCCCAACTATTATCTGCTGTTCAACCAGCTCTTAAAGGCGACCTAACTGTCCGCGCCCCTGTGACCGAAGATGAAGTCGGTAAGATTGCCGATACTTACAACAATACTTTAGAAAATCTCCGGCAATTGGTAATGCAAGTGCAAGAAGCCTCGCAGAAAGTCGCCGAAACCGGACATGATAGTGAAGCTTCGATTGTGGAATTAGCCAACCAAGCCCAGCAACAATTCCAAGCCCTCACCCAAGCCTTAGCCCAAATCAGGGCGATGGTGGCTTCGACCGAAGCGGTGGCGACAAATGCGGAACAGGTGGAAGTAGCTGTCCAACAAGCAAACCACACCGTGCAACAGGGAGAAACGGCAATGAACCGGACAGTAGACGGAATTTTAGCAATCCGCGACACTGTTGCCGAAACTAGCAAACGGATCAAGTGCTTGTCTGAGTCTTCCCAGAAAGTATCGCGTGTTGTCAACCTCATCAGTAATTTTACTACCCAGACCCAAATTCTCGCTCTGAATGCGGCAATTGAAGCGACCAAAGCGGGAGAAAACGGTCGAGGCTTTGCGGTGGTAGCAGATGAAGTTCGTTCTTTGGCACGCCAGTCTGGGGAAGCAACGGCAGAAATAGAGGAATTGGTGCAAGAAATTCAAGCTGGGACTGCAGAAGTAGCCGCTGCAATGGATACAGGTATCGACCAAGTAGTTGAGGGGACAAATTTGGTGACAGAGGTACGCCACAACTTGAATGCAATTGTCGCCGCGACGACGCAAATTAGTCAGTTAGTGGAACGTATTACCCAAGCTACTCAAGTTCAAAATCAGCAGTCTCAGTCTGTAACTCAGACAATGAATGAAGTCGCCACCATTGCTAACAAAACCTCTGCTGACTCCATCCAAATTTCTGCTTCCTTTAAAGCACTGCTGACAATGGCGCAGAATCTCCAACAGAGTGCGAGTCAATTCAAAGTGGAGAAAACAAAGCCATGACCTTAGACCCAGATATCCTCGTCCAAAGCTACAGTTACTTCCAAATGGAAGCACCACAGTTATTGGGAATTCTGGAACATGAACTGCTGAATCTCCAAGCAGAAGAGAATAATATTCATCGCGTGCATAACTTGCTGCGGGCTACTCACACTCTTAAGGGTATAGCCGCCACCTTGGAATTGCATACGATTAGAAAGGTGACTCACTCTTTAGAAGATATCTTTCGCGCCCTTTGCCGACCAGATATTGTGCTAAATGCTCAAGTCAAAGCACTATTATTTGAAGGTTATGAATGCTTGCGATCGCCCTTGATGGCACAACTCAACGGTTCGCCGGTAAATGATGCCGAAGTATTAGAACGCACAGCATCGATTTTTGCCATTTTGCAGCAGCAATTAGGAGACTGTTTTGACCAGAATACTCCTTTACCCAGTTCAGAGGATTTAGGTTTTGATATGACGCAGATTTTGTTTGACACCACAGTCAGACAGATCCTCCACGAATTGTCCGAACTATTGCTCTCTCAACCACCAGATTTAATTGACCAACTACAAGCCCAAGCCGAATCTCTGTTAGCAATTGGCGAATCAGTATATCTATCTGGTTTTAAAGCGATCGCTCAAGTAACACTAGCGGCGCTAACAATCGATCCCGACCAAGCATTAGAGATTGGTCAACAAGCAGTAATAGATTTTCAAGCCGGTTGGTCAACAGTTATGTCAGGCGATCGCACTCAAGGTGGTACTCCTAGCCTAGCATTACAGCAATTTTTCGGCACATCCCACATCCAACCGGAAGATTTACTCTTAGAAACCGTATGGGGAGACAACGACACTAATTACCTCCCCCCCTCCCCCGCTCCCCGTATCTCCCCCTCCCCCCCTCCCCCCCTCCCCTTACAGCCAACAATGGTGCGAGTGAATGTAGATCACCTCGAACAACTGAACTATCTCAACGCGGAACTGCTGACCAACCAAAATCGCCAGTCCTTACAGAATGAGAAGATCCGCCTACTGATGCGGAAACTGTTTGGGCGAGTTCGTCAATTTCAGCAATTGCTCTCAAATTTGCAAGAATCCGCGCCTTTAATTCATCAAAAACCAGCAGCAATCAACTCATCAGATCGCTCCTTCGATTTTCCGATTCTTCTCCAGTCTTTATTAGAAGAAGCAATGCAACTGGAAGTTGATACCGATGTCCTAGACCAAATCAACCGCCAAGTTACTCAAGTTCAGGATAAACAAAGCAAACTCTTAACCACCTCTCGCGATGTGCTCCTGAGTGCTCGGATGCAACATGTAGGAGAAGTGCTCAACCGCTTCTACCCAGTATTGCAACAGCTACAAACATTACATGACAAACCTGTTAACTTGACTTTAACAGGTACAGAAGTCCTTGTAGATAAGGCAGTAGCCGAACGGCTGTACGATCCTTTACTGCATCTTGTACGTAACGCTTTTGACCACGGAATTGAACCCATGACGGTGCGGGTTGCTCAAGGTAAACCAAAAATTGGTCAGATTGAAATCAGTGCTAGTTATCGCGGTAGTCAACTGATTATAGAAGTGCGTGACGATGGACAAGGACTGAACTTCGAGACGATCCGCCAAAAAGCTGTTGAGCGTCAGATACTTTCTATGGAGACTGCAAGGTTAAAAAGCGAAGCTCAATTAATTGAACTGTTATTTGAACCCGGTTTTTCCACAACCGACCAACTGAGCGAACTCTCAGGACGAGGAATCGGACTAGATGTAGTGCGAGCACAAGTGCAGGCAATTCAAGGCGCAGTATCTATTCAAACAGAAGAATTACATGGAACAACCTTTTCCTTGCAAATCCCATTGAGTCTGACAATGGATCAGCTACTGATTTGTCAAGCTTCTTCACAAGTTTATGCTCTGTCAGTTGAGGGAATTGAACAAATATTACTGCCCAAACCCGAACAAATTCAAAACTCAGAGCATGGCAAAATCTTGCATAAAGACGGAGAATTAATCCCCATTTACCACCTCGGAGAAATTCTCGACTACGCAATTATACCCGTAAACTCGCCAAAACCGATCGCCAAGACAAAGCCTTTACTCTTAATTCCCTGTGAGGATCGATTACTAGCATTAGAGGTAGACCAAATTATCGGCGAACAAGAACTAGTAATTCGCCCCTTTGGCAAAATGATTTCGATTCCAGATTATGTCTACGGCGGGAGTATCTTAGCAGATGGACGACCAACCCTAGCGATCGCCTCCACTACTTTATTGCAAAAAGTTTTAGCAACAACCAAAATTCTGCCACAGGAACCCCGCCATTCATATCCACTTTTACCGACAGCGAAGAAAAACACTGAAGAAAAACAGTACCTCGCCGCTTCCACCCTCAATTGCAAACAGATTTTAATAGTCGATGACTCAATCACAATCCGCCAAACCCTAGCTTTGACCCTGCAAAAAGCCGGTTATCAAGTACTACAAGCAGCGTCCGGTCATGAAGCGATACGTACCTCCCGCCAAAAAACCCCAATCGATTTAATTATTTGTGACTTAGACATGCCGCAGATGAACGGTTTAGAATTTCTCAGTACTAAGCGTCAAGAACCAACATTGTCCCAAATTCCCGTAATTATACTGACTTCACGCACAGCAGAAAAACACCGTTACTTGACACGACAATTGGGTGCGATCGCTTACTTAACCAAACCTTATCATCAAGAAGAATTGTTAACTATCATCGCTGATACTCTTAATTACGCATTTCCCGCTTAAAGATTAAACCGCAAAGGACACATTAGCGGTTCGTTAATCATATTTTTCATAACTCATGCTGAATTTTCAAACTTAGGACATAATTTCCTAGCTGAATTTTTTGTGACCATAATTCATACTCCAAGCGCAAATACTCCGGAAAAGGAGATCCGCTCAGTTGCAAGCTGCGCGTAAAATTGCGGAGACGCATGTGTTCATTGCCTTGTAAAGATTCGCTAGGTAACCAGTATCGGCTCAGTCCATAAACTCCTTTTTCCCAGAAGTGACGGTAACTTAATTGACCATTACCTTGCATTGTCATGATGACTCGATAAGCAGAAATTTCTAGCCACACAAGTCGCGGAGTGACAGCCAGGGGCGCAGGATCGTAACTCAACAGCGGAGGTTCGGTTAGCAGTAAATGAAAGCGATCGCGGTCTTTTTGATAGAGTGTTCCGGAAGTTTCAACTACAGAGCCAATAGGTAGATCTGTGGAAATCAGTGATAGAGAAACTGGCTGGCGGTGATTTTTCAACATGCAAACTTGGTGCTTATAGATAAGAAGATCTCTAAATCAGCAAACTCGACAGACCAAGGTAAGAGATACGATACAAGAACGGAAGTTAATCGCCAGTTTATCCCAATGCTTGCTCCTATCATCTCGGTGGAAACCACAAAAACTCTAGCTCAAAATCTTGTCATCCAGCCACCTACTGCTGGACTAGCTCTTAAAGGACGCATCCGGGTTCCCGGAGATAAGTCGATTTCTCATCGCGCCTTGATGTTAGGAGCGATTGCTGAAGGTGAAACTCATATCCAAGGGCTGCTTTTAGGAGAAGATCCGCGTAGCACCGCTGCTTGTTTCTCGCTTCTGGGTGCGGAAATTTCGGAACTGAATACAGACTCAGTGCGGGTTAAAGGTATCGGTTTGGGAAATTTGCGAGAACCTGTGGAGGTGTTGAATGCTGGTAATTCTGGTACAACCTTACGGCTAATGCTAGGACTTTTAGCTTCTCACGACCATCGCTTTTTTACGGTGACAGGTGATAGTTCTTTGCGATCGCGTCCAATGTCCCGTGTTGTGAAACCTTTGCAACAAATGGGTGCTCAAATTTGGGGACGCCAAAATAACTCCCTAGCGCCTTTGGCAATTCAAGGACAAGCGCTGAAGTCAATTCATTATCACTCTCCTATCGCCTCGGCGCAGGTTAAATCTTGCATCCTCTTGGCTGGTTTGAATACAGAGGGGGAAATTACTGTGACTGAACCCGCACTGTCTCGCGACCACAGCGAACGGATGTTACAAGCTTTTGGAGCTAAACTCCAGATCGATCCGGAAACCCATAGTGTGACTATTCAGGGACCTGCTCAACTATATGGTCAACAGGTGATTGTTCCTGGTGATATTAGTTCCGCAGCTTTTTGGTTAGTCGCTGGGGCGATTGTTCCGGGTTCGGATTTAGTGGTGGAAAATGTCGGTGTTAATCCTACCCGTACAGGGATTTTAGAAGCATTGGCGATGATGGGTGCGGATATTCAGCCAGAAAACCAACGGGTGGTCGCTGGTGAACCTGTGGCTGATTTGCGCGTGCGTTATTCTGGGACGCTGCAAAGTTGTGAAATTTCGGGAGATTTAATTCCCCGGTTAATCGATGAGATCCCAATCTTAGCCGTAGCCGCGATTTTTGCCCGTGGGACAACAATTGTTCGCGATGCAGTTGAGTTACGGGTGAAAGAGAGCGATCGCATCGCGGTGATGGCGCAACAGTTAAATGCAATGGGTGCAAAAGTCAGCGAATTACCTGATGGGATGGAGATTGTTGGCGGTACTTCTTTAATGGGTACAGAAGTTGATAGTCATGCCGATCATCGGATCACTATGAGTTTAGCAATTGCCGCTCTGAATGCGACTGGCATTACCACTATCCACGGTGCTGAAGCTGCAGCGGTTTCTTACCCTGGTTTTACCACCACTCTCAAAGAAATCATGTAAGTCAGGAGTCAGAGTTCAAAGAATTGTCAGCTACTGAATTCTGACTTCTTTCTATACAGGCGTTTCGACTGCAATTCCCACTCTCGTCGCTCCGATTTTTTGTTGACGTTGCGGACGAACGGCGATCGCTCCCTCAAAGTTTGGCATTTCTTGACGACAACAAGTACAAAACCAGTAAACATTCTGTTGACGAACATGGCGGAGTAATCTATTGGAGCAACAAGGACAAGCATTCATAGCTTTAATACTTCAGAATGAATTTATGTAGTGCTTTCACTATAACCGCGATCTCGGGGATCGCTCATCTATCCTGAAGTTAGCCAAAAGGATGAGAAATTTGTTTAGTGGTTATCTAACTAACAAAACCTAGTAATTTACTGCAAGAATGTAGAAATAATACCTATTGACTTTAGTTTAATTCTCATAAATTACGGAGCCAGGCCAAGTGCGATTGAGAATTCTGGGTCATATTTAGCTTGTTCCCAGTTCTCAGCCGTTTTTATTTGTTGAAGAGTAATATTTTTGATCCCTAACAGGTTAGCTCTGCGGAGATAAGCTCCTTGGAGGTAAGCTCGCTGGAGATCCGCTTCCCAAAAATTAGCTTCCCAAAGGATAGCTCCTCGCAGCATTGTTCTTTGGAGATTGGCTCCCCAAAGATTAGCACCGCGCAGGTCAGCACCGCGTAGGTCAGCTCGTTGGAGATTAGCTCCCGAGAGATTAGCTCCTTGGAGGTCAGCGCCTCGGAGATCCGCTCCTTGGAGGTCGGCTCCGCGTAGGACGGCTGAGCGAAGGTTAGCTTGCTGGAGGTCGGCTCTTTGGAGGATAGCCCGTTGGAGATCGGCTGCTTGGAGGTCGGTTGAGCGCAGGTTAGCGATGAGGAAAATCGCTTGTTGGAGATTAGCTTGTTGGAAATTAGCTTGTTGGAGATTGGCTTGTTGAAAGTTGGCTCCACGTCCATCAGCTTGCTGGAGGTTGGCGAACTGGAGGTTAGCCTGTTGAAAGATGGCTTCTTGCAGGTTAGCTTGCTGTAAATTAGCGAATTGCAGGTTGGCTTCCCAGAAGTTAGCTTGCCGCAGCATCGCTTGCTGGAAGTCGGCTTGCTGGAGATTAGCTCCTTGGAAGTCAGCGTGTCTCAAATTAGCGCCAGGGAGACGGACGAAGCAAAGGTCAGGAATTTCTGGACTTTTCCTCCTCCACATATTCCATTTTTCAATATCCTGTAATAACTCAAAATGTTGATCGTTAGTCATGACCATCTTTTTTCCTCAAATTATTGTCAAGAACTGGCACTTTTTCTGTTTGTGGGCGGTAAAGCAAATATTAAAAATTCATTAATAATAATATTTTGATCCGGATTTGCTAATTTTCTAACCGGAATACTACCCAAAAAAATATAAATTTAGTTTGAACTCAACTACTTTTTGATGTCTGACATAAAATTATTCTGGTAAGACGCGGTTCCGTCCACCTGTTTTCGCACGGGTCAAAGCAGCATCAGCAGCACGATATAAAGCCGGAAGATCTTTACCATCAAATCGGCTTGCTGACGTAATCATCTCCACCAACAGCAAAGACTTGGTAGATGATTTATGCTTCCGTGTGTGCTGTCAGAAATAATACAGGCAAGCTATTCCAATTAGGAGCATTACGGACAGTCTGGCTGATAATCAGGGTAAATCACACGTTTTGATAACATTCAGCGCACGCACTGCACCTAACTATATAACTTTAAGCTATATGGTTGCTCGTTGATCGTGTTTGCGATCGCCTGATAATTTAAAAGGGAACAGGGAACGGGATTCATCAATGAATTTAGAGGCTTCAGATCCTTAGTCCTGCCTAATCATTCCCTGTTCCCTATTTCCTACTCAACGTTAATTTTTGGCACTCTAAAAAAATCACCTTCCTGTGCTGGCGCACTTCGGAGGATTGCTTCTCTTTCCTCTTCAGGTTGCAATATGTCTGGGCGTGTCACATTATTCACATCAATTGCCCGTGTTGTTGGCTCAACATCAGTCACATCAAGTTCACCGATTTGTTCAAAATAATCGAGAATGCTGCCTAGTTGAGTAGTAAATTTTGCTTCTTCTGCTGGTGTCAATTCCAGACGTGCTAGCAAGGCTACTTTGCGAACTTGTTCTAAATCAATCATTTACTCTTTACTTCACCTTTAATTAAAAATACACATCGAGTTGCGATCGCCCTGTGGTTTTGAGCCAGTTTTGGGCTTCAATATAATTATTGGGAGCCATGCGAATCGCTCGCATCCAGTACTCGGCTGCTTGGTCTAGCAACCTTTCGCCACCGTCGCTGTCGCCATCTTCTTTGGCTTTTTCACCTTGATAGTGGTAAATCACGGCGATGTTGTTTAGGGCTTGAGGGAGGCGGGGATTGAGTTCAACTGCTTGCTGATACAAGTCTAATGCTTTCAGGTGTTCGCCGTTACTCGCGTAGATTAAACCCATGTTGTAAAGGATATAACTGCGATCGTTCGGGTCTTCTTCTAGTTCGAGGGCTTCGTTGTAGTTGTCTAAAGCTTCGGCATATTCACCATCTGCTTGGGCTGACATGCCATCCCGGTAATAAACAAAGGCTTCTTTGGCTCTTTTGCTGGTGGGCAGGATCTTTAAAATGATGTCTGCCATGACTGTAAAGGATTTGTCAACAAAGTTATCGTTCTTCTGAGTTCTAGGCATCTTTAATACTCGGTAGTGTTATGGTTAGCGATTTAAAGTATTATTCAGTTTTTGGTTTTGTTCTTCCTAGCTAATTTACCCTGAATTGGTAACGAGCTTTCGATGTGCCGAAAAATCTTCGATTCAGAAAAGAGTTACAAGCTATTCACACACTCAGCGCGATCGTTGGCGGTGCTATTGACTAGAGTACTGACCGGATAGGCAGTCATGGCATCTGGTGGATAAGGGTTCAATATTTGTTGTAGCGGTTCTGGCGATTGCGAATGTGGATCTAGCCACAAATTGTAATATGCTCTTTGCAAGATTACGGGCATGCGATCGTGAATCGGTTGTAGTAGTTCGTTTGCCTGGGTTGTCAAAATTGTACACGAAGCAATCTCTTCACCCTCAGGTGATTTCCACTTTTCCCATAATCCCGCAAAAGCAAAGGGTTGGCGGTCTTGAAGCCGAAAATAAAAAGGCTGTTTTTTCCGCTCTTGGCGCTGCCACTCATAAAAGCCATCGGCTATGATTAAACAACGGCGATGTTTGAAAGCTGAGCGAAATGAAGGTTTCTCGGTAACTGTTTCCGATCTAGCATTGATGAGTTTCGCCCCAATACTCAGGTCTTTTGCCCAACTTGGAATTAAACCCCAGCGCAATCGCTGCATTTGAGGGCTACCAGTATCAGTGGTTTGCAATACTACCGCCACTTTTTGCGTAGGGGCGATGTTATAGCGCGGTTCTATCTCCGGCACTGTATTGAGAGAGAATATTTCGGCTAAAATTTCTGGTTGCTGGCTTAAAGTATATCTGCCACACATATGTTTTTAATGAAACAACCCTGTTTTTCAAGAATCGTGAATAATTCACTGTTTTGTGTTATTCAATACTATCAATTTCAACAAGCTTTTGACGAGAAGACAAACCAGATTTAATTCTGATTGATGATTTCGGGACATCAAACTTGGCAGCGAGGAGTTTGATGAGTTCCTCATTTGCTTTACCTTCAACAGGTGGTGATTTTAAATGTACAATTAAGCTGCCATCGGCTAATTCTTCCACATTTTGACGTTGAGAATTGGGCTTAACCTTCACTCTTTTTTGCATATTACTGGCAATAACTGTGATGCAAATTATACTACATATAAGATCTGATTACGTTTAATTGTAGTTCTACACAACGAGTAGGTGCGTCTCCAAGGCTATTGGTAGGCGAGTGGTAGATTTTGATTTGGTAGAGTAAGATTGTTCAAGTACGGGTAAATAAAGCGAAAAAGATGACTTCCCAAACTTTAGATACCGCTCAAATGCTAATTGTCATGCAATCCTTGCCAGCAGAGCAACAACAGCAGGTGTTAGATTTTGTAGAATTCCTTGCAAAAAAATATATTGGCAGCGTTACTAGTCAGAGTCAAAGCAAAAAACGTATTCCTGGATTGCATGAGGGTATGGGTTGGATGAGTGATGATTTCAACGATGCTTTGCCAGATGAATTTTGGGGCATAAGATAAAATTTTAGAGGTTACTAACCACCAAAGCGAATAATTTATGCAACTTGAAGCTTTATGTCAAGTACCATTGTTTGCCAACCTCGATCGCGAACAGTTACAGTGTTTGGCTAACCTGGGAACAGATGTTTGGCTCGAACCAGGAGAATTGATTGCAACTCAAGGCGAAGAGCCTGACGGGTTCTACGTCATCTTAGAAGGACAAACTGAGTGGACTCGAAATGTCGAGGGAGAGACGGTACCAGCAGTTATATTAGGCACAGGAGAAGTGTTTGCTGAACTAATTATGTTGTTAGACGAACCGTATCCGACTAGCGGACGTGCATTAACAGTAGTGCATCTATACAAGCTAAGACCCGATGAGTTTTGGCAGATGCTGGAGATTTGTCCAGGGGTGATGCGGCAAATTTTGAAGATAGCAGTTCAGCGATCGCAGATCCATGAAACCGTAACGCAACAGCAGGCAAAATTAATATCGCTCGGTACTTTGTCCGCTGGTCTAGCTCATGAGTTAAATAATCCAGCAGCGGCTGTGCAGCGCAATGTAAAGAACTTAAAAGATATTTTACAATCGTTGCCCGTTCTAGCATTAAAGTTGCATTGCAGGGTTGCAACTTCTGTAGGCATCGCCAATGAACAGATGACATTTTTAACGCAGTTATATCAACAAACATCGACACAATCCGCGCAGCCATTAGATCCATTAACCCAAAGTGAATTAGAAGATGCCGTATCTGATTGGTTAGAAACGTACTCTGTTGATAATGCTCTTAAATTAGCACCAAGTTTAGTAGCTGCTGGATTAGGAATTGAGCGCCTAAACGAAATTGCCCAACATATTGAATCGAATTGCCTGGGAGATGTGTTGACTTGGCTGGAGTCAACGCTCACGGGAACGCAGTTATTAGAAGAAATTGACTTGAGTTCAAAGCGAATCTCAGAGTTGGTTAAATCCATGAAGGATTACTCTTACATGGATCGAGGCTCGATCCAAGAAATCGATCTTCATGAAGGAATTGAAAGCACGTTAATCATGCTGAAACACAAACTAAAATATGGGGTTAAGGTCAACCGCGATTATGGTAAATTGCCTCGGATTTATGCTTATGGACGCGAACTCAATCAAGTTTGGACGAATTTGATTGATAACGCGATCGACGCCATGCAAGGTAAGGGAGAATTAACTATCCGAACTCGACTTGAACAAGATCGGATCGGTGTTGAAATCGCAGACACGGGAGCAGGGATTCCCCAAAACGTGCGCTCGCGTATCTTTGAACCGTTCTTTACAACCAAAGGCGTAGGAGCCGGAACCGGATTAGGGTTAGACATTACTCGTCGCATCGTTGTGCAACGCCATCACGGAGATATCAGCTTTGAGTCTAAACCAGGTAACACGCATTTTTACGTTCATTTACCCATTACACAAGAGCAGTGAAACCCAATTAGCGATCACTCCGGAACATTCAACCAATTCTCAGATCCAGAGTAGACTGTTCTAACTAACATTAACTAAACCTCTTCTGGCATCACACCCAAAGATCGCAGTCTTTCCTCCAAAGCATTGATTCGTTGCTGCCCTAATTCCTTTTCTTGGCGTTCTTGTTCAGCCCGTTGACTTTCTTGTTCAGCGCGTTGACTTTCTTGTTCAGCGCGTTCTTCAGACCACAACAGCAACTCACCTTGCATGTTCCACCAGCGCAACCAGTAGCCGGTACGTCCTTCGTGAGATCCTTCCCAGACTCCGAGAAACAAATCTATTCCCGGAACCAAGTAACGTCCATGTTCATCCGGTGTCTGTGATTTATACCTACCATTTTCTAAAGCATAAAACTCAACATGACCTGTTTCCGGTCGAAAAATCACATAAATCGGAACTTGAATCACCTGTTCGTAAAAGAACCACTTGCCAATACTCTTAGTAGACTCCACTGAGTATTCTTCGCCGTAGGTCGCAGAGAGAAATTCCATCACTACTTGTGGTATGGGTCCTTCTGTGTGTGGCGTATAGCTACGACGTACTTGGGTTGATTGCCAGGGTTTTACGGGTCGGACATACATCCAATCTGGCGCTTTGCAGATGGTGCGATCGCCGATCCCAGCGCACAAAGCAAAATTAGAAACAATCAATGCGTTAGCGAGTAAATCGGCAAAGGCTACTATTGATTGACGTAGAGCCGCTGCTAATAAAGGTTGGTCAGTATTTTCCACAGGATCATCAGGTAAAACGAAATCGTCTGGTAGTAAGGGCCAGGTAATATGAAGTTGATGAGCGGAGGTTTGGAGTATCGGCGAAGAGGTATTTGCTAATACAGTCATTGTAAACCTCTGGTAATAATTGCAAGAAGTAACCGATTTTTATAATTCTTATTATATGGGCTTTTTAGGGCGATCACTAACGACAATCTTAATGTTAATGTGCTTAGTGCAAGTAGAAAAATAAAAAAGCTCATCGCGTTTGACGATGAGCTGATGACATATGTGGTTGAATCGCGATGATTACGGTAGGGATTGGCTGCCGTTGCCAATTACAGAAATTTTGTGGCGGTAGACTAATTCACCACCAAACCAGCCAGAAACACCGAGGAGTGTGGCGACAACTAAGGAAAGGACGATTCCCCACGGTAATACACCCTCAGTGATGTTGTTTTGACGTAGTAACCAATTGACTACACTCAAGCCGATCGCGGCAATGTTAAGATACATATGCGCCCAGCCGGCACTGCGCTTACGGACGCGTTCAATTCGCAAAAAGTCCAGCATCCCCGTGACGGCAGCAGCCAAACCACCGACTAAGCCAGCAATTATTAACCAGTATGAGGCGGTTGCCCAGAAAACGTCTTTGGTGAACCAAAAGGTGATATCTGTCAATAGCGCCCCAACGAGAAAAGCAATGGGAAATTGCACGAGAATCGGATGGATGGGATGACCGACGATCGCTACCGTACTAGTTACACCAGTATCATTAAACTCGCGGTTGTCAGTTTCCAGCAGCGGGGGAATATTGGGATAGGGGGAAGTGGGTCTGTCTCTTGTTTCCATTTTAGGTTTCCTGGGGATGAGTCCCAGCAGAGGGGAGTGTACAAATCGGGTTAGGTAGGCATGTGATCTACGTGTGCTTGGGCATGTAGCGTGAGTTTGCCAGCTTCTACTGTCAAACTTTGCACCTGTAAACTCATACCAGCGAGGTCAAAGTTACTCAAATTCAAAATTTTGCTTGTCTGGTCGATCAGGGCTTTTGTCAGTGGCGACTCCTGGGTATCGCCATATTCCACATTATCCAGGCTAATTGTCTGCCCGTTAGCTGTGATGTGAGGAACTGCAGAGAAGGCAACCTGTTCGGTTTGACCTTCAGCTAACAGAATGCTAGCACTCAGGGCGACTTTGCCATCACTAGGTAAGCGAAAATCTACATGTTGCAGAGTTACCGCCGTTTCTTTTCCGGAGATCTGGACTTTTTGGTCTTTTAACTGATTGTGGATATAATCTGAGTTAAAGGCGCGATTAATATCGGCTTCAGTTAAAACTACCCGTGTGCTGGCGTCCGTGGGTTTAGTTAATTCAATTTTACCGAATGCGGCACTTAGTGGATTGATGGCGACTGTATCCATATGCATTTCGATCTCCTGAACGCGGAGATCTTTTTGCATTACCAAACCTTCGCCGTCAATTGTGACTTCATCTACTTGTCCCTGAAGTAGTTTGAACGGATCGGTTTTAATATTTACATGTAAATTTTCAACTTCGTCTAACTGGCTAGATATGCCAATTTCGGCAACCTTATTTAGCGTTTGCTCGCCTAATCCGGGATCTGACATGAATACTCGTCCTACTTCACAAGGATGGGGATATATACCCAACTTCGTTTAATCTAAAGAATTGCAAAGCAGATTAAATCTGTCTACTGGCAGAGTAAATATTTTTATTTTTTTCTTTCTCAAAGTAGAGTAACGATTTTATAAATAATCTATCTGTAGAGAGGTTTAATATTTGCTGGATATTTTTAAGCAACACAATTGCTGTTTTTATTGTTCTTTCCTGGGTTGAGATGTTGATCCATCAAAAGAAAGATGGAATCATACTATCAGTTATGACAACCTAAAAGTGACAGGTGATACGGTTAGTATTTCATAGAGGAAATCGCAATGGTAGCAACATTAGATGATAAAAAGCGCTCAGCGATCGCTATCCAATTAGCTGGCATGAAAGCGCTGCAAGAATTAATCATTTCTAATGAACAGACCCTTTTATCTCAAGTCAATGATTCCGAAATCCAAAAGCGCCTGCACAGCATGTTGGAATCTGACCGTAAAAACTTAGAGATCATCGAAACTGTGATCATTCAGTATGGTATTAAAGCTGAGCCGAAGGAAACCACCAAACAGCTAGTTGAAAAAACCAAGCAAATGATGCAAGGTTCTGAACTAACTGTATATGAAAAGTTAGCTCAGCACGAATTACTCCAGCATGGTCAAGTGATGGCGGGGATTGTGATTCACAAAGCCGCCCAAGTTGTTGGCGCTGATATTGAAGCTGCAATTACACCACTAAATACTGTTAACTTTGAAAACCGCGCTCACCAAGAGCAACTCAAAGGTATGCTGGAAGTTGTCGGTACTCGCGAACTGACAGGACAAGACGCAGACCAAGGTATTTTTGCCCGCGTGCAAGATGCGATGGCTGCAGCTAGTGGTGTAGTTGGTAGTGTAATTACTAACAACACTGATAAAAAAGACATGAACATCCAAGATATCATTCGGATGGATCATGCCAAGGTTAATACCTTGTTCACCGAATTGCTGCAAAGCGACAATCCGCAGAAAATTCAAGAGTACTTTGGTCAAATCTACAAAGATCTCACCGCGCACTCGGAAGCTGAAGAAGAAGTCGTTTACCCCGGTGTACGTGCTTTCTACGGTCAAGGCGACACCCAGGAACTGTATGACGAACAAGGCGATATCAAGCGGATATTAGAGGAAATTAAGGCAATTAGCCCTTCTTCACCTCAATTCAAAGAAAAAATTCGGCAGTTAATGGATGTTGTCGGCGATCACATTCGTCAAGAAGAATCCACCATGTTTGCGGCAATTCGCAAAAACATGAGTTCCGACCAAAGTGAGCAAATGGCTACACAATTTAAAGCTGCCAAGAGCCGCATTCAAGAGAAAATGGGCGTAGTTACTGAGTCAAACATGTAAAGTTTGAGTAGCGATTATGAATTTTTGGGGGCATATTGATGTTATGCCCCTTTTCTGTATGGGTGTTACTGCCAGTATTTGTAAGCCGCATAGGCAAGAGTCACAACACCAGTGATAATCGCTGATTCATCCACCTCAAATTGAGGATGGTGTAAGGGGTAGTTTGTGACTCGGTCGCGCAAGCCTACGCCTAAACGAAACATTGAACCGGGTGCATGTTCTAAGTATACGGAGAAATCTTCTGCGCCGAGAGAGGGTTCAGGTAAGACTTGGACGCGATCGCATCCCCAAGCTTCTTCGGCAGCAGATTGTAACAATTGTGTTAAACCATAATCATTTTGGACTGACGGCACACCAGAGTGATATTTAACTTGATATTTAGCGCCGTAAGCATGACAGACACTGGCGACAATTTTTTCAATCCAATCAGGGAGATTGGCTCGGGTTTCGGGATGGAGTGATCGCACAGTTCCGCGTAATTGCACTTGGTCAGCAATAATATTTGGTGCTCTACCACCATTAATTTGTCCAATTGTCAAGACCACCGGACGCAAAGGATTTTGGGTGCGGCTGATTGCTTGTTGTAAAGTAGTAATTACTTGGGCGGCGATCCAAATCGCATCGATCGCTTCATGAGGACGCGCACCATGTCCTGATTCGCCAATAATCATAATTTCCAAATCGTCGGCGGCGGCTGTTAATGCGCCATAACGCACACCAATAGAACCACCGGGAATTGTGGGAAAAACATGCACTCCCAATACAGAAGTGACATTGTCCATCGCCCCATCTGCTACCATCCAACTTGCGCCTTGGGAAATTTCCTCGGCGGGTTGAAACAAAAACCTGACCGAACCGGGCAATTCAGCAATTTGCGCTAAAATCATCGCGGCACCTAAGCCGACAGTCGTGTGTACATCATGACCGCAAGCGTGCATGATCCCTGGTTGGCGGGAGGCAAATTCTAAATTAGTTCGTTCCTGAATTGGCAAAGCATCCATATCGGTACGGATTGCCAACAAGCGATCGTCATTACCAGTACCGGGTAATTCACCGATCACTCCGGTTTTACCCACACCCTCTTGCACCCGAATACCGCTGGATGACAAAACACCAGCAACAAAGGCGGCTGTTTGGTGTTCTTGACCGCTAAGTTCTGGGTGACAGTGGATGTGGCGGCGGATTTCAATCAGGCGCGGTGCTAGTTTGGTCGCTAAGTCTTTAATCTGAGTGAGCATGGACTAATTACTTGACACGTTCCCCCATGATAAAGAAACGTTAACCATCCTAGCCGTAAATATTCTTCATCGAGAGACATTTTTAGCCTGATGTGCTTTTCTTACCAATAAGGCTTATCGGAGGTGACAATCCCTGAAGGCATGGTTGTCAGCCGAAAATGAGCGCCTCGGAAATTGGTATACTTCGTCCGTACTCCTTTTAAATTAGCGCCTTCTAAATCCGATCCCATAAAACCGGCATAAGTCAAATCAGCATTTTCAAAGGAAGTTGATTTCAGGTTGGCACCTGTAAAGGAAGTACCAGAAAGAATTGCCGCATTTAAGGTGGCTGATTCAAGATTGGCACCTGTGAGATCTGCACCCGATAAATCCGCTTGTGATAAAGCAGCTTTACTCATGTTGGCATCGCGGAGGTTAGCTTTCTTCAAGTTAGTGCGCTCAAGATTGGCACCGCTGAGATCGCATCTCGGACAATTACCTGTGGCTTTTAACTGTTCCACGTCTTGGGCATTGAAAGCCGAAGACGGCGAGGAAATACCTAATGTGGCGAATAAAGTTATGGCGAGGACAAACTTGAGCATATTTTTTAGAGATAGATTAAAAGGTAGTAAGTCATCTTAGGGTATGTAGACATACTTGCATATACGACGTTTGCCGTCAGTATCCGGCATGAAAAAGCGATAAAGAAGCTGTGAGCAAATGATAAATTCTTTGCCTAAGTGTGCTTCAGAGCTAGAAAATCACTCCTTGTAGTGTTTTTTCTGCCAATTTGGCAACATCACCAAATTTAATGAGGTTTTAATTGGATGATGATATTTTTCAGGTGTAGCTACCATTCCTTAATCCTTTTTAATCTGGGTGCAACTTTTTTCCCATTGGTGGTGCAATTGAGCCATTGCACCCTTTTCAATTCGCGATTAGATGCTGCTAACTTCGGGTTAAACTGAAGCAAAAGCCGGAGAAGCTATGAAAAATTTGTTAAAAGTAGTGTTATCAACAATTTTTGTCTTAATTATTACTTTAAGCCAGCCAGCTTTGGCAGCGGATACAGCTAATGGCGATCAAGTATTCAGTGCTCAATGTGCTGGTTGTCACATAAAGGGGGGCAATATTATTCGGTGGGGTAAGAACTTACATATGAAAGCGCTGAAGAAATATGGTATGGATTCTGTAGACGCGATCGCCTCTATTGTCACCAATGGCAAAAATAATATGTCAGCTTACAAAGATCGCTTAAGCGAACAGGAGATTCAGAATGTTTCTGCTTATGTACTGGAACAAGCAGTATCCGATTGGCGCTAACATCAGTAAATGAATGAATCGATTGTATCGGTAGTGAATTAGAAAAATTTACTGACTACACAGTTGAAACCAGGTAGCAAAGGACTTGTCAATTCATCTTGACTATATAAGGTTGCAGCTAGCTTTAATGCACCGTTATCGCGTCGATAAACCTCAACTATACTGTTTTGGGGATTAATAATCCAATATTCTCGCACTCCTTGCACTGAGTAAAGTTTGAGCTTGGATTCGCGGTCACGTCTCTCATTTTTATCACCAGGAGACAAAATTTCCACAACTAACTCTGGTGCGCCAGTGAGATGTCCAGCATCATCTAGCAAAATCTCTAAGCGATCGCTACTAACCCAAACCACATCAGGAATCACATTGTCAGCATCAGAGAAAATAATTCCTGGTCCCACCGCTACCTCGCCGAAGCCACCATTATCGATCCACAGCTTCAATTCAATGCCAATATTGATGCATGTGGTCTGATGTTTCCAGCTCGGTGCTTTGGTCACAAACAACTCTCCGTCAATAATCTCATAGCGCTTAGTGCGATCGCCAGCGAATAACTCTAGATCAGCAGTCGTCCACCGGACTGAACTTGCTGGATTTGTTAGCATATTCCTATGACTCTAATTTATGTTGCCTTCTTAATCATAATTTAATTAAAGTGTCTTGGTGTAAGACTACTACCTGCTCAGTTGAATACGATTCTGGCTGATTTGCTAGACTGAAGTGACTAGACGCGTCAATCATGCTCTTCTGAAGAAGGTTTTTCATGCTTATAAGTACCCTGATTTCTCAACAATTGCCGAGTCTGCAATATACCTCGACCCCAGAGAGATTTGATGAAACCTGGGAAGCCCCGCTGGCGACTCTCCTAGGATTGGGACGCGCTGCTGGCGCTGATTTCGTCGAATTTTTTCTAGAACGAGTTAACTATATTAGCTGTCTGGCTGAAGATGACACGATTACCAGTATTTCGCCTCGCTTATCTACAGGTGCTGGTGTGCGCGTGTTTCGCGGTCACGCCGACTGTTATGTCAGCACTAACAATCTGTCTTTTTCGGGTTTGAAAGCAGCGTTAGAAAAAGGTTTAGCGATTTTAGGATTGCAATTGCCAATAGCTTCGGCTTACATTCCGGAGATAAATCTGGAAATACTGAGAGACTACGGTACCAAAAAAGGCAAAGATGCGTGGTTGTCTCAGTGTAGTTCCATGCGGGAAATGGGCGAAGTCCTGCTGGATGCTAATGCTATGCTGAGTAAGAAGGCTCAACATGTGCAATCACGCCGTGCTACTTATTTCCGAGATTGGCAAGAAGTGTTAGTCGCATCTAGTGATGGTACCTTTGCCCGTGACATTCGTCTGACTCAATCTGTAGGATATAATCTGCTGTGTGCTGATGGTGCGAATCGTTCCTCAATCGCTCAACGTGACGGTAATACAAGCGATCCAGCCTTTTTGAGAAATTGGCAATATGAAACGGCTGCAGCCGAAGTTGCTGAATCAGCCGGAAAAATGTTGTACGCCGAGTATGTTGAGTCGGGTAATTATCCGATTATTATGGCGAATCACTTTGGTGGGGTGATTTTTCATGAAGCTTGCGGACACTTGCTGGAAACTACCCAAATCGAACGCCAAACGACGCCGTTTGCTGATAAAAAAGGCGAAAAAATTGCTCACGAAAGCTTGACAGCTTGGGATGAGGGGCGATCGGAGAATGCTTTTGGTACAGTGGATATGGATGATGAAGGGATGCCTACCCAAAGAACATTGTTAATTGAAAAAGGCGTTCTCAAGAACTTTTTAGCAGATAGAACAGGTTCTGTCCGGACTGGACACCCAAGGACTGGTAGCGGACGCCGCCAGAATTTCACCTTCGCAGCAGCTAGCCGGATGCGGAATACTTATATTGGCACAGGTGAATATACTAACGAACAGTTATTTGCCTCGGTTGATAAAGGCATTTATTGCAAAAAGATGGGTGGTGGTAGTGTTGGACCAACCGGAGAATTCAATTTCTCGGTGGATGAAGCTTATCTAATTGAGAATGGCAAAATCACGAAGCCGTTGAAAGGGGCGATTTTGATTGGTGAGGCGAAGGAAATTATGAACAAAATTTCCATGTGTTCTCAAGACTTGTCGCTGGCTGCGGGTTTCTGTGGTTCTGTAAGTGGCAGTATTTACACCACTGTCGGACAACCCCACATCAAGGTTGATTCTATCACCGTCGGCGGCCGCTAAATCCCAGGTTCGTAGTTGCGCTTGAGCGCACTCCGATGCCACTAAATTCACAGCAAGTAAAAACTAAACCTAAGTATGACGAGTATTAACGATATTGCCACAAATGCCAAAGAGTGTGCCAATAAGCTTGGCATCAAGAAATTTGACATCTACGGCTCAACCGTAGACGAAACCAGTGTACAGGTAGATCGCGGTGAACCGAAGCAAGTCAAAGCTTCTAATCGGTCAGGTGTAACTGTACGGGTTTGGAATGAAGACCAAACGATGGGCGTGACTAGTACTACAGACGTAGATCCTAAAGGACTAGAATTAGCTTTGAAAACTGCTTACGAAGCTAGTTTCTTTGGGGTGAAAGAAAATGTCCCCGATTTTAGTCCGGAAGCTACTGTACCTATTCCGCCAACAACAGACACGAAAGCAGACCAAGCACCAGTTTCGCAACTGATCGAAAATTTGATTGCTGCCGAAAAAGAATTGCTGGCTGCACATCCGGCGATCGCTGGTGTGCCTTACAATGGTTTAGCGCAAAAAGATATTGACAGATTCTACATCAACAGCAACGACGCAGTGAGAAAAGAGTCTCACTCTTATGCCTCAGTTTATCTTTACAGTAAAACTGAGCAAGAAGGTAAGAAACCTCGCAGTGCTGGTGCTTTTAGAATCAGCCATAGTGTAGGTGAACTCGACATCGACGGTTGTTTAAAGGAAACAGTCGAGAAAACTATCAGCCACTTGAATTATAAGAAGGTCAAAACTGGTAAATATCAAGTTGTCTTCTCTGCTGAGGCTTTCTTAAGTTTGTTAGGTGCTTTCTCGAATTTGTTCAATGCCCAAAGCATTCTTGACAATCAAAGTCTCTCTACTCCGGATTCTTTAGGTAAGCCAATTGCGTCACCCCTAATCTCCGTCTGTGATGACGCTTTGCATCCAGCGAATATCAGTGCGGAGACTTTTGATGGCGAAGGAACTCCCACCCGTCGAGTAGCATTGATAGATAACGGTGTTTTAACTGGGTTTATTCACAGTGCTGGTACTGCCAAACGGATGAATGCTCAGCCAACAGGTCATGCGAATATTGGTGCTAAAGTTACCGTTAGCCCCAACTTTTATCATGTTTATGCTGGCGCAGCCCCAACCCAACAGTACAGCTTGGATGAGGCAGAGAATGTGATTCTAATTGACGGTCTCCAAGCTCTCCATGCCGGAGTAAAATCTTTACAGGGTTCTTTCTCCCTACCTTTTGATGGTTGGATAGTTAACAAAGGTGTGAAAACGAGTATTGAATCAGCAACTGTCGCTGGTGATTTTCTCGAAGTTCTCAAATCCATTGTTTTCTTGGAAAAAGAACCAGAATTCACTCCTGGCGGAATCAGTCCGCGAGTCTGGGTTGATAGTTTGTCAATTACAGGCGAGTAATATCCAGGGCTATTTCATTCCCATTTAGACCGCAGTAGCGTTCAAACCGCAGTCTCATAGTCTAAGTCATCTAAAGATGACTCAATAAAGATTACAGTCCATTTTAATGGACTTAAGCTATGAGCCTAGGATTTTAATCCTAGGCGGTCTCAGGGAGAATGAAATAGCCCTGAGTAATATCACTTAGGGGCGCAACATTAAATCTCTTTTTTCTCTCTGCGCCCTCTGCGTCTCTGCGGTTTAAAAGTAATTTCTTTAACCGCAGAGGGCATAGAGTTGCATCAGGTTTTATAACCAGACGAAGACTTTAGCTTCGTGTGGTCCTAAATCCGTCATAATGCTATCATTACCGGCGGCAAGGTCGTAATTACCTGTCCACTCATGCCATTTACCAGCACCGGGGAAGTGATCGACACAATAACCACCCAAGAAGTTGTCGGAGAAATTCGCGACAACTACAACTCGCGAACCTTCGTTATTCCAACGCACGTAAGCAAAAACTTTCGCTTCGGGATTTTCGTGGATGAATTCGATATTTTCTGTGTAAAGGGCGGGGTTGTTGCGCCGTAGCATCGTCAAGCCGCGATAGTACTCAAACAAGTTGCGGTTATGGTCATTTTTCATTAAAGTCCAATCGATTTTGGATGCTTCGGGAGTTTTCGGCTTGTATTCGCCAAACTCTTCACCCATCCAAATTAAAGGTACACCTACCGCAGTCATCAAGATAGCTGCACCCAACTTGATTCGGCGGAATGCTTCTTCATCAAAAATCTGGCGATTACCCAATTCCACCATCAAATGATCGTGGTCGTGGTTAGTCAAATAATTGACTACATTGGTTGCACCCATAAAGCCTTGGCGCTTGCAGTCGATGACGTTTTTAAGTTCTTCTAAATTAAAGGTGTCACCACAGACATGCACTGTCAAAGTATGACGGAAGCTATCATGCCAGCAACCATCCATTGGACCATCGACATTGGTAATGCTGGTGGTTTCGGGAATATATTCGGCAATGTTGTAAAAAGGTTTTAAACCAGCCGTCTTTTTCGCTTCCTCAACAATCCAGTGCATAAAGTCGTAATTCGCAATTTGCCGCGCTGCATCGTAGCGGATACCATCAATATGGAACTCTTCAATCCAATAACGGACTGCATCGCCAACAAATCTCCGCGCCGGATAGGTTTGCAATTTCTCGTCGTAAAACTCGTAATTAAACTCTGGTCCCCAGTTATTATCAGGGTCGCGTGGTGCGTGGTGATACCAGTAATCGTGGTCAATTTGAGTTAGAGGACTGGAGGCTTCCGAATGGTTAAATATCCCGTCCATAATCACGCGAATGCCTCTACCGTGGCACTCGTCAATTAACTCTTTTAATTCCGCGGTCGAACCGTAACTTGATTCGGTCGCAAAGAAATAACGTGGGTTATAACCCCAGCTATAATCCCCAGGATACTCTTTAACTGGTAACAACTCGATCGCATCGATTCCCAATTCCACCAAGTAATCTAACTTTTCGACAACATTTTTATACTTCCCACGGGCAAACTGGTCATCTTCTCCGCCCGAAAAATCACCAACATGGAGTTCATAAATTACTAAAGCGCGATCTTCTGGCAATGGTCGATCATCATGTTTCCAAACATATGTATCAACAATCCGTTCGCCATCTTTGATGTGTAAAATTCCATTACCACCCGTTGTTTCATCCACATCCGTAGCGTAAGGGTCGGTAACATCTACCCACTGATCTGGTTCAAAAAACCACGACTTTGTTTGCACGCGGAATTTATATTGAAAAGTGCCATCTTCGAGTTCAACTTTTGTCCGAAAATAACCGTCTTCACCTTTTTCCATTGGGATTTCTTTCCAATCAGAAAAAGAGCCGATGACAGCGGCGGCTTTGTTGTAAGGGGCAAATAAATTAAATTCGATTGGCTTAGCCATAAAAGTATGTTGAGACAAAAACTCTATATCAATATTTTGCACCGATCATCTACCTTAGGTATCGTTCTAGAGATATAAATGCTCTTATCTTCAACTAATTCTTCAGGAATAACCTTTATTGGCATGTATGAGCCGCTAAAAGCGAATTTTGACAACAAAAGCGTCAAAATCAAGTTTTATGCCAAAATTTAGTGATCGCCACGCACTTGACATCGACCTACGAAAAGCTTACAGATATTTGAGTCATTTTTTGGTAGCATGATAACACGGATATCGTGCTAGTTATGATATTATCATTTAAGAATCAAGGAAGCGAAGACATTTTTGATGGAAATGACTCAAAGGAAGCTAGAAAGCAATGTCCGATGAACTGTTGGCAAGTTGCACGCAGAAAACTCGATCAAATTAATGCAGCGTTGTCTCTCAATGATATTAAAGTTCCCAGGGGTAACAGGTTAGAAGAACTAAAAGGCGGTCGTAAAGGTCAGCACAGTATTCGGATTAACGAGCAATACAGAATTTGCTTCATCTGGACAATTCAAGGTGCATCAGAAGTTGAAATAGTCGATTACCATAATTGAGATAAAAATAGATGAGAGTTCCAAAATATAGACCTCCATCCCATCCAGGCGAAATCTTACTAAAAGATTTTTTAGAACCAATGGGAATAACCCAACGAGAACTTGCAGACGCACTGCATGTACCTTATCAGCGGATAAATGAGCTTGTGAATCAGAAGCGAGGGATGACACCCAGTACAGCATTACGGTTATCAAAATTCTTTGGAAATAGCTCAGAGTTTTGGTTGAATCTCCAACAAATTTGGGAACTGTATCATGTAATGAAGGAAGAAGAAGAGGAATTAAAAACTATTTCTCAATTCAGAGCTACGGGATAAATTGTAATCCCAGTATATAGAAACTGGAATTATTATTATCTCTTTTTGTCAGCGTTATATCCCCTATTTTGAGATATCATCGCCTTCATCCTTTGAATTCAGATAACCTAGCAACCAATTTGCGGCTGTCGCCCGCCGAGTTTGGCGAGGTCCAAATTCGCCAACTTTATAGCCTTTAAACCCCAATTGTTCTTTCAGCAATTGCTTGTTCTCGGCGGAAATAGAACGAGTTAGCTTCACCGTTGCGGGACGGCTGTTAATAAAATCTGGTGGTTCAGGATACTCAGATTGCCAAACTGGAGTTACATTATGGTGCTCCCATTTTTGGGCTGAGGTGTTGTAGCGATAACCTAAACAATGCCACACTAGCTGGTTAACGGTGGCATCATCAATTTCATCGTTGAGAATCGCCCAAATGGTGTTTGTGTTTAATTGGGGTATAGACATAATGGTGATTTTGGAAGCGCTTCGCGCGGGTGTGGGGTTTGAGGAATCTCATAAGGCTTAATTAGAAGCTAGTACCTTATGAGATTGACCCCTACACTCTACCCCCGACCCCCTACACCCGTGCTAAGCACTTGGCGCACAAATTTATCTAATCGATCCATTCCTTTCTCAATAGTCGCCATATCTGTGGCGTAGGATAGGCGGATGTGATTGTCAGCACCAAAGGCGATACCGGGGATCACTGCTATTTGTTGAGATTCTAGTAAGCCATCGCTAAATTCTAGAGATGTTAATCCCGTTTTGCTGATATCGGGAAACAGGTAAAAAGCGCCGTCGGGTTTGGGACAGCTTAGTCCGGGAATCGCATTTAAGCGATGTAACATGACTTTCCGGCGTTGGGCGAAGGCTTGGCGCATTTGTTCGACGCAGTCTTGCGAGTCTTCTAAAGCGGCGATCGCTCCATATTGAGCAAAGGTACAAACATTGGATGTACTATGTCCTTGAATTGTCGTTGTGGCTTTAATCAGTTCGGTCGGTCCTGCTAAGTAGCCGACGCGCCACCCTGTCATGGAGTAACCTTTGGCAAAACCGTTGCTGATGATAGTACGCTTAAAAATTTCTGGTCCTAAAGAACCAATACTAATTTGTTGGATACCGTCGTAAATAATTTTTTCGTAAATTTCGTCTGATACTACGAGGATATCTTTTTCGACTATTACCTTGGCTAGGGCGGCGATTTCTGCTGGTGTGTAAACTACTCCGGTGGGATTTGACGGAGAGTTAAAAATGAATAACTTGGTTTTTGGGGTGATTGCTTGCCGGAGTTGCTCTGGTGTAATTTTGTACCCAGTTGATGCCTCTGTCTGGACAATTACGGGTGTACCGTTGGCTAGCTTGACAATTTCTGGGTAGCTTAGCCAATAAGGTGCGGGGATAATTACCTCATCTCCAGCCTCAATCAATACCTGTATTAAGTTATACAAAGAATGTTTGCCACCATTAGTGACAATGACATTTTCTGCACTGTAATCTAGACCGTTGTCATTTTTGAGTTTGTTGGCGATCGCTTCCTTTAATCTTTGTTCTCCTGCTGTTGCGCCATATTTCGTCTTACCCTCATCTAAAGCCTTTTTCGCCGCTGCGGTAATATGGGCGGGGGTGTCGAAATCCGGTTCTCCGGCGCTAAAACTACAAACATCAATGCCCATCGTCTGCATCGCCTTAGCTTTCGCGGTGATGGCTAAGGTGATCGAGGGCGTTACCTGACTTACTCTTGCTGCCAGCTTCATCTCATTTGTTCGGCAAATTTTCAGTTCCTTCAGGATACCTCAGAGTTTTCATTCCAACTGGTCTTTATTTACTAATCAAGACATTTGACCAGAAAGAAATGTTAACTTTAGTTTATCCTCGGTTTAACCTATACATCCTAAACCAAGATCTGCGATCATGACCATGTCTAGTGCCTCGATCTAAAATATTAATTCCTACCAACTCAACAAAAAAGCCAGAGCGGTAGGATGTGTTGACCCTATCAATCTGGCAATTAGTATTCTTTTGTCAGTCCAATTAGACGCTCATCAGTATTTATACTTACTTAATAATCGCCACGCTCAGCTTTATTTCGGGATAATTCTTGCTCAGCTTCACTGCGCTTGTAATCTTCTGCACCAAAAGTCCGCTGATATTGGTCATTAGTTAATTCATTTAAGGCTCTTGTTACCCTGCGACCAGTATCTTTATCTCCATTTCCGAGATTTTTGGGAATTACTTCTGCGGCTTTTTTACCACTTTCGATTTCATCAAAACCTCCACTTGCCTTGATTGCTGTATCTTCTTGCGCTGTGTTCAAATCGTTATGACTGGCAAATGCGGGTGCTGTTGTGACGCTGAAACCGCCTAACAAAAGGATACCAGCCAATACAGCCATCAATACTGTCCGGCTGAGTAATTTAAACACTCGATTAAATGCAACCATCAGAAAGTCTCCAATAAGCTATTTATCACTTATGTTAGGAAACATTGATACATGAGAGCGTCATCCTCTGGGTGGGTTTATGAGGGGGAGGGGGGGAATGATGAATGTTGAAAATTTCTGATTTAGCATTCATCATTCCTTGCTTCGCTTGTTTTGCTTGTTTTGCTTGTTTTTGAGTTTAGGCGATGGTTACGTCGGGGGATAGGTACACGTCTTGAATGGCGTGGAACAGTTTTACTCCTTCGTCAAAGGGACGTTGGAAGGTTTTCCGTCCGGAGATTAATCCGGTACCACCGGCGCGTTTGTTAATTACGGCAGTGCGAATCGCTTCAGCGAAGTCGTTTTTACCAGATGCGCCGCCTGAGTTGATTAATCCAGCCCGACCGCAGTAACAATTTAGTACTTGGTAACGAGTTAAATCAATGGGGTGGTCGGTGGTGAGGTCTGTGTAAATTCGTTCGTTGGTTTTGCCATAACTTTGACCTGTAGCTTTTTCGACTGCTTCGTAGCCGTGATTATACTCAGGCAATTTTTGCTTGATGATGTCAGCTTCAATTGTTACACCCAGATGATTTGCCTGTCCGGTGAGGTCGGCGGCGAGATGGTAGTCTTTGTCTTGCTTGAAAGCATTGTTCCGTAGGTAGCACCAAAGAATTGTTGCCATTCCGAGTTCATGGGCGCGAGCGAAAGCCTTGCTTACTTCTTGAATTTGCCTGGTAGACTGTTCAGAACCAAAGTAAACGGTAGCGCCGACAGCGACAGCGCCTAAATTCCAAGCTTGTTCGACGGAGGCGAATAATACCTGGTCGTATTGATTGGGAAAAGTTAGCAGTTCGTTGTGATTGATTTTAAGAATAAAAGGAATTTTATGGGCGTATTTGCGGGAAACGCTGCCTAATACGCCTAAAGTTGTGGCTACGGCGTTACAACCAGCCGCCATTGCTAGTTTGACGATATTTTCTGAGTCGAAATACATCGGATTGGGTGCGAAAGATGCACCAGCGGCGTGTTCGATGCCTTGGTCTACTGGGAGAATTGATAAGTAGCCAGTATGACCAAGACGACCAGTAGAATATAATTGCTGCAGGCTGCGTAAAACTTGAGGGTTGCGATCGCTACCAGACCAAATTCGCTCAACGAAGTCTGGTCCTGGCAAGTGCAATAAATCTTTAGACACTTTTGCCTTGAAGGTGAGCAAGTCTTCAGCTTCTTTACCCAATAAAGACTCAATCGAATCAGGTGTAGATAGGGTACTCGTCATATTATTTTTCCTTTATGCTTCCATATAATATTGTGACAATCTTTAGCTTTGGCAATGTATCCCTAATTGCAGACTTAAAATTAGGATTAATATGTAAGTATTTTTTTACGAATGGACGCGAGCTAAGTATGGTGATGCAATGTAAGTCAGCGATCGCGACCTTAGCAACTGTCAATCTCCAAAAACTGACGACCTTCTACAGCCAAATGCTCGGACAAACACCACAAAAACACATCCCCAACGTCTACGCTGAATTTCAGCTTCCCGGTCTACAGTTGGGCATTTTCCAATACAAACACCAGAATGCAGCGGAATTTGCTGCGGCTTCAGGTAAGATGAGCTTATGTTTGGAGGTGGTAGATCTCACTGACGCGATCGCCTGTATGGCGAATTTGGGCTACCCACCACCGGGAGAAATCTCCACGGCTAGTCATGGTCAAGAAATCTACGCTTACGACCCTGATGGCAATCGGCTGATTTTACATCAGTCAAGTTAACCCGATCTATCAAAGGACGTTTAAGTTTAAGATAGATTGTTAAGGAAAATGGTATTAATGAATGGCAATAACTGAGAACTATAATTTAAATCTAATTCAATGGTATCCAGGTCATATTGCCAAAGCGGAAAGGGCGCTGAAAGAACAACTCAAGCGCGTGGATGTGGTGCTGGAGGTTCGAGATGCTCGCATTCCCTTAGCCACTGATCATCCTCAATTAGCTTCATGGGTGGGAGATAAGGAGCGGGTGTTGGTAGTCAACCGCTTGGATATGATTTCGCCTCAGGTGCGCTCAGTTTGGCAAGATTGGTTTCGGCGTCAGGGAGAAAAACCTTATTTTACTGATGCTCAGCACGGTAAAGGTGTGACAGCCGTAGCCCAAGCGGCTCAAGCCGCCGGATTTAAGGTCAACGAACGCCGACGCGATCGCGGGATGTTACCGCGTGCAGTTCGGGCTGTGGTAATTGGTTTTCCCAATGTCGGTAAATCAGCTTTGATTAATCGGTTATTAGGACGGCGTGTGGTCGAGAGTGCAGCCCGTCCGGGAGTAACTCGACAATTGCGCTGGGTGCGAATTTCCCGCGATTTGGAATTGTTGGATGCGCCGGGGATCATCCCTGTCAAGTTAGAAGACCAAGATGCGGCTTTGAAATTAGCAATTTGTGATGATATTGGTGAATCAGCTTACGACAACCAACTCGTAGCCGCAGCTTTGATCGACATGATTGGATATTTCGCCGCTACAGCTTCGGAGTTGTTCCCCAAAGAGGTATTGCGATCGCGTTACGACCTCGCTCCCGAAGAATTGGCTGGCGGAGTCTACTTACATGCTTTAGCCGAACATCGTTATCAAGGTGATGTTGAGCGGGCGGCTAGACATTTAATGACCGATTTTCGCAAAGGATTGTTAGGTTCAATTCCTTTGGAATTACCACCTAATTAAGAAAGGTAAGTTTTTTCTCGTAATTTTTAAGTATATATCAGGGCGTTTGTGCCGCTAATTACATAGTGCGCTACATACACAACCATCGACGTTATGGCTAAACTCAAATTACGCCTTCATGAGGGAAATACTGACCGATTAATCATAGTGAATCTAGATACGTTCACGATTGGTCGCTTACCTGAATGTAATTTATACCTGCCTTTTGCGGGTATTTCTCGCTGGCACGCTCGCTTTGTCAAAACGCCTTCTCTCACTTGGGTTGTGGAGGATCTCGGCAGCAAAAACGGGACGAAATTAAACGATATCCGCGTTACTTACCCCCAAGAAATACATCATGAAGATGTGGTTTGTGTCGGTGATACTTATATGGTTGTGGTGCTTGATACTGCAACCACAGAGGAAACACATATAGTCGCTTCTTCGCAAAGGACAATATTTCGCAACGCCGAAGAATTACAGCAACAGTGGATTCATCCACAGGGGGTGGGAGAAAATGTTTTGGCGAATAAAGATCAAGCGATCGCTCGCCTCAAAGACCTCGTCGATATCGCCAAAAATCTCAGCGGTGCAGCATCCATCGAAGAAATATTCTCCCAAGTCCAACAAGTCGTTTTTCGCTACTTAGAAAGTATTGAGCGTTTAGCCTTGTTAATCGATGTCAGCGGTTCTGGCAAACTCGAATTAATGAATTCTGCCATCCGTCAACCCCTTTCTCCACAAATCCCAGAAGACGGTAATTGGATTAGCCGCAGTATCTGTCAGAAAGTATTTACGGAAAAAGTAGCAGTCCAAACTGCTGACGCCCAGCGAGATTGGCGCTTTCAAGGACAAGACAGCATTTTATTCAATGACATCCGCAGCGCAATGGCTGTGCCTTTATGGGATGAAAATAAAGTTGTCGGTGTACTTTATGCTGATGCTCATCTCTCTTCCCGACATTGGGCTAGTGAGGGTGAGGAGGAACTTAGCTTTTTTTCAGCTTTAGCAAATCTTGTCGCTTCTAGCGTCCAACGTTGGTTATTAGTCGAAAAACTCAAAAGCGAAGAAATGATTCGCCAGCGATTAGAACGCTATCACTCCCCCGCCGTCGTTCAGCAATTAATCGCCCTCAAAGCTTTACCAAATGGTCGTTTACCACCCACTGAGAGCGAA
>JBBQRU010000023.1:0-47454 GCA_038214545.1 Cyanophyceae cyanobacterium | reverse complement strand
AAAAACTTCAATCACCGAGTTGTATCCATCGAACATCTAGAAGAACGGATGGATGTTTATGACATTGAAGTTCCGAATACCCATAACTTTGCTTTAGGCGCAGGTGTATTCGTCCATAACAGTGCAAAACAAGGACGCGATCGCCGATTCCAAGCAATTCTGCCTTTACGCGGTAAAATTCTCAATATCGAGAAAACCGACGACTCAAAAATCTACAAAAACAATGAGATTCAGTCGTTAATTACAGCGCTAGGTTTAGGTGTCAAAGGTGAGGAGTTCGATGCTTCGCAGTTGCGCTACCACCGGATTGTGATTATGACTGACGCGGACGTGGATGGCGCACACATTCGGACGCTATTGTTGACTTTCTTCTATCGTTACCAACGAGCGCTAATTGAGGAAGGTTACATCTACATCGCATGTCCACCACTGTTTAAGGTTGAGCGGGGTCGCAATCACTATTACTGCTATAGTGAGCGCGAGATGACAAACTTGACTCGCAACGAGTTTCCGGCTAACGCTAATTATACAATTCAGCGGTTCAAAGGATTGGGAGAGATGATGCCCACTCAACTTTGGGAAACAACGATGAACCCAGCATCTCGTACCCTCAAACAAGTAGAAATTCAGGATGCAGCGGAAGCTGACCGGATATTTACGATTTTGATGGGCGACCGAGTCGCACCGCGCCGGGAATTTATCGAGACCTACGGTTCTAAACTGAACTTTACCGATCTCGATATTTAGGTTAACAGGCAATATGTAGGGTGGGTCGAAAAGCCCACCCGTAACTCATCTCAACTGCAGTGTTATTGATGTAATATTGGGTGCTTACCCTTTTCCTGAAGAGAAAACGACAAACCTACATAATTTTTTACTTTAGAAATTTTAATAAATTTTCTCATCAAAACAGTTTAATCTATCAAATTAGTGGCTTTGTAGATCGAAATTTTAAAATTCAGGAAATTTAGCATGAGCAGCAATTTAGCTACCAAATTGCGTGTCGGCACTAAAAAGGCTCACACGATGGCAGAAAATGTCGGCTTTGTCAAGTGCTTTTTAAAAGGAGTTGTAGAAAAAAGTTCTTACCGGAAATTGGTTGGTAACTTCTATTTCATCTATTCCGCAATGGAAGAAGAAATGGAAAAGCACCACGACCACCCAATTTTGGGAAAAGTGTATTTTAAGCAACTCAACAGAGAACGCAGTTTGGAGCAAGACCTGACTTTCTACTACGGTAGTAACTGGAAAGAGCAAATCAGCCTCTCCAAAGCCGGAACAGAGTACGTCAAGCGCATTCGCGAACTTTCAGCAACCGATCCGCAAATGTTAATCGCCCACTCCTACACCCGCTATCTCGGCGACTTGTCAGGAGGACAAATTCTCAAAGGTATCGCTCAAACCGCGATGAATTTGAATGAAGGCGAAGGTGTCGCTTTCTATGAATTCGCCGACATTCCCGATGAGAAGGGATTTAAAGCTGAATATCGTCAGACTTTAGACGAATTACCGATTGATGAAGCAACAGGCGATCGCATTGTCTCTGAAGCCAACGCCGCTTTTGGAATGAATATGAAATTATTCCAAGAATTGGAAGGTAACTTGATCAAAGCGATCGGTGTGATGCTCTTTAATAGTCTCACCCGCCGTCGCACTCGTGGTAGCACCGAACTTGTCACCGCCGAGTAGAATTAAGTTTGAACCTTAAATTATAGTTGCCGTACCCTTGAGAATAGCCGCAGGCTGTGGTTAATTTTAAGGAGACGGCAACTACTGTTTTTTCCCAAGAGAGCAAAAAATGGCTGCAAAAATTCCCGTTACCGTGATCACCGGATTTTTGGGTAGCGGTAAAACCACCCTGATTCGTCACCTCCTGCAAAACAACCAAAATAGAAGGATTGCAGTCTTAGTCAACGAATTTGGCGAATTAGGAATTGATGGCGAATTATTAAAATCCTGCCAAATCTGCCCAGAAGACGCTGATGGCAATAGTAATATTGTCGAATTAACCAACGGCTGCTTGTGCTGTACGGTGCAAGAAGAATTTTTACCGACAATGCAGCAATTGTTAAAACGGCGAGATAGCATCGACTGTATTTTAATTGAAACATCCGGCTTAGCCCTACCCAAACCATTAATTAAAGCATTTCGCTGGCACGAAATTTGTAACGCCGCCACAGTCGATGCCGTAATCACTGTAGTAGATTGTGCTGCAGTCGCCGCCGGAACCTTTGCCAGCGATCCGGAAGCAGTAGCCGTGCAACGCCAAGCCGATGATAATCTTGAACATGAAACACCATTACAAGAACTATTTGAAGATCAATTAGCTTGTGCTGATTTAGTGGTGTTAAATAAAACTGATTTGGTAGATGCAGCCACATTAGTAAAAGTAATGAATACTGTAAAAGCCGAATTACCCCGAGTTGTGAAAATTGTCGAGAGCGATCGCGGTACACTAGATCCGTCAATCCTCTTAGGATTCCAATCAGCAGTCGAAAACAACCTAGACAAACGACCGAGTCATCACGACACAGAAGAAGACCACGACCACGACGACGAGATCACCTCAACCCATCTTATTCTAGACCGTAGCTTTAACCCAGAGAAACTACAGCAACAGTTGCAAGCCTTAGTCCAACAGCAAGAAATTTACCGTATCAAAGGATTTGTCGCCGTCCCCAACAAATCGATGCGCTTAGTACTGCAAGGAGTAGGTAGCAGATTTGACCAATTTTACGATCGCCTTTGGCAACCAGAAGAAGCAAGACAAACTAAACTAGTATTTATCGGTCGCGATTTAAACGCCGCAGAAATCGAATCACAGCTAGTAGCCCTATAAATCCTATGACAATTGCTCAAATCTTCGACGGTGCTAACCTCTTTGTCCTACCATTTTGGCTACTGATGATATTCCTGCCAAACTGGAAAGTAACGCGATGGGTAATGGAATCATACCTACCATTTCTAATACTAGCCTCAACGTACATATACTTATTCGCCATCAGTATTACCCCAGAAAACGCCCAAGCCTTATCCAACCCACAACTAGCCGACATCGCCCGATTCTTTGCCAACGAAACAGCCGCAGCCACAGGTTGGATACACTTCCTAGTACTCGACTTATTCGTCGGACGCTGGATTTACTGGGAAGGTCAAAAAACCGGAGTATGGACAATTCACTCCTTAGCACTGTGCCTATTTGCAGGACCAATGGGATTGTTATCACACATTTTGACCAACTGGGTAACTCAAAAATTCTTCCCACGTAAAGAAGAAAATGCAGTAGCAAATCAAACAGCGAATATCTAAGAACTCCTCACGCAAAGAGGAATTTAACAAACCTCTGCGAACCTCCGCGCCCCCTCAGCGTCCCTCCGCGTTTCAACACCCTCCAAATAAGCACGAAAACCTCCACTCACTACCTACTCTCCGGAAGATTGCGAGGAGGTACACCTCTTCCCACAAAAAACTTCTGTTCAATCTGATGCAAACCCAACCATGCAGCCGCGAAGACCAGAAGGATTACTGTCTCCACAACTGCTATTATTGGTTGACTAAACCAGAGAGATGCAAGTGGGAGAGATATCACCGTGATCGCTTCAATCATCGCACACAAAAATTTAAGCTGTTGAATTTTAGCAAGTGCAGTGCGACAACTGGAACAGTTTTTTGTATGTGAATGATAACGATCTAGAAGTTGATCTGTAGGCAAAGGTGGTGTTAAAGTTGCTCCTGGAAAAGGATTAGCGTTGTACTGGTTGAGCCATTGGTGCAACTCAAACACATAGCGATCGGCTTTGGTTGGCAAGTAGAATGCTTTCGTAAAGTTAGAGCTACCACCAATAGATTCGAGATAACGCTCCTGGTAGTACAAGAAAATTTGATCGTCTTCTAAGATTGCATTCTGTCCTATATGGGAGTACCACCGTGGTGTCAACTTGATGAATAAACCTGGAAGTTTGGCAGAAAATTTAAAGGGAAAACGGGCAAATAACCGACACTCACCTTTGCGGATGGGCGTAGCGTAAACCGCTGTGATGGTTCTACCAAACTGTTTGGAGGTCAGGTCGTGCCACATTAAACCAGGGGCGATAAATGTTGTATCTTGCCGTCCTAAGGTGCCGCGTCGCGGTCCTTCCTCCCATACACCTTTAAATCCTGGTTTTCCCGACTCAGTCACTTCCAGTTCAACTCTGGAGGCATTGCTTCTATTTCCGACTGTCCGGTGATGTGTAAAGGGAACATGACTCACGTCTAACACATTTTCTAACAATGTGAAGGCATCATAAGGAATGTCGCGAAAAGTGTTCAGTACAACCCATTCATCCGCTGATTCTTCTAGAGGATCGACAATGGGAACTTTGGCTTTGGCGGCATTTTCCGGCTGACCAGCCCAAACAAATAATAGTCCCTGACGTTCGGTTGTGGGTAAAGATGCTACACAAGCACGTTTAGATGTCTCTGCTGTTCCACCTTCAATTTGCTGGGGAATCCGCTGACAATTACCATCTCCCGAAAAAGCCCAGCCGTGGTAAGGACACTCTAACAGTCCATCCTCAGCAATTCTGCCCTCTGAGAGTGGCGCTAGGCGGTGCGGACATTGATTTTCAAATACTCGCCAGGAATTGGCTGTCTTGTCCCACCAAATCACAATGTCTCTACCTAACAGTGTAAAAGTTGCCAGTTGCGACTTATCGAGATCCGTAAGGTAATAAACGGGATACCAAGCCTCTTTGCAGTCGAAAATATCTGGGTTACTACCGCCGACGGGTATCTCGTCTGTAAATATATTTGCTGTCTGTTGCATTTTATCTGTGGGCGATCGCTATATCTTACATTGTAAAATTTTATTTAATCATCAATTACGATATTCACTAAACTCTACGTTCATTTTTTACTTTCCAGAAGTTTGAAAATTACGTCTTCGCTGACTGTTTCAGTATTTTCACCTTCTTTAATAGCGTTTACTAAAGCAATATCTTCTATAAATTCTGCCATTAAATCAGAAACTAACCCTTGGTTTTCTTGTAGTAGCTCAATAATTGCTGTCTTCAGTATTTCCTTAAGTTTGGTTTCATCTAAAGTCATTTCAGCCATGTATTCTCTCCTTGAAGTTGTGACGGCGTTTACTAAAATATACCTTTACTGAAGGTATCATAAGTTTGGTTTTGTGCTTGATCTGCTTGTTGCATTTTATCTGTGGGTAATTGCTTGTATCATCAAGCTACAAGCTCTATTCTGTTAAAGCATCAAGTTTAGCCAATATTCTTAAACCTTCTTCCGGGTTGCCATTTGCAGCCATTGCTTTAAATCTAGTACTGGTATTAAATTTTACTAGAGCTATGGTATAAAGTTCTTCAATCAGTTTATTGATACTTATGTTTTTGGTTTGAGCAAGTTCTTTTAACCTGTTATGCTTATCGTCTGGTAAACGAATAGTCAAAGTTCCCATATTTGTTCAACTCCTAATCATTTCTCCCGATTTTAATAAAGCGATCGCATTCGTCCCCACTCTGTCAAATAAGCGATGCGGAAGCCCGGTATTCTGATCTACCCCTGCAGACAGACTTTTCCGGGAATACCTTTAATTGGTAGCACTTGCTACGCATATTGTGATGCTGCCGCATTAAAAAGAAATAAATCTACCAATTTGCTTAAAGTTTGTTCACAATAGTGACTAACACCCTCGCGCAAAGGAAATTCTCGATTATGGATGCAACCGACGTAAATCAACAACTCCACCAGGTTGTGATTATTGGTGGTGGCTTTGGTGGTTTGTATGCAGCTAAAGCCCTCGGTCGCAGTGGGGTACAAGTCACCCTAGTGGACAAACGTAACTTTCACCTGTTCCAACCTCTGCTGTACCAAGTCGCCACAGGGGCGCTGTCGCCTGCAGATATTTCGTCGCCACTGCGGTCAGTTTTGAGTCGGAACAAGAATACGCAAGTGCTGATGGGTGAAGTGACCGATATTGACCCGGATCGGCAAAAAGTGGTTTTGAGTAATGGCGAACTGAATTATGATTCTTTAATCGTTGCTACAGGCGTCAAACATTCTTATTTTGGTAAAGACGCTTGGGAGACTGTCGCCCCAGGCTTAAAGACGGTAGAAGACGCTTTGGAAATGCGACGACGGATTTTTGTGGCGTTTGAATCTGCAGAAAAAGAACTCGACCTGGAGAAACGTCGGGCTTGGTTAACTTTTGTGGTGATTGGGGGTGGACCGACAGGTGTAGAATTAGCGGGAGCGATCGCGGAGTTAGCCTACCACACCCTCAAAAACGATTTTCGTAATATTGATACGAGCGAAGCGCAAATTTTGTTACTCGAAGGTCTCGATCGCCTGCTACCACCCTATGACCCAGAATTATCCGCAGAAGCAGAAGCATCCCTAACTCGTTTGGGTGTGACCATCCAGACAAAAACAATGGTGACGAATATTGAAGATAATATTGTCACGATTAAACAAGGAGATGAGATAAAACAGATAGCTGCACAAACTGTATTGTGGGCGGCGGGTGTCAAAGCTTCGACAATGGGTAAAATTTTAGCGGAACGGACGGGTGCGGAATGCGATCGCGCGGGAAGAGTAATAGTTGAACCCGACTTAAGTATTAAAGATCATGCCAATATTTTTGTGATTGGCGACTTAGCAAATTTTGCCCATCAAAATGGCAAACCCTTACCAGGTGTAGCCCCAGTTGCCATGCAAGAAGGTCAATATGTGGCAGCACTAATTAGACAACGTCTCCAAAGTAACATGTTGCCACCGTTTTATTACATAGATCGTGGGAGTTTGGCGGTCATTGGTCAAAATGCGGCGGTGGTAGACTTTGGCTTTGTCAAATTCAAAGGGTTCTTTGCGTGGCTAATTTGGTTATTTGTCCACATTTATTTCTTAATTGAGTTTGATAGCAAATTGGTAGTGATGATTCAGTGGGCGTGGAATTATTTCACCCGCAAACGTGGGGCGAGATTAATTACTGGAGAAGAGTCAGCTTTAGAAAATTATGTAGGACAGACGCCGTCAAAGCAAGCAGCAAATGTAAATGTATAAATGATTCGCAATTGTGGACTTATTAAGTTCAAGTACTGGCTTTATGCTTACTCCCTTCCCGCTAGAAGTTTACCTGTTTCCGATATTTCACCTCTATGTTCTCTGCGCCTAGAAAAGGTTAATTAATTCGATATTCTTTCAGCGCGAAGGGAGTAAGATAAGGGAATTGCGAATTATTATTTCATTCAGCATTTGCGGCATAAGTTAGTGGGAGGGTGACAATAAATGTTGTCCCCACTCCAACTTTACTGGCAAAAGTAATTTCACCGCCATGCAATTCCACATAGTGTTTCACAATCGCCAGTCCTAAGCCCGATCCTGGTATTCGACCAACATTACTACCTCGATGGAAATAATCAAATAATTTTTCTTGGTCAGCAATGGGAATACCAATCCCGGAATCTTGAATGCGGAAAATTACTTCTTTTTGTAAACAAAAGAGGTCAAAACTCACAGCGCCTGCTTGCGGTGAATATTTAATGGCATTAGAAATTAAGTTTGTCAGAATATGACGTAACAATTTTTCATCCAAACAAGGCAGGTAAAATTGAGTGCTGGAAAAATTATTTTCACATTGAGAGTCGTCAGATTGAATGCCAAAATTAATTTTGTGGTTGGCAGTACAAAACTGAATTTCTGTAACTATCTCTTGACAGAATCTTATTAAATCTACTGGCGTTGGATTAAAATCAGATTTGGCTTCTGATTTACCAATTACTAATACATCATCCAATAATTGGTCTAGGTGTTTTACCGAGTTTTGAATATGAGATATATATTCGAGCCTTTTAGCTTCAGTTAATTGTTGGCTGTAATGAGCTAATAACTCACTAGAAGTAAAAATTGTACTTAAAGGATTGCGAAACTCATGACTTACCATTGAAACAAAACGAGATTTGAGGAGTCGCAATTCTTTTTCTTTTTCTAAGGCTTGGCGCATTGCTAATTCGGCTTGGTGTCGAGTGATAGCAATTTCAATAGTTGTGATTAATTGTGTTTCTTCAAAAGGCTTTAGTATATACCCAAATGGCTGGGTGATTTTCGCTTTTCTCAAAGTATTTTCGTCTGAATAAGCCGTTAAATAGACTACAGGAATATTGAATCTGGCAATGATATTTTCGGCAGCCTCTATCCCATTCATCTGCCCTTTTAACATGACATCCATTAACACTAAGTCTGGATGTAACTCGGCAACTTTTTCAAGTGCTTGTTCTCCATAAGCAGTAATAGCTGGGACATCATAACCAGATTTTTCAAGACAATCTCGAATATCTGTAGCAATAATTCTTTCGTCTTCAACAACCAGGATTCTTTCTTTCACTCTGACTTATTCTCTCTAGTTTAGTTCGACAAAGGTAATATGATAAAATGTGCCAGATTTAGTCTTAACTGCAATTGAACCTTCTAATTGCTCAACTAAATTCCAGACTAAACGCAACCCAAGTGATTGATGTCGGCGAACTTCTATATCTTCGGGAACACCGATTCCATTATCACCAATAATTAAGGAAAATTTATTTTGCCGCAGGGAAATAAATTCTATGTAAATTTCGCCGATAGCGACCGTATTAACAAAAGCATGTTTGAGAGAGTTAGAAACAAGTTCGTTAATGATTAAGCCGCAAGGAATCGCTGTATCAACTCGCAACCAAATTTGCTGAATATTTAAATTTAATTTAATTTGATTTTGATTGACTCCGTAAGAACGGCATAAGTTGTTGGTTAACTTGCGAATATAATCAGCAAATTCAATTCTTGCCAGATCGTGAGATTGATATAAGTTCTCATGAATCAACGCCATCGCCCGGACTCGATTTTGGCTATCTTGAAAAATATCTAGGGCTTGTTGGTCTTTGATATATCCAGCTTGCAAACGTAGTAAACTAGAAATAACTTGCAGGTTGTTTTTAACACGGTGGTGAATTTCTTTAAGTAGGACTTCTTTTTCTTTTAGAGATGCTTTAAGTTGATTTTCGGCAAGCTTGCGATCGGTAATATCAGTATCTGAACCAGCAATAAAACACGGCTTACCATTTTCATCTCTCAAAACTGTACCCCGAGTCAAGAACCAGAGATAACTACCATCTTGATGGCGCATACGCAGCTCAATTTCATATTTAGGAATTTGCTCTTCTAAATAAGCATTAATCTCGGCTTTGACGCGATCAATATCCTCAGGATGAACAGATCGTAACCAATGCTCAAAGTGATTGGTCGGTGCTGATTCTGTATAACTTAGCATCGATTTCAAGTTGGCATCTATATAGATTTCATTTGTTTGAATGTTCCACTCCCAAATCCCAACTTTGCCAGCATTGATAGCGCGGACATATCTCTCTTCACTGATGCGAAGTGCTTGTTCTACCCGCTTGCGTTCTAGAGCATTTGCTAACATTTCTCCAACCATTTTTAAGAGGGCAATACTGTCTTCTGACCAGGTTTTGGCAACTTTTAAGGAGTCAAATCCTAAATAGCCAATGAGTAACCCACCACAAACGATGGGGACGACAATCAGTGATTGAATATCGAGGGCGGTGTCAAGCTGTTGCTGCGGGTAGTAGGGTGGAAGATGTTTAACATCGGGAATGTGTACGGTTTCAAAACACAGCAGCTTTTCCATTGCCCACGGAAATAGTTTTACTCCGAGGTCTTGAAGATATTCGATTTGGGGTTCAATTCCTTGGGCACACCATTCATGGGTATTATCCATTTTGGTGCCGGATTCGCTAAACAAAAAGACATAGCTGCGGTCAACATCCGTAAATTTGGCGATTGCTGCTAATGCTTGATTAATGCCGTTGTCGATTTGGTCGGGTGCAAGGTTGATAAAGTGGGTAGAAATAGAAGTAATCAGTTTTTCAAATTCGATCCGATATCTCAGTGCTTCCTCAATTCGCTGGCGTTCAATAATTTCTTGTAGCAAGCGTTCATTGGTATTACTTAATTCGGTTGTACGTTCCTGAACTCTGATTTCTAGGTCTTCCTTAGCTTTTTGTAAGGCTTGTTCTGCCCACTTACGTTCCGTAATATCGCGGACAATGACGATAATTTGGTTGGGAGGTGAGGGTAAAAGCCTCGCTTCAAAACTTTTTTCGCCTCCGGGAAATGGTGAGGTAAATTCAATCGCCACGATTGATTCTGTTTGATGTACTTGGTGAATTGCGATCTGGAATTGTTGATTGACATTAGAGGGAAGAACATCTTGGACTAGTTTACCTAAATAGACGTCTGCCCAAAAGTGAAATGCGGAGGCTTGACCTACGTGATAGCTCAGAATTTTGCCTTCAGGATCTAGCCGAAAATATACATCTGGAAAGGCTTGGAAAATTTCTTGCAGTTCTGAGGTCGTTTGCAATAGTTGCGCTTCTGTCGCGACGCGATCGCAAATTGCTCGTCGTAACATCTCGTTCGTTTTGGAGAGTGCAGTCCGTGCTTCTACCTGTTTGTATAAGTCTTGTTTGGCTTGAGAGAGAGCCAATTCAAGAGCAGCACGTTCAGCAATTTCGGCATTTAATTGCTGGAGTGTCTCTTGGAGTTCGGCTTGCAAGTAGGTAGTATCACAATTGCTGCTGACAGCAATCATTTCTGGTACAGGCGAATCAGGTGCAATCAGAATACCATCCTCTCCAGGATTAGTTACGGATGACAGATAAATAGGTGAGGCGTGAATATACATAGCAATATATATGTTTTAAAGGCTACATTAATGCTTTAGCTACCCATTAATTTCCACATGTTAAAGCTTGGCTGATTTCTCATGGTTTAGTTATTTTTTACAGCAAAGTATAAAAAAATCATTGTTCACAAAATATATTTGCGTGAGTTTACAGGATTGGCTTTTCATCGAAGTTGTGAAGTTTATATATTTAAAAGCACATAAAAATTATATTTTCTCGGAGATATTACTGAGAAAAATTTCCTGATAAACTCAAGCGAATCATCAATATTGCTCAGTTAAGCAGAGACGATGAAGTCGATCTTGAATTAGGAAAAAAACTTTTCTGTAATCAAAGTTTAAGTTAAAATTAAAAATATAGCCTCGTGGGTAATACTTAATCAGGCAGAATCGGGCGCGATCGCGCCCAAAACTATCGGCGATCAGCAAGTCAGATTAACCAGTACATTAAGTGTATAAAGTGCTAAATACCCGCATCTATATATGAAAGCGATCGCATCTGTACTCGCCTCGATTGTCGGCTCCGAAATAGATGTTTGTGACTGGGATCAAGACGCCGGTAGGCAAAAAACTATTTTGTCGTCGCTGGACACTCCCGATTGCATTGTCTATCCGCAAACGCCAGAACAACTAGCTCAAGTCATGGCTGCAGCGAGTTCTCAGCAGTGGCGTGTATTACCTTGCGGCAGCGGTAGCAAGCTGAACTGGGGAGGCTTGGCTGCTAAAATCGATTTAGTTATCAGCACAGAACGGCTCAACCACATGATTGACCACGCTGTTGGCGACTTGACGGTGACAGTCGAAGCGGGAATGAAGTTTGCGGATTTACAAACAACTTTGGCGTCTCAAGGACAATTTCTGGCTTTAGACCCTTTCTCCCCCGCGCAAGCAACTATTGGCGGGATTGTGGCGACGGCTGATACTGGATCTTGGCGTCAGCGTTATGGAGGCGTGCGTGACCAGTTACTGGGGATTACTTTTGTCCGGGCGGATGGACAAATTGCCGCCGCTGGCGGGCGAGTTGTAAAAAATGTTGCGGGATACGACTTGATGAAGTTGTTTACTGGCTCTTACGGTACATTGGGAATACTCACACAAATGACATTTCGCGTTTATCCGCAACCGGCGACATCGGGAACAGTGGTGTTGACTGGGGCTGAGGCTGACATTGCGGTCGCGGCGGCGAGTCTGATGGCTTCGGCTTTGACGCCAACTGCAGCCGATTTACTCTCAACCGAACTGGTATCCAGTTTAGGTTTGGGTAAAGGCATGGGATTGATCGCTCGTTTTCAAAGTATTGCCGAGAGTGTACATGAACAAGCAAACATACTTTTACATATAGGTAAAAACCATGGTTTGAGTGGCACTATTTATACTGAGCCAGAGGAAGTTGACTTTTGGGATAAATGGCGATCGCTGATCCACGACAACGCCAAAACAGCAGTTACTTGCAAAATCGGCGTCCTCCCAACTGCGGCGGTAAAGATTTTGTCTCAAGTGTCTTGGGGTTTGATTCACATGAGTAGTGGTTTGGGTTGGTTGCGATTGGATGAGTCACAGGTGCTGGAGATGCGATCGCTTTGTGCGGCTAACGGTGGATTCCTATCAATCTTGACTGGTTCGGTGACGGTCAAACAAGGTGATGTTTGGGGTTACTCTGGCAACTCCTTGGGGGTGATGCGGCTCCTGAAGCGGGAATTTGACCCCCATAATTTGTTGAGTCCGGGTCGGTTTGTGGGAGGTATTTAGATTTAATCAGGAGATCATAAAAATGCAGGTTTCTGAAGGTTCGCTAAATTTAAATGGGTTTGATGGCAATCATCCACCCGAGGAGAAATTAATTGATACTTGTGTTCATTGTGGTTTTTGCTTGGCAACTTGTCCGAGTTATCGGGTAATCGGTAAGGAAATGGACTCACCACGCGGCAGAATCTATTTAATGGATGCGGTGAATAAAGGCGAGATTTCGCTGTCTGACGCTACGGTACAGCATTTTGATTCTTGTTTAGGTTGTCTCGCTTGTGTCTCAACTTGTCCTTCTGGCGTGCAATATGACAAGTTGATTTCGGCGACTCGCCACCAAGTTGAACGTAATTACCCGCGTAGTTTGCCAGATCGGTTTTTGCGTCAACTGATATTTTCGCTGTTTCCTTACCCCGGTCGGTTAAGATTTTTATTGGCTCCGTTGCTGGTTTACCAAAAATTAGGTCTTTCTAAGTTTGTGCGGGCGACTGGTTTACTCAAACTGGTGTCCCCACAGTTGGCGGCGATGGAATCTATTTTACCTGCAGTGACTTTGAAGTCTTTTCAAGATAACTTACCGACAGTAATTCCGGCGCAAGGTAAAAAACGTTACCGTGTAGGGATGATTTTAGGTTGCGTACAGCGGCTGTTTTTCTCGCCGGTGAATGAAGCAACGGTGCGAGTGTTGACGGCTAATGGTTGTGAAGTCATCATTCCTAGAAGTCAAGGTTGTTGTGCGGCGCTTCCAGAACACCAAGGACAGGCGGAACAAGCTCACGCTTTGGCGAGACAAATGATTGATAGTTTTGCGGATACTGAGGTAGATGCAGTGATTATTAATGCGGCTGGTTGCGGTCATACTTTGAAAGAGTATGGGCATATGTTGAGAGATGACCCAGATTATCGTGAGAAGGCTACTCAGTTTGCCGCAAAAGTCAAAGACGTACAAGAGTTTTTGGCAACGGTAGGGTTAACTGCTCCACTTTCACCGATTAGCGATCGCCCAATTACCTTAGTTTATCAAGATGCGTGTCATTTGTTGCACGGACAAAAGATCAGTGTTCAGCCACGTCAGTTATTACGCCAAATTCCTGGTGTGAAGTTAAAAGAACCTGTGGATGCGGCTTTGTGTTGCGGGAGTGCGGGAGTTTACAATCTGCTGCAACCGGAGGTGGCGGAGGAATTAGGTCAGCAAAAGGTAGAGAATTTACTGAATACTGGTGCTGATTTAATCGCTTCGGCAAATCCGGGTTGTACTTTGCAAATTAGTAAGCATTTGCAGCTACAAGGTAAGGATATAGCGATCGCTCATCCAATGGAGTTGTTAGATTACTCGATTCGTGGTGTCAAGTTTAGGGTGTAGGGAGTGGGGGAGTGGGGGAGTGGGGGAGTGGGGGAAAATATTGCTTTACAGTTTTTATACCCTATACCTCACACTCTTTGGATCGCACCTCTGGAAATCTAGCCTGATTAGCAATCCCGTACCAACTGCATAAGTTAATTTCTCAATCTACTAATTATCTGTAGAAAGATTGTTTAGATAACTACAGGATATTTTAACTATGCAAGCGTCAGCGAAAACTAATGACATTCCTCTACCATTACTCAAAATCGGTAGTTCTGGTGAGTCTGTAAGATTGTTACAAAAGATACTACAGAAGCTAGGTTACGATTTAGCATTCAATGCGAGTTACGATCAAATAACTGTAAATGCTGTGGTCAGTTTCCAAGCCGACAACAATATCGGTCAAACTGGACAAGTTGGCAACCAAACTTGGCGTGCTTTGACTGACAAGCTTTAAAGACGCGTAACTGGGCTGTAAAAAGCCCAGCTATCAGCATACCTATGAGATGCTTGTATTCTGCAACATGATATAAATGTTATGTTGAGAATATAAGCGCACCCTCAGATGTAAATTTAGTTATGACTAAATATAAAGTTCAAGTTATAGGAATATTTTTATACCTTGTTATCTGTCCTAGCTTGACATTATTTTTCAGTCTATTATGCTTGTGCGATTTAGGGGGAGCGGTATCTGATGATTCTTTAAAATTAAGTTCGCAAAAATTAATATCTACCCAAAAAGATGCTCAAAAAACTTCTGCACCTTCAGCAGAACCACGAGTACAAATAGCAGATGTTGTTGTTAAAGGTGTAGAGGGAAAACTCGCAGATTTAGTGAGAAAGACGGTACGTACTAAAACAGGTAGTATTATTACCAGATCGGATTTGCAGAAAGATATTGATGCTATTTTTGAAACTGGCTTTTTTAGTAATAGTAAAGCAACACCAGAAGATACACCAAAAGGAGTGCGTGTTAATTTCATTGTCGAGGTGAATCCAGTTTTACGTCAGATAGAATTGATAGTTCAGCCTCAAGGTAATGCTATTATTCCACTCCAAGCAATCAATAGCATTTTCAAGCAACAATATGGTGATATTATTAACTTTCGTAGTCTACAAGTTGGAACTGAGAAATTAAAGCAGTGGTACCAAGATCATGGCTATCCTGCAGCCGATGTAGTTGGAAAACCTATAATATCAGCAAATGGAACTGTGAAGTTACAGGTAGCTGAAGGAATTATTGAAGATATTCAAGTCAGGTTTGTTAACAAAGACGGTAAAGATAAAGATGCACAAGGTAATTCAATTACTGGCAAAACTCCAATTACTGAAATTAAAAAGCAAATTAACTTACAACCAGGTAAAATTTATTATCTACCTCAAGCACAAAAAGATGCTCAGAAAATATTTAATTTTGGCATTTATGATAATGTAACTATTACATTAAATACTGACAAAGATAAAAATAAATCTATCCTAGTTTTGAATTTAACAGAGAATGATTTAGCAGAAAATGCAGCCTCTTTTATTAATTATCAAGAAGAGTTAAAATTGGCTCAAACAAATAAAAATTATATTAATGAAGCTCAAGCGCTGAGAAAATTGGGGAAATTATATGGAAAAAATAAAGAGAATTATGAAAAAGGGATAGAAAAATATCAGCAAGCATTGCGAATATGGCAAGCAAAAAAAGCTGAGATTGAAGTAGCTAAAGTATATAATAATTTAGGCAATGTATACTTTGGGCAAGAGAAATACGAGGAAGCAATTCCTAACTATCAAGCAGCATTAAAAATCTATCAAACCAAGAAATATCGAGTAGCAGAAGCGATAACGCTAAATAATCTTGGTAATACGTATCGTAAAGCAAATGATTTTTCTCAAGCAGTTGATACTTACCAAAAAGCAGTAGAGATATTTGGAGTTTTGCAAGAACCTTTTTGGCAAACTCTAAGTACGACCAGTTTGGCTTTTAGCTATCAAAAATTGGGGAATAATCAGAAAGCTTTAGATTTATATAATCAAGCGATCGGACAATGGCGCAGTCTTCAACAAAATCCAACTAATATTCAAAAGAATGCCCAAAAATGCGGTACTCAAACTGAGAGTCAAGCTAGTCTCTTATTCGCATATCGCATATCTAATCCTGGAGGTTTAGAATCTGAAGCATTAATTCAATTAGAAGAAGAATTAAAAAACTGTGTTGTCGATACGCATTTTTGGGAAGTTGATACTTTTTTTAATACCGCTATTACTTACCAATCATTAGGAGATTATCAACAGGCTATTTACACTTTGAATGAATCACTAAAACTATGGGAAGCTATCAAAAAAATTGATTTTATCTCGAATATAGTATTAACAAACCATCAAAAAGATTCACCTGAGTCTGTAAATAATCAGGCTGTATTAAATGTGATTAAACCCTTATTTGATACTATAAATTTACTGGCAATTATTTCTTTTTATACAGATTTAGGTCGCAGCAATCAATCTGTAGATTTGAAGCTACAAGTACAAAAAGGGTTGGAATTATCACAAGCCAAAATTATGGAATTAATAAATTCACATAAAGATAATAATTCTAACTCCAATTCGTTCATCTTTTTAGTTTTTAAATTTTTATCAGAAAGTCTCGAGCATAATACAAGTGAGAAAGGGACAAATAATGCTTTTTTAAAAACTTTTTTTGACGATTTCCTCAAAGTTTTGCAGCCGCAGTTAAATGCTCAAAATGCGAGTAACAAAGCCTTTTTCAACTCAATTAGTGCATATATACTACTTAGTACTAATATAGATAACGCGAATAAATTAGCTGAATCTGGCAAAGATACTGAGGCGTTAGCAGCTTACAATCAGGCGATAGAAATTATCCAGAAAACTAAAGATAATAACGTCTGCCAAACTCCTGAAAAGACGCAACCTGTGACAGTTAAGGAGACTAAGACTAGTACCGTAAACATAGATTTAAATTATTTTTGCTCAACTTTTTCCAAGTTGTTAAATTTGCAAGATAAACAAGCTGAGTATTTAAATTCAAAAGCAAAAGTATTATTAAACCTTAAACAGAATCAACAAGCACTATCTACCCTAAACCAAGCACTATTATTATCAGTTACAGCTAACAAACAACCAGAAAATCCGAAAAAACAGCAATCACCAGTTAGCCAAATTCAATCATTTCAAAACACTAGTAGCCAGTCTAATACTGTAGATACGCAACAGATATTGAAAAAGATTGACTCTATATCTTCGCAGAATACAATTAAAGAGCAGAAACGTACAACTGCAGAAACTCTTTATTTAATCGGTAAAGTTTATAGTGCAAATAGGGAATATGACAAGGCGTTAAATTACTATAATCATTCTTTAACCTTGTTTCACACAGTAGATGCTGTATTTCAAGAAGCAGACACTCAATTAGCGATCGCGATGAATGAACGCGATCAAGGAAATTTAATTAAAGCAAAAGCTGAAAGTGAGAAAGCTTTAGAAACTATTGAGTCAGACCATGCTCAGACTCAAAACCAAGAGCAGCAGAAAAATGATAGTTCTAATTCAAAAGTACAAGTAACGACTATATTTGGCTCTTATGTAAACTTAGCTAAATATTTGGCATCAAAGCAAAATTACTATGATTTTTATATTGACTTACTAGTACAACTGGATCGCGAAAAACCTTCTTCAGGGTATGATGTCTTAGCATTCCAAGCTAGTGAACGTTCCAAAGCTCGAAGTTTAAGGGCAATTTTCAATCAACGTCGTTCAAATCGAGCTAATATCAAAGAAGCTAATCTATCCGATCGTGAAGTTATTAAATTATCTCAAGTATCTTCACTACCAGAAATTCAAAAGCAAATTATCGACGACAATACGCTGATTTTAGAATATGCTTTGGGTAAAGAACGCAGTTATTTATGGTTAGTTAGTAAGAAAGGTATTAAAACTTACCAGTTACCAAAACGTACCGAAATTGAAGAATTATCACGTTTGTTTTTAGAGAAACTTAAATCCCCTAGTTATAGCATTAGTAGAAAAAATGGGATTGGGGTGGAGATGATTCCGGAAGGAAATAAAAAACTAGTAGCTAACCGTTTAAGTGAAATACTCATTGCGCCAATTACAGAACAGTTGGGTAAAAAACGCTTATTAATAGTTGCTGATGGCATTTTGCAATACTTGCCTTTTGCTGCATTACCTAAACAAACAGCTGATAAAAGCTTTAAGCCTTTGCTATTAGAGCATGAAATTGTTGGCTTACCCTCAGCTTCTCTACAAGCTTTATTACAATCTAACAACCGCCAGAAACCAAAACCCAAAAAAACCTTAGTAGTATTGGCAGATCCAGTATTTAGCTTGGATGACGAACGTGTCAAAATTCGAGCCAAAACCTCATCCCCCGATATTATTAATACAAAACCTATTTACCAAAGACTTTTAGGCACTCGTGAAGAAGCAAATCAAATTGCCAATTTAGTACCTGCATCTGAAAAATTACTGAAATTAGACTTTGATGCTAGTTATCAGGCAGCAATAAACCCAGAGTTAAATCAGTATCGGATAGTTCATTTTGCTACACACGGCACATTAGACGCTCAGCGTCCAGAAAGATCAGGTGTTGTCTTTTCTGCGATTAATTACCAGAATGAGTTACAAAGAGGTTTATTATCTGTACCAGATGTCTTTAGACTCAACTTATCTGCTGACATCGTGGTTTTGAGTGGTTGTGTCACGGCTTTAGGAAAAGAAATTAGAGGTGAAGGATTAATTGGGTTGACAGGAGGTTTTATGTATGCAGGCTCAAAAAGTGTTGTATCCAGTTTGTGGTCTGTAGATGACAAAGCAACAGCAATTTTGATGAGCAAATTTTATACAAATATTTTGAAAAAAGGCTTATCCCCGGCACAAGCTTTGAGAACCGCACAATTAGAAATGTGGGATTCAGATGAATGGCAAGCACCTTATTTCTGGGCAGCTTTTACGATTCAAGGAGATGGGAAATAAGCTAAATTATTGTCAGACTCATTAGCATGTTGAGCCTTCAACAGTATATAATGATACTTGCTATCTATTTTATGATAATATAGATATGAGAGCCGGTTTAGCGACTTGCGTTAATAATCTTGGATTATCACCCGCGCAAGTACGAATACTCATCGGATACGTTTAATGATTTATCAGGAATTAAGCATCTTACAGTTGATTATCTAAGTAGGCGAGTAAAATAAATCATTCTTGGTTTGTAATACCGCTTTAGTGTTGAAGTGATAGCATAAGCTAATGGCAGAAATTTTAAATTTTGTTACATAGTTTGATTTTATTTCACTAATCTGATCACTAGATTAGTGCCCAATTGCTTTGAAGAGTGAGAAAGCCTTTGATTTTGGCAAGATTGCTTTTTAGCTAAAATTATCATCCCCTAAAATAATTAAATGTCTAACAACTCCCAACTTGACTTTTTAATCGAAACATTACATGCCATCGGCGAAAACTCTCCGGCGGAAAATATTTATCATCGGATAATCGAAAAACGCATCCTCTTAGATGAAGAGTTTCCGCAAGTTTTACAGAATTGGGCGAGGGTGAAGTTTGTTGAAGGAGATAGAGATGAAGCATATCGGATTGCTGACAGGCTGAAGATTTTCAGTCGTCGGCTGTGGGAGTGTCCTTTAGGTAACCGGGCGGAGAATCTGGAAATTGTCATTGCTGGTTATGAAATATTACTGACTTTTTTTACCCGCACCGCCTTTCCTCAAGAATGGGCGATGACTCAAAATTATTTAGGCGATGCTTATAGAAGCCGCATCTCCGATGATCGCGCTGAGAATATGGAACAAGCGCTGGTTCGTTATACTGCTGCATTGAAAATATTTACGAAAACAGCCTTTCCAAAAGAATGGGCAACGACCCAAAATAATTTGGGGATTGTGTACAGCGATCGCATCCGTGGCGACAGAGCAGAAAATATTGAGCAAGCCCTTGCTTGTTACGCTGAAGCATTAACCATCCGGACTCGTACAGCTTATCCCCAAGATTGGGCAATGACCAAAAATAACCAGGGCATTGCTTACACTAACCGCGCTAATGGTGAGAGGGCTGAGAATATTGAAGCAGCCTTGGCTTGTTACAGTGAAGCATTGCAAGTCTGTATTCGCGCAAATCATCCGTTAGACTGGGCAATGATCCAAAATAATCAGGGTATTGCTTATAGAGACCGCATCCGTGGAGATCGGGCTGAGAATATTGAACAAGCCTTGGCTTGTTACGCCAGTGCATTAGAAGTCCGTACCCGTGAAGACCATCCCCAAGACTGGGCGATGACTAAAACTAATCAGGGGAATGCATATAGAAGGCGCATCCGTGATAGCAAAACTGAGAATATTGAACAAGCCCTGGCTTGCTATGCTGCTGCATTGGAAGTTTATACCCTAGAAGCCTATCCTCAAGATTGGGCGCTGACGACAATTAATCAGGGTAAAGCTTATAAAGACCGCATCCGTGGTGACAAGGCAAAAAATATAGAACGAGCCTTAATTTGTTATGTTTCAGCATTAGAAGTCATTACCCGGAAAGCCTTCCCCGCCATTTGGGCGATGACTAAAAATAACCAAGGTATGGCTTACAGAGACCGTATCCTGGGAGATAAAGGTGTAAATATCGAACAAGCTTTAATTTGTTACACTGAAGCATTGGAAGTATACACGCGTACAGCCTATCCTCAAGACTGGGCGCTAACTCAAGGTTACCAGGGCAACGCTTATAGAAAGCGCAGGAGTGGTAACAAGGCTGAAAATATCGAAAAATCCCTGAGTTGTTTCACTGAAGCATTAAAAGTCTTCACTTTTGCAGCCTATCCTCAAGACTGGGCGATGACCAAAAATAATCAGGGTAAAGCATATAGAGACCGCATCTACGGCGACAAAGGAGAAAATATCGAGCTAGCCCTGGTTTGCTATAATGAAGCGTTGAAGGTTTACACTCGTACCGCCTTTCCTGTAGACTGGGCAATTACTCAAATTAACTTGGGTAATGCATATAGAGACCGCTTCTTGGGTGAAAAGGCGGAGAATGTTGAACAAGCGATCGCTTTTTATCACGAAGCGTTAGAAGTTTATACCTTTAAAGCCTTTCCCCGAGACTGGGCAATCATCCAAAATAGCCTCGGTAATGCCTGTCGAGACCGGATATTTGGCGATCAGGGGGAGAATATTGATCTCGCGATCGCTTATTATCTTCAAGCCTTGGAAGTACTTACCTCCACAACTTTTCCTGAGGATTGGGCATTAACTAAACTTTACATGGGCAATGCGTATAAAGACCGAACTCAAGGTAACAGGCTAAGTAATTTAGATCAAGCCATAGCTTGCTATAACGAGGCATTAGAAGTTTATACCCCGACAGAATATCCTCAGGAATATGCGCTGACTAAAAGTAATTACGAAATTGTATACCAAGAAATACTCCGTAACTCTGATGAATAGCATGAGCACAAAAATTGCTCACCGACCTACGGGAGCATCGGTTAAGATCTAAGTAATAATTCCTGCTATCGGTGAGACGATAATTATTGCACTATGGTAGACAAAGTCCAAAAATCTGAGCAAGAGTGGAAACAGCAACTTACGCCAGAACAATTTCAAGTTACTCGGCAAAAAGGTACTGAAAGACCTTTTACGGGTGAATACAATCAAAACAAAGAACCAGGAATCTATCAATGTGTTTGCTGCGGTAGCACTTTGTTTAGTTCCGAGACTAAGTTCGATTCTGGCACAGGTTGGCCCAGCTTTTTTTCGCCTTTAGAAAAAGAGAATGTCGCCTTAAAAGCCGATAATGGGATGCTGATGCGGCGGACAGAAGTTCTCTGCGCGGTGTGTGATGCTCATTTGGGTCATGTTTTTAACGATGGTCCTGCACCTACTGGTCAGCGTTATTGCATGAACTCTGCATCTCTCAAGTTTGTCAAAAAGGAAGATTAAGTGATCGGAATCTCAATTACAAATTCGGTTCCCTCACCCAGAACAGAATTACAGTAGAGATTTCCATTATGTACTTGTTCGACAATCTGACGCGCTATAGCTAATCCCAATCCTGTTCCCTGACCCACCTCTTTGGTAGTAAAGAGGTGGTCAAATATCTGCGCTTTAATCTCTTCAGGTATTCCGGGACCATTATCTTTAATTCTAATTGCGACTGTGTTTTGACTAGATATCTCAGTGCGAATAAAAATCTGCGGCGGATTGGTCTGGATTTGGGCAAATGTTTGTCCGAGGATAGTTGTATCTAAGACATCAATAGCATTGGCAAGGATATTCATAAATACTTGATTTAATTGTCCTAGAAAACACTTAACAGGTGGCAGTAAGTCATACTCAGTGATCACTTCAATTGCTGGGCGTTTTTCCGAACCTTTGAGGCGATACTTCAAAATCAACAAGGTACTTTCAATTCCTTCTTGGAGGGAACAGGCGACTTTTTGGGCAGTATCAGATCTGGAGAAAGTACGCAGGCTGGTGCTAAGATCTTGGATGCGTTCTGTAGCCACTTTCATGGAATAGACTAGCTTTGGTAAGTCATCTGTGAGAAATTCCATGTCAATTTTTTCTACATGGTTGATGAGTGCTTTGTCTGTAGTAGGTAGCAATTGCAGATGGGCGAATATGTCTTGGATGTACTCTTCAGCATGAGCGAGACTACCTTTGAGAAATCCTAAAGGGTTATTAATTTCGTGTGCTATTCCGGCAACCAAATTGCCTAAGGTTGCCATTTTTTCATTTTGCACCATTTGTAATTGGGTGTGCTTTAAATCATGTAGCGAGATCTCTAGTTGTTGAGCATAATTTTGGGCTTGTTGATAAAGACGAGCATTTTCCAGAGAGATTGCGGCTTGGGCGCAGAGTATTTGGATAATTTGCAAGCGAGCCTCAGTAAATACACCAATAGCCAATTTATTTTCTAAATACAGCAACCCGACTAATTTCCGCTGCTGCAAAATCGGGATACACAACACACTATGAGGTTGTTGCTGCATCAAATATGGGTCGGAGATAAAATCATTTTTGGCTGTAAAGTCATCAATCAAAACGGTTTTTAGAGTATGAGACACATAATTTATTAAGGTAACGGGGATGGCGAGGTTCCTAGATAAGGGTAACGATACTATGGCAACATCTTGATTGATATTAGCGATGGCTTCTAGCATGAGATTACCATCTTTGATTAATAGTAGAGCCGCCTTTTTTGCTCCGGCATTTTCTATTAACACTTGCATTAATGTATATACCAATTGCTCTAGTTGCATTTCACTAGAGAGGGCAAGAGATGCTTTGAAAAGAGTGGCAAAATCTAGAGATTCGGAAATACTTTTACTGCTACGACTTGTTTGGATGGATTGATGTATAGATAACGATTTATCAATATTTGAACCGCCACGACGTTGCAAAATGATTGTTAAAAGTTGAGGATAGTGTTTTTCTAAGTCATCAGTTTTAGCTTTAGCACCCCAACGAGCGTAGCAGTAATAGGCTTCAATCATGTATGTTTGAGCTATATTTTCCTTACCCTGCGCGAGATAAAACTTGGCTGCTAACTCGTTGGCTAAAGCTTCTTCTTGAATGTAGGCATTTTCTTGAGCAAGAGTGATAGCGAGATCGTATAAATCCATCGCCTCAGTTCTTTGTCCCAAAACTCTTTGCTTTTCTGCCTCAACTAAATAAAATTTGTGCAAAAAATTCATTGGTGCATGATCTACCCAGTGTTGCATCTTGGACTGATTTATCGCAATTCGCTCCAGAATTTGCAGTTGCTCGGAAGCTTCGACATCTGCATAAAGTGCTAACCTTGTCAATGAGTCATAGAAGTAGAATTGAGGAGTAGTAAGTTTTGATGCTCCCGCCATTAAGTAATGTTCTGCCTGTGTCGCATTACCGAGCGCCTGATGATAGTCGCCAAATAGATAACAGAGGTAAAGCTGATAGCGATGTATTTCTAAAAGCTCGATACTATAGCTCTCTTGTAGAAGAACTGGCAGCATTTGTTCAGCGTTATAAATACGACCGATCAATCGACAGGGATTTTCACTTTCTCCTAATAAATTTAAGATTGCCTGTTGAGTGATTTGGTTACAGCAGAGCGCCCTTTCTTGGTGAATATGCTCTATAGCCTGATTATATGTGGCAACTTCTTGTCCTAAATTATCGAGATTATGACCCAGAAAATATGCATTGTTACAATAATCATATAAACTATAAGCTGCAAATTCCAAATCTCCAGTTTCCAGACCTACCTTATAAGCCATAAGCAAAAGTTTTAAAGTCTTTTCCGTATGGTCTTGCCAAGATTTGATCATAGTGGCAAATGCAAATATTACCTTTGCTTTCACTGATATCTGATTTGCAGCGAGGGTCATCGCCAGTGTACCAAATTGATAACCAGCTTCAATATCACCGACTATTCCACAAAGTATTAACCCATAATTCACATAGGCAAAAGCAGAAGTAGGTGCGTTGCCATATTGCAGCGACAAACATATCTGTTTAAAGATAAATAACGGAAATAGAGTGGGTATGACACTAAAGGATAATGGAATTATATTAGATAGAATTCGCATTACTGCCAGAGATTGAGGTTCTTTCATCTCTGGTAAGTGAATTAAATCTTCAACACTTCGGTTTTCCAAAAGTTCATTTATTTGCTGCAATTCTTGCTGAAAGTTAGATTGGTTTGGGTGTTCAGGAAATTCAATTCCGAATAACTTTAGAAAGGCAAGTGCCGTATTGAGTGCTGACAATAATTGACTCTGTGCAGCATCAGCTTGGATTTTGATTTCATAGATATTGACTTGGTCAATTAATGAAGAAGCTTCAGCTAATACGGCTTGAATCAATAGTTCTGTTTGCGGAAAATTACCATGAAGATAATTGACTTCAGCGGCGATTTCGTGTAAAGTTAATGCTAGTTCATATTGAAAATGCCAGCAATCTGTATTTAGTAAGCTAATCCCCACATTTGCATACTCAACAGCAGCACTGTAAGCAGCACTAGATCTCGCTTTCTGGGCGGCAATTAAATTTAACTGGGCAAGTTCTTCTCGCTGTTCTTTTTGGGTAATTAGTTCGATTCCATAATTTAATTGATTGACGATAGCAAAAGTGTTCTCATCTCTTTTGATTGTGGTGCTAGCTAATAGTAGTTGTCCGATTTTTAGATGAGTGGACTGCTTTTTTTCGGGAGGAATGAGCGAATAAGCAGCTTGCTGTACTCGGTCATGGAGGAATTTGTAACTGGAGTGATTGGCTGATGGGCGAGTGTTTCCTGGCAATGAAGCTGACTCAGCCTGGAAAAACTTATATATTTGACTTGTGGGAATAATTAAACCATCTTCTGTGGCTTTATGCAGATGAGTTGCGGTTGTAGCGAGAGACTGTTGATAAACGATCGCTAATGTCTCTAAATCAAATTGGTTGCCAATACATGCTGCCAATTTCAACACATCCTGGGTGCAGTTTGGCAATTTTTGCAACTGCAACGCCATGAACTCGACAATATCATCAGAGAGGATTAATTCTTTAACTTTGACAATATCACATTGCCAATGACCAGCTTGAAAATCGAATTGAATTAGTCCGTCTTCATATAGAACTTTGAGCAACTGTCTGCTGAAAAAGGGATTACCCTTGGTCTTTTGATAGACCAGTTGAGTTAAGGATTGTGCGACTGCTGGTAAACAACTCAGGGTATCGGCAACTAGTTGATTTACACTGGTTTCAGTTAGTGGGGTTAATGTGATGGTATTAATAGTGACATTTGCTTTGTGAATTTCCTGGATAGTTAACATCAAAGGATGTGCGGCAAAAACTTCGCGATCGCGATAAGTGCCAATTAATAATAAATATTTATTATCGGTACTCATCAGTAATTGAATCAAATTTAAAGAAGCTGAATCCGCCCACTGCAAGTCATCTAAGAAAATCACTAAGGGATGTTCAATGCTTGTAAATACTTGAATAAATTGGGAAAAGAGTAAATTAAAGCGATTCTGCGCTGCACTCCCAGATAGGTTAACTGGGGTTGGTTGTTTACCGACGATCAGCTCTAATTCGGGAATTACCTCAATGATGACTTGGGCGTTGTCGGAAAGGGCAGCGAGTATTTTAGTTTTCCAAGTTTGTAAAGCACTATCGCTTTCACTGCATAATTGCCCCATTAAGTCAGATAAAGCCTGTACAAATGCCGAAAAAGGTAGATTCCGATTAAATTGATCGAATTTACCTTTGATGAAGTAACCGCGATCTTTCACAATTGGTTTATGGACTTCATTCACAATTGCAGTTTTACCAATACCGGAAAAACCGGCTACCAACATCAGTTCAGTCTGACCTTGAGTTACACGGTCAAAGGCTGCTAGCAGAGTTTCTACTTCTTGTTCTCGACCATAAAGTTTTTCGGGGATGATCAGGCGATCGCATACATCTCGCTGTGCAATCTTGAAGTCGGCAATTTTGCCTGTTTCCTGAAGTTGTTTCCAAGCAATTTCTAAATCGTATTTCAGACCTAATGCACTTTGATAACGGTCTTCGGCATTTTTCGCCATCAGCGTGCTGACAATTTTTGAGAGTACAGGCGGAACTTGAGGCGCGATTTCATGCGCTGGAGTTGGAAGTTTGGCAATATGGCAATGTATTAACTCCATTGCATCGTCAGACTGAAATGGTAATTGTCCTGTCAGCAGCTCGTAAAAAGTTACACCTAACGAATAAAAGTCACTGCGGTAGTCTATTCCGCGATTCATCCGTCCTGTTTGTTCAGGTGACAAATAGTCTAATGTCCCTTGTAATACATTGGGACTGATGAGGACTGGGGCTTCTCTCGGCAGATCTGAGGCGAGACTAAAGTCAATTAGTTTGACTTGTTTAGCAGAATTTATCAGAATATTCGCAGGTTTAATATCTTTGTGAACTATGCGATGACGAATCAGGATATTTACTATATCGCACAAAGCTAAAGCTACAGGCAAAAACTCCATTAAAGGTAGGGGAATACCCTGACTCCACTCTTTTAAGGAAATCCCGCCATCCTCCATCACCAGTGCATAGCCATTCTGGTATGCTTCCAGGCTGTAAGTTTGAATAATTCCCGGAAAGTTGAGATTTTTGGCAATGGTATATTGGTTGCGAAACTGCGCTAGTTCACTAAAACTAGGGTAAGGATTCTTTAAAAGCTTGATGACCACAGTTTGGTCATCTCTATAGCCACGATAAACTAAGGTTCTAGAGCCGTTGTAAAGTTCTTCGCTGACACAATATCCCAGAATGCTGCCCGGAGTGCTCACCATACTCATAAATACCTCAGTCTTCATAACTTAGTATTCCCGGAGCTACTGAGAAAATCACACTTTTGTTGCTAATGCTTGCCGAAAAATTCAGCTATTTTTGAATCAGTTTTATAGTAAGTTGCTTATAATCGAGCGTTGGGTCATGTTATCCTCGAAGCATATTCCCTATCTTCTCAGAAAAAAACACTCTTGCTATACTAGAACTATCGATTACTGGCAATTCGTCATGTTCATGCTACAACTTCGGCAAATTGTCGTTTATCCTGGGCAACGAATCCAGCTTCAAGAGGTCAATTGGAGTGAATTTGAAGCGATTCTCGATGAACTTGGTGATAAACGTGCGAGTCGTATTGCTTACAGCGATGGAATTTTGGAGATTCGGATGCCTTTGCCAGAACACGAAGTTGATAATGAGCTAATCGGCGACATGGTAAAAATTATCTTAGAAGAGCTTGATATTAATAACGAGTGTTTTGGCTCAACAACTTTCAAGCGTAAAGATATGGCAAAGGGAATTGAACCCGATCAGTGCTTCTACATCGAAAATTATGCGGCTATGATTGGGAAGCGGCGAGTCGATTTGACAATTGATCCTCCGCCAGACCTAGCTATTGAGGTTGATGTTACCTCTAAAACTGGACTTGATGCGTATCAAGCATTAGGCGTTAAAGAATTGTGGCGCTTTGAGGAAGGACAACTGCGAATCAGTTGTTTGCAAAATGGACAATATCAGGATTTAGCTACTAGTCCTCACTTTCCGAATTTTCCCATGATTGAATTAGTATCTCAGTTTCTTGACCGCGCCCAAATTGAGGGGAGAAGCCCAACTCTAAAAGCTTTTCGTCACCAGGTACAAGCATTAATCCGGTGATTTGTGAAAATATTATCGTTCCTACAGCAGAAGCGCGAATATCCAGGTCGCTTAGGTAAAATAAGAATCAGTATTTTTTACCGAGTTCTCACGTCCCCGCATGGCTGAATGTTTAATACTGTTAAAACTAAGTATTGATTGTAATCTCAATCACAAACTCTTTGAGTAGAAGCTGGTACAAATACACAGTAGAAAAATCGCTCTCATAAGATTTAATATGCCTGACGAAAATAAAAATATATATAACATTGGTAGTATCGGTGGTAACTTCAACCAGTCTGTACAAGGTGGTTACACACAAATACACGGTAATCAAGTGAATATGAGCCAGGACTTATCTCAAGCTGCCGCTCAAATACAACAATTATTAACCCAGCTACAATCTCAAGGATATAGTTCAACTGATGCTCAACAGAAAGTTGCCAAAGATTGGGCAAATGAAGCAAATAGCGACCCAAAAGCTAAGAGTAGAATGGTAAAGCTAGGGCAGTATGTGCGTGATGCAGCAACAAATAGCGTTATTGGAGAAGCTACGATTGAAGTTATAAAACTAGCTTTAAGATTATCCGGTATACCTTTGCCATAGAAATATTATCCGAAGCCAGATAATGAATATTCGATTCAAGCAAATATTAAGGCAGTTATTTCTTCTAGTTAATCGAATTTCATTAATAGAGAAGTTATTATACAGTTTTTTGCTTGTAGTTTTAACTCGATTTTTTTTAAATTGGGTATCTAAGCTTTTTAAAGACCTTATAAATTATATTTCGCAGAATTCTCAAACAATAATTATTGTTATTACTATTATTGTTGGTATTTTTTTATTTGCAACAGCTTGCTTTTTGTATTTTACAATATGGAAAAGTACACAAAGCCAAGTAAACGAGAATTCAAATGATGATGCAGATGTATCAGAAGAAACTACTATAAATCAAGACAGGAGTATTTATACAGAAGGGAATTATAACGAAAATATTCATGGAGATTACGTAGAAATACATGGAAATTATATAAATATTAATAACGATTTTGCAGAAGTCGCTGCTCAAATTCGTGAGCTAGTAACTCAGTTACAAAATCAAGGTTATAGCCAAGAAGATGCAGAAGAAGAAATAGCTAACGAGTTAGAAGAAAAAGCATTAAAAAATCCGAAACTCAAGAAAACTCTCCGCAGGTGGAGAAAATCTTTCAGTAAGAATAATGCTGCTGCAAGTGATAGTAAAGTAGCTGAAGATGTTGTTAAAACTGCAACATCTTACAGTTATTCTTCTTCTAAAGATTTCACTGATGTCATAGGTGGTAGTTTCCATACTCTGAATGAGTTACTGCAATCTAAAAAATGGGAAGAAGCTGATTGGGAAACAGCGAAAATTATATATGCAATAGCACAATATGAGTTACCTGATTCTCATCATTATAAAAGTTATCCTCCTGATTATATAGTTCCAGAACACATCAAAGTCATTCCAAAAAAATACTTAAATAATATAGATAAGCTTTGGACTAAACACAGTAATGGACGCTTTGGATTTAGTGTTCAAAAACGAATTTGGAAAAGTTTGTGTGAGCAAGCTGAAATGTATTATTCCTTTGATAATGATAAATTTGGCGATTTAGTTGGTTGGCGAAAAGAAGAAGATTGGTTGTATTTTGTTGATTTGTATGACTCACTAAAAACAGCAGCACCAGGTCATCTCCCATTAGGTTATATGCTACGTTCGGATGAGTTAGAAAAATGTGAAGTTGACTTTGATATTCTGGAAGTTATTATTGAGCGGCTATAATTTTTACCAATACAGATAGCTGATGAAAAACACAAAGCTAAGCTATTAAAATGGTTAATAACTGGTTTTTGCCTTAATTTACTGATGAAGACACTAGTGGTAATACTTGCGAATATATAAAGAAAAATAAAACTCTTAACCCTCCTTTCTGAATAAATTCCTCCCTGACCCACTGCTCTGTTTCTCGCCGTCGTCTCAAATTAGGAGGGGTTTTTAGATTACGGGAATAAGCCTAACTGAATCCATAATTGTCGTGCATTGCGTTGCGTCTGGCTATTCATCTCTAAACAATTTATAGTCGCTCTACCAATTGATGTTTTACCTGTAAGCTTTCCAGATTCGGTACTGAAGTGAAAATGCTCACTCCATTGATCTTCTCTTGGATTAAATAAGCTAACATCAGACTGAGATTCCGGATCGGAACCATAAAGCCGAGTGCCTTTACGAAGATTACACGAGCGACAAGCAAGAGCAAGGTTGGATTCTACATTCTTCCCACCTCTGCTAAGGGGGATAATATGCTCAACTTCAAAAGGAAAATTAAAAACTAGTTCTGGCGCATGACAATATTCACATTGATGAGACCCACGCTCAGCAACCAGATTGTAAAACGGATTCATTGATTCAATTGTTGCATTAAGGTTGCTGACCTTGCTGTCGCTGCTTTCAATTCAGCTTCGACCAGGCGATCTAACTCAGCTTGTTGATCTTCAGGCAGGGTTTCATCTCGATCTCGTGCAATTCGCCATCTGCTCATCAGTTCTGATAAGCTTTGTTGTTGTTCTGCACTAAAGAACCAGTCAGGACGAAAGCTTTGAATCACTAATAGAGTGCTGAATTCATCACTATCTAACAGATCGGTCAGAGCATCTAGTGCTTCGCCTGCGGTTTTTCCCGTCGATTGCTTATTCCCAGCAATAGCTTGATAAATTCGCTCTCCATCCGCATTCTTATGTGGCAAGATCGCAACGGTCGTCATATTACTTCCCTTGAGCTTTGTAAACCTTAATTATAGTTGGCTTATCTTTTATTCTCAGTAAGCAATTTTACCGTGTACCGTGAGGCGTGCTGTGCGATAGCGCTTCGCGCTTCAGCCCCTTGGGCTATCGCTTGATTTAAGTTTTTTGATTATCGGATTTAAATCTACCAGAAATAAAATCTCTTTGTTTAGTGTGCTTAGTCTTACGACCGCTGACACGTTCGCGCCACATGCGGAAGCTGGATGGCTTCATGTGAAGACGCATTAAGGCGATGGTGTCTTTTTCTTGCAAGCCAAATTGAGCAGCGATCGCATTAAATGGTGTCCGATCCTCCCATGCCATCTCAATTATTCGGTCAATTACTTCGGGCGCTAAATCCGGTAATTCCATATGTCGATATGTTAATTTATATTAATTATATTACAAAATTTAGCCGCCAGGTGTCTAACGGCTAAGCTGGTCACAGAGAAAACGTGTCTATTCCTTACCTGTGATCTTCTCTACTAATTCTTCAGCCTTTTGAATTAGACCTGGCTGAGGATTTTCGGCTCTTTCGGCTTTTAAATTTCTTTCGTAAGCCTTTTCCATCGTTTTACTGTTTTTGGCGTCCTTAAGTGCTTCATCGTAAGCTTCTTCACGATCTTCTTCGAGTATACCTGTGCCTTCGCTATATTCGTAAGCGCGGTCAATCTTCTCTTCTGGGGTCAAGCTGATCTCGACTGAGTAACTCGGCGAGACGAATACAAATAAGTTAGACACAGTAATCAAAAGCATTAAACCGACGAAAAAAAGGCTTTGACGTAGTGCCAAATTTAAGTTTTTGAGAATTTGTAACATGAAAATTGCCTCCCGATTTGATAACGCACTTAGAGTCTATGGCGTTTTCCTAACGCACCCTAATTTGCCTTTTTATCGTTTACCTTGCCTTCTGCCCAAGGGTACATTAATCATTGGCAGCTAACCATTCTTGATGAATCTTTATATTTCGGCTTTGCATAGTTTGGAAAAATAAATCTGTAGGCAGTGCTTCTTCTACAGGCCAAACACCGGGTTTTTGGTGTTTACCTTCTAGTAATAATTGGGCAATGCTACCAGTGCCACTAGCGGCGGCAGTAGCGGTATTATCATGGATTAAGGTTGAACAATAACGAGCATTCTGACCATTCTTTTGTCCTGTAACTTCGGCGCGAACAGCGACCCCAATGCCACTAAAGCAGTTGGTAAAATTGGTCATGAAATGACTGACGTAGGATAAAAACTCGACCGTACTGCGTTGCTGCATTAACCACTTCGGGAAGATATGTGCAGTGATCCAGGTCATATGATTGTAAAAATCTGGGACTGAACCAAATTTAGTAATTACAGTTTTGACCGAGGGGAAGGCGTGGGGAAGGGTGAAGGTTTCCGGCATGTCAAACCAGTAAACTCCGGTGCGTCCGTAAGGTGGAGGGAAATGTATGGCTTCGCGATCGCTATAAGGTTGTACTGATTGCCATGCACCGTCAATCCAAGCTTCAAAAGGATGCTGTAACCCTAAAAAAGTCGTTCGCATCACCGTTACACCAGCACCACCAGAACCAGAAACTAAGTAACTTAGATGAATATGCTGCGGTAGCGAGAATTCTTCAACACCAGCACGCACCATACTATTGGAGATACCAGGAAAGATCCCTGTGTTGATAATTGCTGTAACACCGTTGGCTTTGGCTGCATCATTACAGGTGAGTGCTTTACTCGTATAAGAACGGTGATCGCTGACGTCGAGATAGTTTACTCCTTGTTCGATGCAAAGTTGGAGAACGTTGGTGTCTCGATAGTGAAATGGGCCAGCACAATGAATGGTTAAATCAACATTGGCAATTGCTTGACGTAAGCGGGTGACATCTGCCAAATCTAGAACTAAGAATTCTACTTGAGGCACAAGTGGATTATGTTCAAAAGTGCGCCCAGTAATTGTAATTTGCGCCTGGGTATAGGTGGCTAGATCCTGAGCAATACTGCTACCGAGTCGCCCGCGCCCTCCCAGAATCAAAACCCTTGCCATGTGAATAGCGCATTACCTAAATTTCTTTTCTATTGCATCAAGCTTTGGTGATTTTTTCATCGGTAGTAAGGATGACATTAATTACCTAGAAAGACTGATATTTCTCAGTACAATGCAATTTTGGGAAAGATGTGGTTAACTATACCAATATGTTTTGCTATTATCTTGCTTTGCTTAATTAGATAAACTAACGGGGAGGGTAAGAGTAAAAGTCGGGGTTTTTGTGCGCCTATTTACAACAATCGCGGCATTACGCTATTTTTTGGATATCTGCCGCCGAGACAACAAATCGGAGCAACCACCGTTGCTGACAGGAGTTGGTTTGGTACCGACAATGGGAGCCTTACATCAAGGTCATTTAAGCTTGGTGGAACGGGCGCGAAGAGAAAATGCCACGGTGATTGTCAGCATTTTTGTCAATCCCTTGCAATTCGGTCCTAACGAAGATTATCAACGTTATCCCCGCACTTTTGACCAAGATTGGCAATTTTGCCTCCAGGCTGGGGTTGATGCAATTTTTGCCCCCAACAATAAAGAAATGCTAAAGAATGAGGAGTCAGATTTCTCAGACTCATCCGTACTTTTATCAGCAAATGCAAGCACAAATGAATACACGCAAGTGGTTCCGCCTCCTGCTATGATGTCATGTCTGTGCGGTCGATCCCGGAGCGGACATTTTCAAGGAGTAGCTACAATTGTGACCAAGCTTTTGAATATAGTACAACCTGACCGGGCGTATTTTGGTCAAAAGGATGGTCAGCAACTTGCCATTATTCGGCGAGTGGTAGCTGATTTGAATTTACAGACAAAAATCGTTGCTTGTCCGACAGTGCGGGAAGCATCCGGGCTGGCAATGAGTTCTCGGAATCAGTATCTGACCCCAGAACAAAAATCTGTAGCTGCAGTCTTGTATCAGGGTTTGCATCGTGCTGAAGTTGCTTTTAAAGCTGGTGTTCGGCTAAGTCTACGGCTGATTGAGTTAGTCAAAATCACAGTGTCACAACAGAGCACTGTATTTATCGAATATATCGAATTGGTTGATCCCACAACATTGATGTTTTTGGAAAAAGTTGAGGAAAAAGGAATGGTCGCGATCGCGGCTCGTCTCGGTTCTACACGTTTAATTGACAATATTATTTTGCGCGATCGCCAGCCGGTGATCGCCATTGACGGGCCAGCCGGCGCGGGAAAATCCACTGTAGCGCGGCGAGTGGCAGTAGAACTGGGTTTAACTTATATGGATACTGGGGCAATGTATCGCGCTTTGACTTGGCTAGTGTTGCAATCGAATATTGCCCTAGATGATCATTTAGCGATCGCGGAATTAGCTAACCGCGCAAAAATTCGCCTCGTTCCCACAGAGGATATTAACTGTCCGGTACGCGTCTTGATTGACAATCAAGATATAACGCAGGTAATTCGTTCTCCAGAAGTGACCTCAAAAGTCTCGCAAATTGCCGCCCAAAGCGCCGTGCGCCAAGCATTAGTCAAACAACAACAGCAATGGGGTAAAAAAGGTGGTTTAGTTGCTGAAGGTCGAGATATTGGCACTTATGTTTTTCCGGAGGCTGACTTAAAAATCTTCCTGACCGCATCAGTCTTAGAACGTGCTCGTCGCCGTCTCCAAGACTTCAAAGCCCAAGGTCAACAACCTGTCAGCTTAGATCAATTGGAACAAGACATTGCCGAACGCGACCACAAAGACAGCACACGTTCTATTTCCCCCTTGCGAAAAGCTGCCGATGCGATTGAAATTCAAAGTGATGGTCTGAGCATCAATCAAGTCATCGCCGAAATCGTCGAATGTTACCAAGAGCGACTATCTTCAAGCTAAACTGAGTTAGAGGTAGCTATGCTGATTAGCTCATCCCCCATTAGTTAGATTTTTATCTGGCTGGTTAATCGTAGACTTGCACTCATCTGCCTCTACGAGGCTATAAGCTTTGGCGCTGATTAGATTTAAACTGGAAAGTGGTTACAGAGAGGATTACACCGAATGACATTTGAACTTCCCCCATTACCTTACGACTACAAAGACCTTGAGCCGTATGTGTCGGCAAATACCCTCCAGTTCCATCACGACAAGCACCATGCTGGTTACGTGACCAACCTCAACAACCTGACAAAAGATTCTGAACTCGCCAGCAAGTCACTGGAAGAAGTCATTACAGCAACAGTGAATGACTCCAGCAAAGCCGGAATCTTTAACAATGCGGCACAAGTGTGGAACCACACTTTCTACTGGCATTGTATGAAGAAAGGCGGCGGCGGCGCTCCTAGCGGTGTATTAGCCGAAAAAATCAATGCTTCCTTTGGCAGTTTTGAAAAATTCAAAGAAGAATTCAAAGCGGCTGGTGCTACCCAGTTTGGTAGTGGCTACGCTTGGTTAGTTTCCGAAAATGGCGCACTCAAAGTGGTCAAATCACTCAACGCCGGCAACCCGATGACCAGCGGTCAAAAGCCATTGTTAACCTGCGATGTCTGGGAACACGCCTACTATCTGGATTATCAGAATAAGCGTCCTGACTATCTCCAGACCTTCTTGGATCATTTGATTAACTGGGACTTCGTTGCTCAACAATACGCTGCGTAGCGCTTTGCACTGGTGTGGGGTGTATGGGAAAAAAGTGCGTGTTTGAATCCCCACACCCTACACCCTATTCTTAATTTCAGCATAGCCACATTTTTTGTGGCTTTTTTAATATCTTGCGATCGCTTGCACAAAAAATCTATCCCGTAGGATAGAACAGATATTAACCTACGACCGAAAGACTATCTGTGGCTAATCAAGAAGATACACTAGCACCTCTTTCCCAAACGCCTCTATATCAACTAGCAGTAGAACTAAAAGCACGATTAACCAGCTTTGGTGGCTGGGAAATGCCCGTACAGTTCAGTGGGATTACGCAAGAACATGCAGCAGTTAGAACATCTGCCGGGATGTTCGATATATCCCACATGGGCAAATTCACCCTACGCGGCAAAGAACTAGTTTCCCAACTCCAGCCTTTAGTACCCTCAGACTTAAGCCGCTTGCAACCTGGTCAAGCCCAATACACAGTATTGCTGAACCCCCAAGCCGGAATCATTGACGACATCATTTTTTATTACCAGGGACAAGACACTACTGGTATTCAACAAGGAGTGATAATTGTCAATGCCGCAACGACAAGCAAAGATAAAACATGGCTACAGCAAAATCTCGACTTGAATCAAGTTGAATTCCTCGACCTATCACCCGAAAAAGTTTTAATCGCCATCCAAGGACCGAAAGCCGCAGCTTTTTTGCAACCATTTGTCCAAGAAGACCTCACCCCAATCAAAGCCTTTGGTCATTTAACTGCCACAGTCTTCGGAAAACCAGCTTTTATCGCCCGGACTGGTTATACCGGAGAAGATGGATTTGAGGTGATGTTAGACCCGGCTGTGGGGATAGAATTGTGGCGCAGTCTTGCCCAAGCGGGAGTGATTCCTTGCGGGCTTGGGGCGCGAGATACCCTGCGACTCGAAGCAGCAATGGCACTTTATAGCCAAGATATCGACGATACGACTACGCCTTTAGAAGCAGGTTTAGGTTGGCTAGTGCATTTAGACACTAAAGGCGACTTTATCGGTCGAGAGGTTCTCAAAGAGCAAAAATCCCACGGAGTCAAGCGACGACTTGTAGGTTTGCAAATGCAAGGACGCAATATAGCCCGTCACGGCTACCCAGTGCTATCAGCAGGTGAAGTTGTCGGCGAAATCACCAGTGGGACACTATCACCCACCTTAAGTTATCCTGTTGCTTTAGCTTATGTACCCGCTGAACTAGCAACTGTTGGACAACAGCTACAAGTTGAGATTCGCGGCAAAACTTATCCAGCTTTAGTAGTCAAACGTCCATTTTATCGGTCAAAAACAAGGGTTGACTGAGAATGGGGTATAGGGTATTGGGTGTTGGCAAGTCTCACCTCCTTAGCAAAGCATCTGTGGGTAGGTGTGGTAGTTCATGAAATAATTTGTTCTGTGCTGGTTGTGAAGAAAGTCTGCTGTTGTTAAGGAAAAATTTATGCACGAGTATCCTAGTGATTTAAAGTACCTCGACACCCATGAGTATGTACGACTGGATGGGGAAATTGCTACAGTTGGCATTACAACCTTTGCGATCGACCAATTAGGTGATGTTGTATTTTTGGATCTACCAGAAATTGGCGACGCTATGACCAAGGGAGAAACTTTTGGTTCAATTGAATCAGTCAAAGCTGTAGAAGACCTCAACTCAGCCATAACCGGAACAGTAATCGAACGGAATGATGCCATTATTGAATCTCCCGAACAAGTCGCCGACGACCCCTATGGTGATGGCTGGCTAATCAAAGTCCGGATTAATGATCCGGGCGATGTTGATGACGCCCTGACCGCAGATGAATACCGCGCTTTAGTAGAGGGAGAGTAGAGGGAGAGGGGGAAACACTCCCCCTTAAGTTATGAATTTTCGATAAACTCCACAAATTACCTCTGACGATATAAGAATATTTGTTGCAAGATATAAAGAATATGAAGTCATCGCGTCCGGAGAGCAGTCTGTGGTATTATCTACCGCTATTGAGTCAAGCCATCAGCAGGTGCTGACCGAAACCAGTAAATTTAATTCTTTTAGACAACGGCATATTGGACCAAGTGCTGACCAAATTCAGCGAATGCTTGAGATTTTAGGCTTTGCTGACCTGGAAGAAATGATCGATCGCACGGTACCCAATTCGATCCGACTTTCTCAACCACTACATCTAGAATCAGCCCAAACTGAGTCGGCTGCACTTGCTAAGCTAAAAGAAATTGCCTTAAAAAATCACGTTTTCCGGTCATTCATCGGTATGGGGTATCACAACTGCATTACCCCAACTGTCATCCAGCGCAATATCCTCGAAAATCCTGGCTGGTACACCGCTTATACCCCGTACCAACCGGAAATTGCCCAAGGTCGATTGGAAGCACTGCTAAATTTCCAAACTGTGATTATTGATTTAACAGGTTTAGAAATTGCCAATGCTTCCTTGTTGGATGAAGCTACCGCTGCGGCTGAAGCCATGACGATGAGTTATGGACTATGTAAGACAAAAGCACAAGCCTTTTTTGTTTCTGAAGATTGCCATCCTCAAACCATTGACGTTTTACAAACCCGTGCTAAACCACTGGGAATTGAGATTGTTTTAGGGAACCATCAAATCTTCGACTTTAAACAGCCTATTTTCGGCGCAATTCTCCAATATCCCGCCAGTAATGGTACCATCTACGACTACAGCACTTTTTGCGCTCAAGTCCATGCAGTTGGTGCTTTGGTGACAGTAGCTGCTGATCCTTTAAGTTTGACTCTGTTGACACCACCAGGTGAATTTGGCGCGGATATTGCTGTCGGTAGCACCCAGAGATTTGGTATCCCGATGGGATATGGGGGACCACATGCAGCTTATTTTGCCACCAAAGAAGAGTATAAGCGGCAAGTTCCCGGACGGATTGTCGGTGTTTCTAAAGATATTCACGGTAAACCAGCATTACGTCTCGCATTGCAAACCCGTGAACAACACATCCGTCGCGATAAAGCCACCAGTAACATTTGTACAGCCCAAGTGTTACTCGCTGTAATGGCAGGGATGTATGCTGTTTATCATGGACCGGCGGGACTCAAACAAATCGCGGAGAATATCCACCAACTAACTGTCATGTTAGCCGCAGGATTAAAGCGCTTAGGTTACAACATTGCCTCAGAAAATTATTTTGACACACTCCAAGTAGAATTAGGATCGCGCGATCGCACAGCACGCCTTACGGTACGCCAACAAATTATACAAGCAGCCATTGCAAAGAAAATTAACCTGCGAACTAGCAATGCAACCACAATCGGCATCTCTCTAGACGAAACTACCACCGTTGAAGACTTAACCGACCTCTGGGAAATTTTCGCCCTAGGTACTTGTTTACCCTTCACCATAGAAGACTTATCTTCCCCCCTTCCCACCTCCCCCCGCCAAACCCCCTATCTCACTCATCCAGTCTTCAACTCTTATCACTCGGAAACCGAATTATTTCGCTACATGCATCGGCTAGAAGCGAAAGATTTATCATTGACAACCTCAATGATTCCTTTAGGTTCCTGCACCATGAAGTTAAATGCGACATCAGAAATGATTCCAGTTACCTGGGCTGAATTCGGAAACATACATCCATTTGCACCATTGGCCCAAACCCAAGGTTATCAACTGCTGTTTCAACAACTTGAAGAGTGGTTAGGCGAAATTACTGGATTTGCGGGAATCTCTCTGCAACCAAATGCTGGTTCACAAGGTGAATATACGGGGTTGTTGGTAATACGGCAATATCATGAAAGTCGTGGTGACACTCATCGCCATATCTGTTTAATTCCGCAGTCAGCCCACGGGACAAATCCGGCAAGTGCGGTAATGTGTGGGATGAAAGTAGTTCCCGTTGCCTGCGATCATCAAGGTAACGTCGATTTAGACGACCTTAAAGCCAAAGCAACTCAGCACAGTCACGAACTCGCCGCTTTGATGGTAACTTATCCTTCAACTCATGGTGTCTTCGAGGAACAAATTAAAGAAATCTGCGCTGTTGTCCATGAAAATGGCGGACAAGTTTATATGGATGGGGCAAATATGAATGCCCAAGTCGGGATTTGTCGTCCTGGGGATTTCGGCGCTGATGTCTGTCACCTCAACCTCCACAAAACCTTTTGCATCCCTCATGGTGGTGGTGGTCCTGGTATGGGTCCAATCGGAGTGAGTCAGCATCTTGTTCCTTTTCTCCCTGGTCATGCTGTTGTCTCAAACGGAAATTCCGAATCTATCGGTGCTGTAGCCGCTGCGCCTTGGGGTAGCGCTAGCATTCTTGTGATTTCTTGGATGTATATCGTGATGATGGGTGCAGATGGGTTGACCAAGGCAACTTTAGTCGCAATTCTCAATGCTAATTACATTGCCCGGAAACTGGAATCTTATTATCCAGTGTTATATCAAGGGAAAAATGGTCTTGTTGCCCATGAATGTATATTAGACTTGCGATCGCTCAAAAAATCCGCGTCAATCGAAATCGAAGATGTCGCCAAACGTTTAATGGATTATGGCTTCCACGCGCCAACAGTTTCTTGGCCGGTCGCTGGGACAATTATGGTTGAACCGACAGAAAGCGAATCTTTAGCGGAATTAGACCGTTTTTGCGAGGCGATGATTGCCATTCGTCAGGAAATCGCGGAAATTGAATCCGGTCAGGTTAGTATGCAAGATAATGTTTTGAAGAATGCACCGCATACTGCGGAAAGCTTAATTGTCGGTGAGTGGAATCATGGGTATTCCCGTGAACAGGCGGCTTATCCAGCACCTTGGACTCGGGAATATAAATTTTGGCCGGCGGTGGGGAGGATTGATAGTGCTTTTGGGGACCGGAATTTTGTTTGTTCTTGTTTGCCGATGGAGGATTATTAAATAAGATCTTTTTTTAACGCGGAGGACGCGGAGGTTGCGCGGAGGGACGCGGAGAACTTTGCGTACCTTGGCGGTTACCTCTGCGTTTCTCTGCGTTTTTTTAAACTGCATTCTATTTATGTACTACGACTAGCGTTCCTATGGAAGCGAATTTAAACACTTTAGCCGCTGAGTTGACTGGTACATTTACGCAACCATGACTGACTGGAGTCCCAAAGCTATTATGCCAGTAAGCACCGTGGATTGCATATCCTTCATAAAAATACATCGTATAAGGCACATCAGGAACATCGTAGCCAGCACCGCGCATCCGGCTATAGCGTTCTTTAGAATTAATCAAATACTTACCCGTAGGTGTTGGGGTTGAAGACTTACCAGTGGATACCAAGAATGAATCAGTAGCTTTTGTACCTTGCATTACAGATAAGCGCTGTTTAGACAGGCTAACATCTATCCATCTGAGTGGCAATACCTTGCGGGAATCGAATAAAACGTCCTCCATTTTATAATTTTTGGCAAGATATTTTTGTGTTTTTGTCAAACTTGCCATAGTAGTTGTCGGAGTTGGCGAAATCAAGAAAGTTGTCAGTAGAATCCCAAGTAGGAAACTATACATAATAAATCACCTCATAGTTGTAATTTTCATAATCAATATGCAAATTAGCTAAAAACGCTGGTCTGAATGGCTTTTAGCTGCTCTTTATTAAAATTTTTACTACGTATCATTTAGGAGACTAAGCGCCTTACTTTCTCAGTATATACGTTGTTATTAGACTACCGCATCTATGAATATACTTAAAAAAGTCAGTGAGATCTTTTTTCAACGCGGAGAGACGCGGAGGTAACGCAGAGTAGCGCAGAGAACTCCGCGTACCTTGGCGCTACCTCTGTGATCCTCTGCGTTTTTTTAATTCCTCTAATTCTTCTTTTAAAGACATTGGTCTATATCCCAACCCAAAAGCTTTAGAACTATCTAGAGATACATCGGCGGGTCGGGGGGCTGCCATTTTCACATCTTGTTGTCGGCATGATTTAAGACCGGCGTTGGGGAGTTCAAATACGGATACTAAGAGGCGACCAAAATCGTAGCGAGATATGCGTTCTTTGCCGCCTAAGTGAATGTACCCTTGAACTTTTGATAATGCTAATAATAGTCCTTTGGCTGCGGTAGTTCCACTTACGGGTGTGCGGAATTCGTCTATGAATAAATTTAGGTCTTTTCCCTCTTTTAATGTTTGAATAAATGGTTGCATGAAGCTGGTGGCTGTTGCTGTTGCTGTGCCAAACATTAGTGGCATCCGGCATATTGTGGTATGGGGATAGCGGTCTAGCATTCCTAACTCGGCGCGGACTTTTTGCTCTCCGTAATAATTTACTGGGGATACGGGGTCTGTTTCGCGGTAGGGTGGATTTAAGCCGTCAAAAACTAGATCTGTGGAAGTGAAGACGCAGGGGATGGAATAATCGGCGCAAAGTCCGGCGATGTTACAGGAGGCTGTGACGTTGATTGCTGATGATGCTTCGGGGTGGGTTTGGCAGAAGTTGGGGCTAGATTGGGCGGCTGTATGAATGACTGCGGTGGGTTTTATTTCTGCGAATAGGCGTTGCAGTGCGGGAAAATCTGTTAAATCTAGCTTGATTGTTTTGACGCCGGGAATTTGTAGAGGATGAGAAAGGTGGGTGCCGTAGATTTCCCACTCTGGTTTGGCGAGTTGGCAGAGATTGTATCCTAAAAAACCGCTGGCACCTGTAATTAATAGTTTTTGCGTCATGTTTTTCTTTTTGAAAAGGAAGTATTTCTGGTTCTGGCTAATGTCAAAAAGTTGTGCTAGCTTGATGCGGTCAAGGAAGGGCGATCGCTCAAAGAAATGGTATAGAGGGACTCTTTGTATATTTTAGATACAGGAATACACTAATCATGTTTCCGTTATCGGGAAACTTTGGAATTGGTCTTGTAGTTGAATAATAGTTCCGGATAAGCCATTTTGGCTGTTGATTCGGGAGGGTACTAATCGCAGGAGTGATAATTGATGGAGCGACTAACTCAAGAACAGTTGGCACAAATAGTTGCTGAAGTCGGACGCTTACAACAGAAGCGCGAAGCGGAAGTTGACGAACCCCAGGTTAAGCAAATTTTGGAGGAATTAAATTTACCGCCAGAGTTGCTGGATGAGGCGCTGATGCAAGTCAAGCGCAGACAAGCTTTGGAAGTAGAACAACGGCGCAATCGCTGGATTACTGGGGGAGTGGCGTTGGCGATTGTGGCGGCTTTAGCTACTGGTGGATATTTCTACCAGCAGCATAATAACGAAATCGCTCATGTTTCGGCTCAGCAAAACCGGATTACTCTGGTTGACAATGATACTAGTCTGAACGTTGTGAATCGTCTGAGTAATCCACAAGTTTATTACCGTGTCACTTTGAAGGATGCGCCGATTGGTAAAAAACTCTCTCTTTCCTGCGATTGGATTGATCCTAGCGGTCAAATTGTTAAGCAAACTCCTTTTCAAACTAAGGAAGTTACTACACCTGTCTGGGATACACGCTGTCGTTATATTTTTGGTGCAAACGCACCAGTTGGGGCTTGGGAAGTACGGATGTTTTTGGAAGGTCATCCTCTTAGCAGCAGCAAATTTGAAGTGAGATAAGTCCCGCAATGGGTAATCATCAATTTCTAGGTTATTGGGGTTATGGATCACCCAGGGAACTGGATGCACTACTGAATACTGTTGTAAGCACGGATACAAATCCAGTGTCTTTAGATGATCGCCTTGATCTCCTCTGGAAGGTGGCTTTTGTTGGAGCGCCAGCTATTGCCGGTAAGATATCTACTTCAGTAAGTGAAATTGCGGACTTTTCAGTATCAGGTCTGACTAAAGATGTCTGGGTGAAGTTGGAAGATGACAACTTAGTTTTAGGACGAGAACCTTTTGGGCGATCGCCTTTATATTGGTGTTGTCAAGGTCAGGTGATTTGGTTCGCCTCTCGCTTGCAATTGCTGTTACCAGTGCTGGAACTCCCGCAAATAAATGTTGCTGGTTTATACGGTTATAGTTGTTTTTCCTATGTTCCCACGCCGCTGACACCTGTGAATGGTGTTTTTACAGTGCCGGCGGGAACTGAGCTAATTTGGCACGGTGATTGTGAAGGTATAATTTCTCCACCCAAATCTCGGCGGATACATGAGTGGTGCGAATCAACATCACAGATTACAGATGAAGCAACGGCGATTACTGAATTACAAACTTTACTCAAAGAGGCGATTCACAGTCAAATTGCTGACTTAAATGATGAGCCGGTGGGAGTGTTCCTCTCAGGGGGGTTAGATTCTTCGGTTGTGGCTGCACTACTTGTACAAGCAGGAGTGAAGGTACGGGCTTATTCACTGGATTTTGGGATATCGGGGTCGGAATATCCTTACGCTGAACAGGTGGCTCAGTTTTTGAATATTCCTTTAGTGAGGGTACCAGCTACTCCGCGTGAGATTCAGAAAGCTTTGATTCCGACAGTTCAGGCTTTGGATTTGCCTTTTGGGGATGGAGTGACTACGAGTTTATACTTGTTGTCTCAAGCCGCAAGTCAAGAAACTCGCATCATTTTTAATGGCGAAGGTGGCGATCAGTTATTTGCGGGTTGGACAAATAAACCTTTGATTGCGGCAGGTGTGTATCAAACAGAACATCCTTGTGGACAAGAAACTTTCACCCAGCAATATCTCCGGACTTTTCACCGACTTTGGGGTTATGAAGCTGCAATCTATCCACCAGAAGTTAGAGCGCAAATCCAGAACTTGCATCCAGAAGATTGGTTGGAGGAGGCTCTCGATCCAGCTTTTAGTAGTGGGTTTATGCATCGTCTCCGTCGCGCGTCTCTCATGCTGAAAGGTGCTCAAAATATTCACCCCCGCGCCACAAATTTAGGTATTGCTCATGGATTGAGTGTGCGATCGCCTTTCTGTGACCTAGCAATGACCGAGTGGACTTTTGGTTTATCGGGAGAACTTTTTTTACAAGGAAGCTGTGAAAAATATATCCTCAAGCGAGCGGTAGAAGGCTGGTTACCATCAGAAATCATTTGGCGACAAAAACGTGGGATGGGGGTACCTTTAAACTCTTGGTGTTTAAATGAGTTTTGGCATCAACTCGGCACCTGGTTAAATCCGGGTACATTACGTGCGGAGAATTGCTTTATACCACATATCGCGACCCAAATTATCGAAGGCAAATTAGGCGCAAGTATCCAAGGTCGAAGAATTGGCGAAAGTCTCTGGTTACTAATTATGTGGCAACTTTGGCGCTCGCATGTTTTTGGCGCAGGAGCAAGCAAACAATCTTGGGATCATCCGTTTTGGTTATCTCGTAATTTATGGAGACAGTACAAGCGATGGCAAGCGTAGAAAAAGGTTTGGCTTCCGAATTATTAAGAATCTACGACTCTCCTTTATATGTATATGACGGCTCAAGCTTACGTCAAACAATTGCTCATATCACCCAAGCGATCAAATATCCGCGCACCCAATTTCGCTTTGCGAGTGTCACAAATGGCAATATCGCGCTGTTACAAATTTTTCGCGCCGCCGGTTGGGGTCTACACGCCAATACTCCCGGAGATATTTATCTTGGTTTACAAGCTGGATTTAATCCCATGCAAATTGTCTACAGTGGTAGCAATTTAAATCGCGCGGAAATGGCGCAAGTACTTGATTGGGGAGTGACAACTCTAAATTTAGACAGTCTGGCTCAATTACAATTGTGTTGTGAAGTCTACCAATCTTTCAAGACCAGAGAATTAAAAATTGGTTTACGTCTGAATTTACCGGAACTGACGGGAGATAGTCGGATTGGTGTGCGTCCTGAGGAGTTTCCGCAAGCAGTTGCGATCGCGCGTCAAGCTGGACTAAAACTAAGTGGCTTGCACTTTTATCGTGGTACAGGAACGAATGCGACTAAAGCTTTTACTCAGGTAATTGACACCGTAATCGCTACAGCCGAACAGTTACCGGATTGGGAGTATTTGGATTTTGGTGGTGGTTTTGGTTATCCGTATCACCATGATGGAGCCGCTTTTGATTGGGAATTGTTTGGGGGTGAATTGACTGAGAGAATTAGCAGTTTGGGTCGAGAAATAGACTTGGTGATTGAACCAGGTCGCGCTGCTGTTGCTGGTTGTGCGACTCTTTTGGCGCGGGTTGTGTCTGTGAAATGGCAAGGAGAAAAACAGATTGTTGGTGTTGATACTACCGTAGCTAATCTTTCTGTTCCTGCTGTACATGGTGGTTATCGAGAAATTGTTGCTTGTACAAGCGATGAATCGTCTCTCTACAAAACTGATGTCTGTGGTAATACTACTTATTCGCGAGACTATTTAGGTAAGAATTGCCAGCTACCGCTTTTACAAATTGGTGATATTGTTGCCATTTTAGATGTTGGCGCTTATGGTTATGCTATGTCGTCTCACTTTTTGCATCGTCCTCGACCTGCGGAAGTATTACTCGAAAATAGTACACATCGCCTAGTTCGGTATCGAGAAGATTACAGTGTGTTATTGGCTAATCAGGTATTAAATTAATTAACTTATAAATCCAAGGAAGATACCATCATGAAATGTATTCAATGCGGAACGGACAATAAGCTTAAAGATCGGACAGCTAATTTTGGCGGGTGTTCAAACTGCCAGCATAAGTTTGCTTTTGAACCGACGAGTATGGGGAGTACAAAAATTACCGACCCTTTCTTTGTCAAAGCGATCGCTGATATTTCTGTGAATCACACTCTGTATTTTACCACTAAGCAATTTTTGTATTTCTTAGATAAGCGTTTAAGAGCAAAGTCATCAAGTACTCATCCTAGCGTTCTCTTGATTTTTCTATTTATCATCAATACTTTCTTGATTGTTTTTTTAATTCCAATTTTTATAGATTTATGGGTCATTTTTCACCTATTCACACGCACTCAATCTAGCAAAGTCAACAAGAAAATTCGTCAAATATGTGCTAAGCAACTGCAAAGAGTTGGTATCATATTTCTTTTAGTGGGAATAATTTATAGTTTAGCTTGGACATCATTTCCCATCTTTGCGATCGGCGTTATTATCGGTATCAGCTTGATTTATTTAGGATATCGACAGCTAAATAGAACCGGATTGGCTCAAGAATTCTTATTTACACAAGATGAATTTAAAGGTTGGATAGATCGCTGGACGGGAATTAATGGCGAGATCTTAAGGTTACTACATCCTCCTGTAGAAACTGTTGCTCCTGGAACTGTTCATCCTGATGTGAGTGCTTATAGTTTTGACCGATTGATTGTGTGTGATAGTGCAGCGATCGCTCAGTTTTTGATTGCTAATAATTTCCACTTTGAAAATAACTGCGCTATCCTCAGCATCACTGGCTATCCGCAAAGCATTTTTGACACCACAATGGAAATGCTGCACCGTAACCCAGATTTAAAAGTTTATGCCTTGCACGACTGTACTCCTAAAGGTATGCATTTGGTGCATCATATTCGCACTAGTCCGAAATGGTTCCCAAATACTAATGTCGCAATTATCGATATTGGACTTTTACCACAACAAATTATCGCCGCTAAACGTGAGATGTTTATCCAAGCATCTGAGGCGTCGGCGCAAGCAGCTAAACAATTGTCAGTAGAAATCCGCTCTACTCACTCTCCTGAAGAATTACAATGGCTGGATGCGGGAAATTTTGTCGAATTAGAATCTTTCCCTCCCCAAAAACTGATTCATATTCTCAATCGCGGAATTGCAGGTAGTCGCGATTTAGATAGTGCTGACACCGGCTTTTTCATTGTGGGTGGTTTTGGAAGTGATACCTATACATCACAAACTTTTGGTTGATACAAGATAAAAATTTACATTGGCAAAATAAATTCTCGTTGATACATCGGCTTTAATTGCCTTTTTTGTCGTCAAATATTTTATTCGCGCTTTGTTGCTTTTTAGAACTCAGGCGATCGCTTGCTTTTAAATGCGATCAATAATATTAAAGGCAGAAATGTTGAATGCTGATACAAAACTTTACATTCATAGTTAAACTAACTCTAAAAAGCCAAAATTTATCAACATAGCATTATCTCCTCAAACCAATGAACATAACTATTTTTTTGACACATACAACATTGTAAATAGC
>JBBQRU010000022.1:0-48020 GCA_038214545.1 Cyanophyceae cyanobacterium | reverse complement strand
CCCTTCAACCCCAAAGCCCCTCGCAACCCCTCATCCTCACACAAAAGTCTCAACGCCCCCCCAATTTCCGCTTCATCATCAGGATTGACCAAAATACCATTTTCATGATGCTGGACTGCATCGACTACACCACCAATCCGCGAGGCAATTACAGCTTTGCCAAAGTAACCTGCTTCTAAATAAACGATCCCAAAGCCTTCAATACTGGCGGCTTGCGGATCAAAGAAGGTTGGTAGTGCAAAGATGTCACAGGCGGCATAATAATTAGCTAATTCCAAATCGCTGATATATCCGGCAAAGTGAACTCGGTTTTGGATACCTAAGTCGCAACTCAGTGATTTCCAGGCTGATTCCATTGCGCCACGACCACAAATAATATAGTGGATATCAAAGCCTGCTTGGATGAGTGTTGGTAGGTTTCGCAACACGCGATCGCAACCTTTGCGTTTGACTAGTCTACCGACGGAGAGAATAACTATTGCACTCTCTGGGATGTTGTAAGTTTGGCGGATGCTTGAGCGTGAATCGGCAACATTTGGGATGGAACCAAATTTTTCTGGTCTGACTGTCGGGTTGATCACATGGATGTCTGTTTTAATTTGACAGTGTTGCATGAGATAATCGCGGGTGAAGGCACTGTTGCAAATAATACCTTCGGCTCGGTTGAGTGTGAATTGGAATAGCGATCGCAGTACGGGATTGCCTAATGGACAAAGAATATCATTGCCGTGGAGGTAGATAAAAAAGCGGATGGGTAAAATGTAACTTAACAGCAATATTGCCGGGAAGTCATAGCCATGACCCCATTCAATGTATTGGTAGCGATAGCGAAAATAAAGTTTGATAGCGAGGACAAATGACCACACCATATTCAAAATTTGTTTGAGGATATTACCGATAAAACCAATTTTGAAATCGGGATTTGACCAGCGATATATCGGAAAAGTTTGCTGCTGATTGAATGTTGGTGATCCGGGGTGATTAGCGGCTAAAAGAACAATCCTTTCTGGGTCTTGTAAGCAGCGATTGTATACATATTCCTCGATTCCTCCTTCTTTTGGGAAGAAGGTTCGGGAGATTACTAAAATATCTGGAGGGATTGTTGGCATTTTTCAGGTTTTTTTGCTCACGCAAAGACGCAAAGTTTCTTTCTTCTCTTCGTGTCCTAACGCCTAAAGGCTAACGGCTGTCGCCTAACGCCTGACGGCTTCGCTTCGCTAACGCTAACGGCTAACGCCTAACGCCTTCGGCTTCGCTGCGCTGGCGCTTCGCTGACGCTAACGTGTCCTTTGCGGTTAATTATTAAATATTTTGGATAATTGAGTGAAATTTTGTACAAGTTTGCTCCCAATGGTAAGAGTTGGTGACTATTTGTCGTCCTTTTTCTCCCATTTGTTTACTTAAGTTAGGATTTTGCATGAGTTTTGATAGGGCTGTGGCTAATTCTTGAGAGTTGGCTGGGGGGACTAATAAACCGTTTTCGCCATCAATGATTAGTTCGGGTATTGCGGCGACGTTGGTGGTGATGATTGGTAAGCCGTAATACATGGCTTCGATGAGGACGATGCCAAATGTTTCTTTGAGGCTTGGGAGGACAAAAATATCGGCGGTGGAATATAGTTGATTAATTTTAGCTCGCTCTGCACCATTTTCAAAAAATACTTCTTTAGTTAAGTTTGATTCTGCTACTATTTTTTTTAAATTAGTGTGATGGGAGCTTTTAAGTGGATTACCTACTAGATGTAGGGTAAAGTTATTTCTATTAATTTGAGCAAAGGCTTCTAGGAGATAAATTAGTCCTTTTCCTGGGAGGTAATTAGCAACACAAAGAATTTGCTGGCTTTTTTTCTCAAGCTGGATATTTGAGAGTTTTTCTCGATTAATTCCTGGTGGGATCACCTGTATTGATGTTGACGGAATACCAAGGGAAATAATTTCTCGTTTGGAATATTCACTGTTAGTGATGATGATGTCTGCTAGGGATAAGCGAATTTTATGTCTCAGGCGATGGAATAACTTTCGCGGATCAAAGCGATCGCTAGTATCGTAGCCGTAAAGCGAATGCACTAAAATAATAATTTTGTGTCCTAAAAAGCGATGGATGAGGTTTGTTAAGAATAGCGATCGCGTAAAATAATGGTCTTCAATCAAAATGCCATCACATCGATGTAACAAATATGCTAGTATTACAGATGCTAAAAGATTACCGATTACCGGAATCCGCAATAATCTCACGGCTAGTTGTTTGTGTAAACTAATACATTCGCTGTCAAAACCTGCTGCTTCGAGAGATTTTGCCAGTTTGTAATTATAAAATTCGCCTAGACTGCTAAATCCTGATGGTAGGATCAATAATTTACGAGGACAGTGTTGTGATTTTTTAGTTATTTTCAGAAAGAGGGAAATATTCATAAATACTTTTTTTAATTTTAGGTTGACGGACAATCACTGCTAGGAGTATGAGCATAATTCCCACCATTTCGCCAAATTCCATTGCTACAGATAAAAGAGTATAGAGAATCAACAGACAATAACTAGACCTTGGTCTACCCTCTCGCGTTTGATAAAACCAAGCAAAAAGAGCAATCCAAAAAGCGACAAATAGTCCACTTCCCATCAAACCAAGATGATAAAGCAGAGTACCCAGCACAAAGCTGTGAGTACCAATGCGACCTAGTTCAAATCCGGGGAGTACGGTAGGACCAGGAACCCAATGACCGAAAAATAGATGGTCGGGAATATGTTCTATAGTTCCTTGATAAATATCCGCACGTACCCGTGTCGAATCAGCGCGACTCTCACCGACAACTTCTATAGATTCTGTATAGATATTAGTGATTGAGTCTGTCACTGGAGGGATTGACAATGTCGCAAAGCTAAGTCCCGCAATCATTGCTAAAGTTATGCAGTAACCTTGAATACCAATGGCAAATACATAACGCAGAACGAATACAATAGGCAAAGCGATGCAGACTGAGCGAGTTCCACTTACTAAGAGTAAGAACAAACTGGCTACAAGCAGCAGAATTGACCAAAGGCGGTTTTTAATATCTAATGCTAGTAAACTGATATACCCAACAACCAAAGCTAAAACTTCGGGAATCACAAAGAAAAAACTCCACCTTGCGGACCCAGGGATGCTGCTGTCTTCTGGGCGATAAGGAATGAGATAATTTTCTAAACCTTTACCTGGTTCGTAACTACCACTAGCGTTGTGGGAAAGTAGAGAAAATAGACTCCGAGGTGGGTCGTATAAACCAGCTTTCAATATCAGTTGACCAACTAACCAAAAAATCAGCATTTGGAGGATGAGAATTGAAGTCGCCCAAGCAACTACTGGTAGCCGAATTTTAATTTGATTACTCTGGACATACCAAAGTAATAATGCTGGTGAAAACCAAAAGATAAAAAGTCGGAAAGTTTGGGTTGGACTAAAGCTGAAGGTAGCAAGGCTAAAGAAGAGAAATCCGACACATTGATAAATGCAAAATGCGAGTAAGATGGCGACGACAAATGTGGGTCGCCGGAAACGCAGATTGCCGTAATTTAAAAGTTCATAAACACCAATTGCTAATAACATCAGTGTGGGCATATAGGCGTACAGCCCTGCTACCCACCAAACTCCAATCAACGCAATATTGGCGCAGACAAATTTTTCGGGGATGGTCAAAACTTGCCACCGCAGCCAGACTCCAGAGTATAAACTACTGTCATCTTCAACCATCCGCAAGGGCAAAAAAGTCTTCATGAGTCGATCAGTGTAGTTATTTGTCCATATCGATAACCTTGCGTCCGTGTTTCTACGGCGTTAATTACCAAGCCGACAATCGTTGCCCGATGGCTGGTGAGTTGCTTGATGCTGTTGTGGAAAGGGTTGCGATCGCTCTTTTCCGGTCTAGCTACAAACAAAACATTGACCGCAACTTTTGCCATTAACGCCGCCTCGCTGGTCAAATTGACTGGGGCGCTATCAATCAGCACATAATCGTATTTTCCAGCAGCTTGGATCAAACTCAACCGCTGCTCAAACCCGCCTCTAGCAACAAACTCGGCAATTTTATTAACTTCTATCTTCATTGATAATAAGTCAAGATTAGTAGCCACATTCACTGGCAAATGTAAATTAATGACTCCTTGATGTTGATGACCTAAAGATTTACTTAGTTGATTCGTGCGAAAATCACCATCTACCACCAAGACCCGAAAGCCTAAATTGATCAATGCATAAGCAAGTGACAGCGTAATCGTCGTTTTGCCTTCCCCAGAGGTAGTGCTAGCGACCATTAAGCGTCCATTATCTAAAGGCATCAGACTGACTGCAGAAGCTAGTCGTTGCAATTCGATTTCTGCAGATAATTTCTGGTCTGAGGTGTGCGCCATATCCTTGATTTGAGGAATACTAGCTAGCATAAGAATCTGTGTCTGATGAATATCCTTTTGACTCAGTAAAGGATTACGGTTTTCTAGTAATAAGATAATTGCGACACTGCCAAATCCTGCTGCTAACAACGCCCCTAATATCATCAGCTTTAACTGCGGACTTGAAAGTTTGGAGTCTAAGGTCGGTTGATCTAGGATTTGCACGCTGGGGTAAGCGCTGAATGCGCCAAGTTTAGCTTGTTCGGCTTGGGCGACGATGCCGTTGTAGACTCCTTCTGCAATGTCGTACTGGGATTGTAGTTGCTGGAGTCGTGCTTGTTTAGCTGGTAGAGTTTTTAAGGAAAGGCGGAGTTTTTCAATTTGAATTTGCAGTTGAGCCGCTTTTTTCTGCATTCCTCCCGCTTGGCTTTCGACTAAAATCAACTCTTTAATTAAGTTGGCGGTATTTTCCCCAATCGTGGTGTTGACTCCGCCGACATTACCTGTAGCTACTGTCATTAGTTCTACTTGGCGACGCAGTACCTGTTGTTGATAGCGTAGAGTCTGTAATTTCGGGTGGTCATTGGTAAACTTGGTTTGCATGTCGATTACCGCCGCATCAACTTCCGATAATTTTTGGCGGATAAATTGATACTCTTTATTTTCTTGCAAACGGGCTGAATGAATGGCTGTAGCCGGACTCATCTGCAAGCGAGAAGATAGCAACTTGGCTTGTTCAAGACTAGCTTGAGCATCGGCTAAAGCTTGCGATCGCACCCGCTCCATTGTATTCATTGTTAAAATCAGTTCTTGAGTTTGGCTGTCATTGCTAACTAAAGTTGTGACTTCTTTAAATTGAGCTAAATCTTTTTGTACTTGTAGCAATTTATCATGGGCTTGCTGCGCTTCAACCAGCATGAACTGCGATCGCTGGGTTGCTTCATCTTGGCGTAATTCTTGCAAACGCTGCCGAAATACCTTAATAAGATCTGCTGTGCGCTTGCGTGCTAACTCCGGACTCGACCCCTTAACATTCAACAATATCACCGCAGATTCATTTTGAGGCGACACATTGAAGAGGTTTTTATAATTGAGCAATTTCGGGTATTTTTTTCTCTCCGGATCAGTATCCCAAACTTGTTTGAGGACATAGTCACTCACAGCGATCGAAGATAATACCTTTAAAGGATTTAGCTGTTGAGAAAAAGCCACCCCACCACCATCTCGCAGATAACCTAATTTGCCCAAATTGACTTCTGAGTTACTAGTAACATTTGGCAGAATCAATTCAGCTTTAGTCATCCACACCCGAGGTGTTAATGTCAGACTAGCAGTCGTTGCCGCTACCACGGCTGTATTAAATAAGAGTAGTAGGTGTCCGTGTCTAACGAATATTCTCATAACTCGATTCATAATTAGCTCTCTCCCAAAAAAATTATGAAATTGAAAACAATCAAACTTGGCAAGAAATTACCCAGGATATTTACCTGATAGATGATCTGCTAATTTTGGTTGAGCAAATAACTGTCTTTGAAAATGTGGTGGAGGATATAAGACTGCTTGTTCAAGATTTGCTAAACTCAGGCTCAGCTATGTGATGTATAAATTTAATTTTTTAACCTAGTACGTTCAAATTAGATATCTGAAGAAACTACTTTACTTGTTTGTGAGAGTTTATACCTTATGCCGACAAATTGCATCATATCAAACAATATATAAGCTTGACTACTGAGTTAATTTTATTTCTTGATGGCTACGCGAAAAATATGTAGCTTTTACTCATATGCAAAGTAATAATTTTTACTCAAATGTTTGATGACGAGTAAATCAAACCCGTATTAGCTGGTTTTTACCTGATAAATAGAACAAAATATCTTGATTTACTAACTTTAGTACTACTAGTAATTCCACTGATTAAAAGCTGACTTTTACTGTTCTGAAAAACAAAATTGGCAATCTCTGCTAATTTTATCTAATTGCTAGTATCAACAAATCGACAACTTAAAATCAATACTGTCAGTGTTCATTTTTTTGTCAGTATATACACTAATATTTTCTCCAATTGCTAATTTCACATCAAAATTCTTCTACGTGCTGAGTATAAATAAAAAATAAAATTATTTTTAGAGGCTCGTAGTTGTGTCAGTGCAACTACGAACCAAAGTTAACGGTGAGTCGTAATTACAGCAATGGGACAGGAGGCGCGATTAAGAATAGCATCGGCGCGATGACCGAAGAATACCCGACCAGTGACATGGATACTACTACCCATGACAATCAAATCTACTTGCTCAGAGCGAGCAAAGTTGAGAATTTCTAACTCAGGAATTCCCGTCAACACAACTGTTTTCACATTTGCGCCTAGTCCTTGCGCTACTTCGGCTTGTTGTAGCAAGATCTGCTGCGAAATTTCCCTAACCGAACGAATGGTCTGTTCGGCAAACAGCATATATTCTCGTTGTGTGCGGTTAACAACATGTACCAGAGTGAGAATTGCTCCTGTTTGAATCGCAATGGTACTCGCAACCTCCAGCGCATGTTCGCTTTCGGTACTACCACTGGTAGGGACAAGAATATGACGAATGTGATGATAATCAGCCGTTGACGGCGTTGACTTAACGATCATTGTGGCGCAGTGAGCGTGCTGAACTACGCGATCCACTAACAAATTAAATAACACACCGCGTGCTCGCGCTTTATCCGTCGCCCCCATGACAATCAAGTCATATCCTTTACGAGCTTCTTGGAGAATCACTTCCGCTTTGTTATGTCCCGACTCCACTTTTGATTGCAGCCGACCGCCTTCCTCTAGATGAATTTCGTCAGTAATAGCCGAAATTGCTGCTACAGATGCACTTTCCTTCACGGCAGTTGCTACGGTATTCACCGATTTACGTTTCGGCTTTTTATCACTCTCGGCAAACAAAACAGTGACTTCTAATGGATTTTGATGTGCTAAATGGTCAACTAGCTGGGCAGCAAGCCGCGTATTTTCGCCACCTTGAGTGGGTATTAACACTCGCCGAATATGCTTAATAAAGCTGCGGCTCGCGAGTTCTTCTTGCTGTAACCGTTGAGCTTCCTCATCACTAATCGACACCTTTGACAATGACCAGCGTAATAAAGGCGGAGCCATGAGTGAAGTCACAATCGCTACCATGACAATAATTGAATACATCGGCGCATTCAACACACCCAAAGAAACCCCAATCGTGGCGACAATAATTTCCATCGCCCCCCGCGCATTCATCCCCGAACCCATCGCGATACCTTCCCAGTGGCTTAAACCACCCACTCGCGAACCGATATAAGCGCCGGTAAATTTACCAAAACAAGCTATAGCTAACACAATTAAACCAACCATCAAGATCTGCGGTGCCAGCAATTGCCGCAAATCTACCTTTAATCCTGCTGTCGCAAAGAAAATCGGCGCTAAAAATGCCGAAGTTATCAATTCCAGAGTTAATCCCGCTTCCCGACTAAAGCGTGGCGACTGTCCTGCCAAAATTCCCGTCACGAAAGCCCCCAGCGCCGCTTCAATTCCTAAATGGTGGGTAAAAGCCGCCGCCGCAAAAGCCATAATTAACACCGCCGATAAACTCGCAGTCGCCCCCCCAATATAATCATCTACCCAACGCAACACCCAACTCACTAGCGATCGCCCAACTGTAAAAGCAACCCCTAAAAATAGTACCGCTCCTCCGACTGAATGCCAGATCGTCTGGAAATCAAACTTACCACTACTTGCCAACCCCGATACTACCGATAGGAGAATCCAGCCAATAGTATCGTCAGTCATCCCCGCAGCTAAAGTCACTTGTCCGATATCGCGCCGAATCAATTTCAAATCCATCAGCACCTTGGCAATTACAGGAACTGCGGAGATACTCATCGCGGTGGCAATAAATAGACTAAAAATCAACCTTTCGCTGGGATTTGCCAGAAAACTATCCGGTAGTAACCAACCTAAACCCAGTCCACTCGCAAACGGCACAATAATCCCGCCTAACGAAATCACTAATGCGGTTTTGCCTTTACTAACAATCAGATTGAGGTCTGTCTCCAATCCAGTCACAACCAGTAAAAACAACACCCCTAACCACGAGACTACCGAAAGTAGATCTGACTGTACCTGACTTTTGGGAAAAATCTGACTTTGGATAGAAGGCAAAAGCCAGCCAAATACTGATGGTCCCAGCAGTACTCCCGCCAGTAACTCACCAACTACAGGTGGTAGCTGGATGCGCCGCATCAACTCTCCCAAACCTCTAGCAACCAGTAGCAAAATAGCTAACTCCAGCAATACCAGCAGTAATTGATTATGCCCCAAGGGTTTAATCAGACCGTTTTGGGTTGCACCAGTCATTAACAAAGCAGCAGACATGGGATGCATTGATTCCCCTTAAGATTTGCGAGTGATCTAATTACAAGCATTTTCGGTGATGAACACTCTTGAAATCATCTATCTGTGTGGTAATTGGGTAATTTTCACTTCTTGGATAGATGTCTCAACCCTATACTTATTCGCTAAAATCTTTCGTTGGGTAGTGCAGGGCAGGAAATTCAATGGCATGGAAACTGGTATCAGATCCGGCGATCGCTGATAAAATTCGGAAAATGCAGCAACGAGTACGTTGGCAAGAACCGCTACTACAAGCACGCGGGATTGACCAAACTCGGCTATCAATCGAAGATGGTCAAGCAGATAATCCCGAATTTTCGTTTTTAGTAATTGGCGATAGTGGTTCGGGCACACATCGCGGACATAACCCGCAGCGCAAAATTGCCGAACTAATGCATCCTCATCACACTGAGTGTCGTTTCTTATTGCACACAGGTGATGTAATATATCTAGTCGGTTCCAGCGAATATTACCAAAAAAACTTCATTCAGCCTTACCGAGAATTTCTCTTAGGAGGAGAACATCCTCAAAATATAAATTACGATCGCATGGTCTTCAAGTTGCCATTTTTACCCGTTCCCGGCAACCACGATTATTACGATCTGCCATTACTCTTTAGTCTATTCTCCGCGACAACATTACCATTACGCCGCCTCCTCCTATCAAAACTAGACCTAGATGTGCGCTTGCACGGTTCCAGACAAGGCGATGCCTATGCGCGTGCCTTTTTAGACTATTTAAAAGCAATTAAACTACCTACAGAACTAGCTGAACACTTAGACACTCATTACACCACTAAAACAGACACAGGTTATTGCCTTAACTACCAACCAGGTCATTTCACCAGACTTCCCAATCGTTATTACACATTTTGTTATGGCGGAATCGACTTCTTCGCCTTGGATTCCAACACCTTCAACGACCCACCACCGCTACCAACCACAGGCGCAGGACTAGCATATCGCCAGGAATTAGCACAGCGTCGTGACGAATACCAACAAGAGAAAGAACAAATCGTCGCCACCTCAGCTAACCTCAATCAAGACGTACCCAGCGAAGCCGAACAACTAGACGACCTACAAGCCAAAATCTCGCAAATCGAAGAAATCATTGTCGATATCGAAAAACAACTGAATGCTGACTACAAAACAACCGTCACTGACACTGAACAGCTAGACTGGCTCAAACAACGCTTAATTGCATCCTGGAATAATCCCCAAGTTCGCGGACGAGTCATCTATTTCCACCATCCGCCTTATGTCACTGAAGCCACAAAATGGCAACAATCGCAGACAATCGCCATTCGCAACCGCCTCCGCACAGTATTCGATCAAGTATCTAAGGAAGTACATTCACTTACCCAAGGTCGTCCTCTAGTCAACTTAGTCTTAAACGGTCATGCCCACTGTCTAGACTACGTCAAGACAACAGACACAGGACATGCAGATGCCAACATTAATTGGGTTGTCTGTGGTGGTAGTGGTTATAGCCTCCGCCGTCAACGCGAAGAAGGAGCAGATTTAGAAGAAGGAGACAATCGCTTAATTGCGCGATCGCATCTTTTCATCGGTCGCAACGGTCAAGGTACCGAAAAGCGACGACCCTATTCCTACTTACGCATTGATGTGACTGAAGGCAATCCTGCCAAATTTATCATCCGTCCCTACGTTGCCGAATGGTATCATCGGCAATGGAATTATCCGCAAATACAGCCATTCCAGATTTGAGAAATATCTCACGCATTAGCGCAAAGATCTCAAGAAACCTTTGCGCCTAACGCCTAACGGCAACGCGAGCGCTAATGCGACTTTGCGTGAGCCTTACTCTCCCAAAAACTGTTGTTTAAACCCGCTAATTTCTTCAGCCAATTCTTGGCGTGTTGAAACTTTGAGCAGGTAGCGGTTAACAAACCAGATGGTATAACCCATACCAACTATTTCCAAGCTAGGGTATAGCAATGGGATATCATTCAGGGCATCTATGACCGCGAATAATATTTTGAGCACTACAATTACACCGAAAATAATCCCTAGGGTAATGAGCGGTTGTTTGTAAGTGTTGAAGAATCTACCTAAGTATTCTGGTAGTTCAGCAAAGAAATCAGAGACTTTATTGCCGATCTCCTGTGCTTGCATGTAGTTATTAGCTGGAGGTAGCATTGGTCGAGTTTCAGCGGCTAATGCTGGGGTGATTGCTGCCTCGGTTGAGGTGGCGGGATCGATGTAGTCTGATTGGGAGAATTGTTGAGTTTCCATTTTTTACCTCTTTCAAGTAATGCTTTTTTGGTCGCGGTGATCGACAACGACTACTAAAGGATCGTCATTATGCTGGTTTGGGACGTAATTAGTCGAGGTTGATTCGACACTACGGGTGTGTGGGTGCTCAGCTTTTGGTAAATCTGTACCATCATAGATGGCGAAGTCTTCAATACCTCGGCGTTTGAGGATGGCTTCAGCTTTGTGAATCTCGGCTGCAGTGCCATCGACAATGATGATGTAATCGCCTTTTTGGAAGCGATCGCTATAAACTTTGGCTCGCGCTTCGGGAATACCAAGGCCGACTAAAGCACCACCAATTCCCCCAGCAGCCGCACCAATTGCACCACCAGTTAAAGTGGTAGCCAAAGCTGTAGCTGCAGCACCGCCTAGCAGTACTGGACCTACACCCGGAATCGCTAAAGCACCGAGACCGACTAACAAGCCACCAAGACCACCTAATGCACCGCCTGTAACTGCACCAGCCTTTGCTCCTTCGTCAGCTTTGTTACCAGCAAGGCTACTGTGAGTGCTGTCGGCATTTTTGGCAATCAGCGAGATTTGATTAAGATCAAAACCAGAATCGCGCAGTTCTGTCAGTGCATCTTCAGCTGCTTGGCGGTGAGAAAATACACCGATAGCTCGTTGATGTTTGCTGGTTACAGGTGAGGTATTGACTACAGGCGTGGTATTAACTACAGGCACAGCCGGAGTGACAACGGCGTTGGTGGTGGTATGAGCTGTGTTACTACCATGAGGCTGGTCATAAATGCCAAACTCTTCTACACCATGAAGGTGCATAATTCTGTCTGCATTGGCAATTTCCGCATCTGTACCATCGATAATGACTAGGTAATGTCCGCTCTCAACTCTAGCGTTGTAAACTTTAGCTCGCTCTTCGGGAATCCCTAAACCAACTAATCCTCCTAGCAAACTTCCCGCTGCTGCACCGATGCCAACTCCAGCTAATGTTGTGGCGATGGTGGTAGCTGTTGCACCTGCGAGCATGACAGGACCGATTCCCGGAATTGCCAAAGCGCCAAGACCGACTAATAACCCAGTCAATCCACCCAGCGCCCCACCAGAAACCGCCCCAACCGTCGCGCCTTCGTCAGCTTTATTGCCAACGCGCTCGGTCATTTCGGCTCCAGCAATGTTGTCTTTACCGTGAGTATCTTGGACAACCACAGATACTCTATTCATATCAAAGCCAGAATCTCGTAATTCATGGAGTGCAGTTTCGACGTCGTGGCGATGTGAAAATACTCCAGCAGCTCTCTTATGCAGATCGACGACCATACTTTACTCCTTATAGTTAATATTAGTTATTTAGATTTCTCTGTGGCAACTAAGTTCCATTTAGCCATATTTATTTCAATGTTTCATCAATCGACCGAGAGAACTTATGTCTCTATCTAAAGTCATATAGTTAAGCGGCTTTGAAAACGCGCTCTGCTAAATTCTTAACTTAAATATTCACTCTCTTTAAGTGTTAGTATGTCTAACTATGTCTAGATTTTAGAAAATAAATGCTAACTATGCAAGACACGATTACAGATTGGTGGACAAAAATCACCACGATGGACCCTAAGTGCATCTACTATTTTGGTCCCTTCTCAAGTTATGATGAAGCACGAGTTGCCTATCCTGGCTACATTGAGGATCTTAGTCATGAGGGTGCGAAAGGAATTATTGTTGTCATACAACGCTGCGAACCAGATACTTTAACTATCTGCGATGAAGCAACGGACTGATAAGCTTCATCATATATTCATACCATTAACAATAACTAGTCAGCTTCGATCTAATCCAAAAGACGCGCTTTTTTAGGCACGTCTTTTCTGTTGATTATTAATTAAGAAGCAGATCCTTGTAACTCGTCAATCCGGGCGAGTACTTCTGTACTATGAATAATAGGGTTAACTTTCACAAAACTAGACCTGAGGATGCCATCGGGATCGATGACAAAACTGTGGCGTAGAGACCTAATGCCCAGCCAAGAACCGTAAGCTTTACTTACAGAGCCATTAGCATCAGCCAATAGCGGATATTTTAGCCCTTCTGAGTCACAAAATTCGGCATGGGAGTCAACCGAATCAGCACTGACGCCAATAATCTGGACATTTTTTTCGATGTATTTTGGCAAGTCTTGCTGAAAATGACGGGCTTCTAAAGTACAACCGGCGGTGAAATCTTTGGGATAAAAGTAAAGCACTACCCACTTACCACGCAATTCGGAAAGGGAAATCTCTCCATCACCAGTGTTTGTCGGTAGGGTAAAGTCTGGCGCGGGTTGATTGAGTGCTGGTTGCTTACCACCAAGAGCATAACTGGCTGGGGTAAAGTTCAACCAACTAACCCAGGTAAAACAGATGACAAATAAAATGCTAAAGAAATTTCGACGCGAAACCATTGCGAACAACCAACTTAACTTTACATAAGTTTACATTCTTTTTATTAAGATTCGGTTGGCTGAGTATCCTCTAAGTGAGATTGTTGCCTGCTTTCCACCATTTCGATATACTGACTATCGATGAGAAAGGCACCTCTAGTAAAGCGAACACCCCAATACCCACCAGGACGGCGGTCAATCACTATCCCCGTTTCCCCAATTTCAATCACTTCTGGCGGACGCAACATGGGCATGGGATCAGCCGTTTTGACGTAAGGTGGTAGCGCTACCACTCGGACTTGAGCACCGATAGTAAATTCTTTAGACATGTGGGAATTAAAGTTAGAAGTTATGAGTGAAGAATTAAAAGTTGGAAGTTTTTAACTCATAACTCATAACTTATCATTCTTAACTTAATTAAGAGACGTGTTTAAAAGAAGTCTCTATAACAAGATGCGAAGTAGCACATGAGTACCAAATCCCTTTTTTTAAACCTTTGACGATCAGGATGTCCAAAAATGGCACGCACAGGTTACACTCTCCCAGTTTTTGCAGTCGCGGCGGCGAAAGCGGCGTTGTTAAATTTAAGCGACCAGACAATCTCTACACAATCTGTCGAACTTGACTTACTTCCAGACAGCGCTGAAATTCCCATCGCTCAAGTTGCGAAATTAGACAAAGAAAATGCCTTAGCGATCGCTATCAGTGATCCTGGTGATAATTTGGATCTAACCAAGAATACACCGATTTGGGCATGGGTCAGGCTGAGTAATCGAGAACAAGAGCCGCTAATTTTACAAGCTGGGGAGGGGTTGGGAAAAACGGCTAGTGGTGAGGCGGCTATCTATAGTTATGCGCGAAAATTATTTGCGGCAAATTTATTGTCTTTGATTCCAGCGGATCGAAGCGCGATCGTGACGATTATTTTACCCGAAGGTCGGCAACTTGCCCAACGCACCTCGAATGAAGCTTTTGGGATTTTGAATGGACTTTCTTTATTAGGTACGAGTGGGATTTCTCAGCCTTTATCAGTAGCGGATCAACTCGACGAATTTCGGCTGACATTGCAAGAGAAAGTCAAAGAATGCCCAAATTTGGTGTTTTGTATTGGTAGTAACGGTAAATCTGTCGCTCAACGGTTAGGGATTCCGGAGGTAGCGATCGTTCAAACTGGAAATTGGATTGGTGCTTTATTAGTAGAAGCGGGATTGTTCAAAGCTCGTTCTGTGTTGCTGCTAGGATATCATGGCAAGTTGCTTAAATTGGCAGGTGGCATTTTTAATACATCAAGTCACTTAGCCGATGCCAAACTAGAAATTATCAGTGCGGCTGTGGTAACTGTAGGTGGCGATTTAGCGGCGGTGAGGGAGATTTTGGCGGTGCGGACTGCGGATGCGGCGCAGAAAAAGTTAATCGAACTGAAACTAGCAGATGCAGTTTTTGAGTACCTGGCTCAAATTATCAGCCAGAAGGCAGAGACGTATGTCCAGAAATATGCTGATACTCTGTTGACAGTCGGTACTGTTCTTTTTGATCGCCAAGGTCAAATTATCAGTCAAAATCCCCAAGCTACAGAGCTGATCGCTCAGATGCAAGCACCTGGCTAACGGTTATCGGAAGCGATCGCTCATAATCAAAGCAAAACAAAATTTATTGGCTGCGATCGCACTGGCTGAAACCTACCACAAAACTTGGAATAGCATCTACTGAAACAATTCTCGCGCGGCATTGAAGAGACACATTCACGAAAAACTTCACCACTTAGCTTTTGAAGCTTATACAGAGCTTACTCTCGCGGGTGAGTGTCTTAATGAATACGTTGCGGAGGTTGGATATGATGCGCTACCTGCTAACTGGCGGCGTGATGTTTGGGTCAGCATTTACTTAGCAATTACTGGATTGGAAAAGAACAACGCAACGCAGATTTGGCAAAGACAACTGTCATTATTTTAAGCGGCGGGGGGAGAGATTTTCTCCCCGATATTTTTGCTAAAGATACACGCAAACCACGGGTATTGTTCACATTTAAACGGTAATCCCTGGTTTTTTAAATATCTTTGTATACAAGTTGCGCTTCACTAGTAAACCTGCAATCCCAATAGCACTTATTAAGATACTTAAACTAGAATTAGGCTCAGGAACTTGCCTAGAAACAACTTTAAAGTTAGTAATTTCGTCACGGATGAGCAACTTATTTGTTGTAGGATCGAAGAAATCAACCCCAACACTTCTGGAATAGGAAAGCGGATTATCAGAAAGTGTGGGAAGTTCTGTTTGATTGCCTGAGTATAATAGCGCAACATTTAATAGACATGTGAGGCTAGAGTTCGTTATGCATCCAGGTGGATAACTAACACCACTTAGAACTCCTAGATTTATAGGCAAACCAATTGAATCAGAAGTAAAAGATGGGGCAATATCAAAGTCAGTAGTGATATTACTTAAATTCACATAGGGCGCTGAAATAGTAAAGTTAGAAATAGCACCAGGGTATGTAAGTCCTGTAACACCAGGTCGGAATATAGCGGGTTCAGAAGATGGATTTGTGTTGGTATTCAGGGTGAATGCTCCTGTTGCGCCACTAGTTGTAGAAAAGTTAAAGTCTAGTAAGGCAGCTTGAACTGGTTCTACGGTTAGAGTGCCCAGAGCAATAAAAGCTACTCCGGCAATAGCGATAGATAATTTCTGCATATGTGTTTTTACTCAAGGTTTAGCATCAAAGAGTATACTTTGAATGCTGAAATTATTTCAATCCACCAAAAGATAAGTAGCCAACAGAAAAACAGGGGTTTCAGCGTCCCCATTTTTTTATTACTCATGTAATACAGTTACCGAATTGGAGAAGAATAACGCAACGCAGATTTGGCAAAGACAACTGTCATTATTTTAAGCGGATGGGGGAGAGACTTTCTCCCCTAAGTTTCTTCGCGTAGGCTTTCTAGCTTTTCTGGGATCGCATCTGGAGCAACAATTTTATTCTGCTTAACCGCAAGCAAGATATTTTTTATACACCCAGCCTGTGACTTTTATGTTACCAGAGTCAAAGCTAATCTCTGCCCACTTACCTTTGTATGGTGTATCCGTTTGCTCAACAATTGTTCCGTTTCTCAATCGAGCAATAATTTCACCGTTGGGTTTCGAGCGCACGTTTAGCGGCGTTCCCGTTGGATCGTTGACCGAGCAAGGCGGATTCGGTACGTTTTGTTGAGAAATTAATACTCCAGCGTTGGCAAAATCTACTTTTGGGTTAGCATATGCAGCAGCTTGAACGCCAGTTAATATCGTTATGCTCAGCAATGCAATCGGCAAATTGTTTTTCATGGTTTTTGCCACAATTCTAACTCTTTGAGTTACCGAGTAGTTTTGACAAGGTAAGATCGTTTTTACGATTGCTATAGTGCGATCGCATCTCTACAAAAAGTATATCCTTTTCAATAGCAAGCAAAATAATCTGTAAACGCTGACATGACAACGTTTACAGCGATTGCGATTAAACCCAATAGGTAGAGAACAAATCCGATTTAAGCCCATCGGTAGGGACAACGATGAGCACCCTGTTTAGTTTCCAACAAATCTGATTTAAACCCATCGACAGTGTCGCCTTGCCGATTTTCGTAGTACGCGTCACCCTGGCGTTACTGTTTCCAACAAATCCGATTTAGACCCATCGGTAGGGTTTGTATCCGTATTTCGTCACCTTCCAAATGGTGACCTTGTTTCCAACAAATCCGATTTAAACCCATCGGTAGGGAGTTCGTTTAGGAGCCTCTACCCAGTAAAAGTTCCAGCCGCCAAATCGACGCATCTATAGAAATCATTATACATGCCGTGCAAAATTAAACAAAACATATGCCTCAAACCCTTGCCTAGCAAGCAATCGACACATATCAACGAAATATATAGGGTTCAGCGATTTATTGAGATGCGTCGAAGATCGCGTTATAAAACCTATTCAATCATCCTAAAACCTAGTTGTCGTAATATTTTGCTAGTCACTGATAAGAGTGAAGACAGCCTGCGCTTGAAATCCGAAATAATATATTATATTTAAATAACTTAATAAATCTTTTCGATTTATCAAAAATTAGTGCGATCGCCGCTTATAAGTATGGTTTCATCAATTAGTCGATTTTTTGCAGGCTATATGAGAGCGATCGCGCTCTTATCATGAAGTCAATCTCAGTTTCAAGATTTTTAGCGAGTGTTAACACAACGCACTCTCATTTCTGAATACACAGTAGACAAATGTACCAGAGGAAGTTGACCATCAATAATCATGAGATCGCTCCCATACATCAGGATACTCGATCCCTTTAGCGACTTTCTCCTTAATAAAGCACCCAGGAGTCAAGGAGCAAAAGTTTGGGAGACGCGATCGCTACTGACTTTAGAAAACTTACTGAGTCGAATGTGTCACAATTGATTTCGAGCACTAAGACCCACTCCCCCCCGATCTGAGTTTTCGCTGTTGTCTATGCCCGAAACATCAGTATTGACAAAGATTTCGACATCTAACAAGGGATTAAATTATCTAAATTGCTATTTTTCGAGTTGTACGTTGTTGTCTATAGTGTTGGATATCTGCATTTCTTATCCTGCAAGGCTTTTAGACTCATATACAATATTTGGCACGCATTGTATGGGAGGAGTGTCTTTTGATTACTTGTTGCCAAAGAATAGATAGCATACTGATTGTTAACTGGTGCGATTTTAGACGTTAGTAGTTTCTTGTTAACCGCTCATTAGTGGGAGTGTAGATGGCTTTGTCACGCGATCGTCTAAAGGGGTTGCCAAGGGTATTGTTCTTAAGTTCGGGAGCGATCGCTCTCATACGTCAGGATGTTTAATAACCTTGCCAACTTTCCCATCAACTCGAACTCATGAACCAACTGGTGGAAGATTGGACGAGCGCGATCGCAACTACTTCTCTGGTAATTATTGAGTCTTATAACCCTTTTCATACATCCTCATAAATATCGCTGCGATGCCCTACTCTGACTATACTTACTAACAAAACACCGTCGTATATTTCATAAATTACGCGATAATCTCCTACGCGAATCCGATAAGAATTCTCGCTATTTTTCATTTTTTAACCCCTGGCGGACGGGGAGCACTAGCCAAATCTAAAATTCTTGCATCAATGCGTTCTTTAATGTTATTTGGCAGTTTATTTAGTTGTTTTGTCACTTTCTTAGTGAACTCGATTTGATACATTACGCGCTTTCTCTGTTATATCCTTTATATTCATCCCAAGACACAGTACCGTTAATTCGTCTGTCTTCTCTAGCTTCAATAATTGCTTGTAAATCTGATTCCTCTTCTAGATCGTCAATTTTTTCTAGATGTACGAGTATTTGATCTAAAGTACTGTCATAAGCTTGATTTAACAGCACGTCAATCGCTTCAATTATTTCTTTTCTTTCTTGCTCAGTTTTCATTTTTCTACCTTTTATAGACTTTCTTAAAGTTTACTTATTTTTTCATGATTGGGCAACTATAGAGCGGAAGCGATAACTTCGCGCTCCCTTACGGTACGCATCGGCAACACTTAAGGAGAGGGAAGATTACTTGTTTCATCAGGAAAGGCATGTAGCTGAAGAACGAGCGTTAATAGTTTCTTGTTAACCTCTATAATTTTCCACATCTATGCTATTGCGTCGCCGCATATTGCTCTGTAGGGGTCTGACCATAAAACATGACCAGAAACAAACGATCGCACTTCGCCATTGGGTAAACGTAACAGTAAATGTCCGCGATCGCTAATTCCGGCACCGATACCAGAAATCTTTTCTCCACCCAAATCCAGCGTAATCTCATGCTCGATCAGCGCATCGCGACTCCGAATCGCCGGTAATAATACTGATAGTCCAGTGTCGTCTTCAGACCGCATTAATCCCGCAGTTTGCAGCAAATAATGACGTAAACGCTCTAGCAACTCCAATTCCGAAGGCACTACCGACGATACTTCATGTAAACTAATTGCCTGACCGACCGCCCCAGCATCCAATCCAGCCAAGTCAAAATCTACACAGCGATTCAGACCAATTCCCACAACTACCCGACCGATTGACCCCATCGATGTCGCCTCACACAAAATCCCAGCCAGCTTTCGCCCATGTAGCAGGACATCGTTAGTCCACTTCAAGCGCAGCACTCCTTGGCAATCAACTAACTCTTCAATGGCATAAATTGCCGCTAGTCCAGCCGCTAAGCTAAATCCGGGTAACTGGGCGATGGGGATGCGATCAAGTACAAAACTAGCAGTTAACACCCCTGGGGGAGAATGCCAGGTTCGCCCATGCTGACCTCTTCCTGCAGTTTGTCGGGGAGTGAAAATCACGTCACCATGATGTAAAGCTGCCAGATGCTCGATTGCCCAGGTGTTTGTGCTTGGGCAAGAATCCAGCCAGTGCAACCATTCAGGTAAGTTTACCGAACCACAAAGGACACAAAGGACGCAAAGGGGAGAGAGGAGGATAGAGAGGGAGAGAGAGGGAGAGAGAGGGAGGGAGAGGGAGGCTTGAGAAGGCATGAATTCTTTGGGGAAGTAGAAAGTAAACTTAATTTATGGGTGAAGTAAGTTTGAGTTAATTTAAAGAGGGCAGTTCTAAAAATGGCGATCGCACAAACATCTATTGATCAAGCCTTAGTTATTGCGGATGAGGTGATTCCTGGGGGAGCTTATTGGTCGCGTGTTATCAAGCGGGGTACAACTTTGCGGATTATAACTCCTAGTGGCTCTAGAGGCGTTTCTGTACTCTGTTACAACGCGGATAATGTAATTGAACGGTATAATGCTGCGGATACGGCTAAAATTCAGTTTAATGCTTTCTTGAAAAAGGGAATGGTGCTTTACTCAGATATGGGGCGCGTGCTGTTCTCGATTACTGAAGATACTTGCGGCTTGCACGACACTCTGGGTGGATGTAGTAATCTGGCAACTAATGCTAAATATGGCGAAGGCGATTACAAAAACTCGCGGGATAATTTCATGTTGGCGTTGACGAAGCGGAACATGGGTAAAAAAGACATTATGCCAAATCTCAATTTGTTCTCTCGCATTGCGGTTGAGCCAAATGGTAATTTGGTTTGGGCAGAAAAGACGGCAAAACCAGGAGATTACATCGACCTGCGGGCAGAGATGAATGTGTTAATTGTGCTGTCTAATTGTCCTCATCCTCTCGATTCTAGTCCTAATTACGATCCTCAACCGATTCAAGCAATCGCTTGGAATTCGAGCGCACCCGCCGCAGATGATCTGTGCCGAACTGCCAGTCCCGAAGCGCTACGTGGCTTTGAAAACACAGATGCGATATTTATTTAAAACCGGAGCACAAGCCATGACAACACAAAATCCCGTTTACGATCGCGTACTTCCATCTCGTAAACCGTGGGCGCAGATAATTAAAAAAGGTCAAACTCTGCGGATAGTTGATTTAGGTGGAAATCAAGCTGTCGATTTTCTGGTTTACAATGCCGATGATACCAGTGAAAGGTATAGCGCTCCAGACACGATTCGGGCACAGGGTAATATTTTTATCACCACAGGAACGAAACTCTATTCCAATGATGGCAATGTTTTAATGACTGTGCTAACTGATACTTGTGGACGACATGACACATCTGGCGGTGCTTGTAGTTGTGAAAGTAACTCAGTGCGGTTTGGATTGGACAAAAAATGGCAACATGCATGTGTCGAAAATTTCCTTTATGCCCTCAAAGATTACGGGATGGGCAAACGGGATATGACGAGTAATATCAATTTCTTTATGAATGTCCCTGTTAGCGAAGACGGAACATTGGAAATTGTCGATGGGATTTCCGATCCTGGTAGTATTGTTGAACTTCGGGCTGAAATGAATGCTTTAGTAGTGATTTCTAACTGTCCGCAAATGAATAATCCTTGTAACGGTTACAACCCAACTCCCATTCAATTAATTGTTTGGGACGCGTAAAGTTATGTTTGCCAAAGTTCTGATAGCCAATCGCGGTGAAATTGCTTGCCGCATTATCCGCACTCTTAATCGCTTAGGAGTTGCTTCTGTAGCTGTTTATTCCGAAGCTGATGCCTACGCGCCTCATGTGGCAATGGCAAGTGAATCAGTCGCGATCGGTTCAGCATTAGCCGCAGATAGTTATTTACAATCTTCACGGATTATTGAAGCAGCGATCGCTACTGGCGCACAAGCAGTACATCCTGGTTATGGTTTTTTAAGTGAAAATGCTGGATTTGCTCTCGCTTGCAGCCGCGCCGGAATTGTCTTCATTGGACCGACTCCTGAGCAAATGCGGAGTTTTGGGTTAAAGCATACAGCCCGTGAGTTGGCACAACAAAATCAAGTACCTTTATTACCGGGAACATCTCTGCTCGATAGTATTGAAGAGGCTCAGGCTGCAGCGAGGGCGATCGGTTATCCGATTATGATTAAGAGTACTGCGGGTGGCGGGGGTATTGGCTTGCAACTTTGTTATGGCGAAGACAAGCTGGCAGAATTATGGCAAACTGTACAACGTTTAAGTCAGAATAATTTTCAACAAGGAGGCGTTTATTTAGAACGTTATGTTGAACGAGCTAGACACATTGAAGTGCAAATTTTTGGCGACGGTCAAGGTAATGTTATTGCTTTAGGTGAGCGTGATTGTTCTGTTCAGCGCCGCAATCAAAAAGTAATTGAGGAAACCCCTGCGCCGGGAATTAGTGATGTTTTGCGAAATTCGCTGCGTGAAGCCGCGTTGCGTTTGGGACGCGCAATTAATTATCAATCGGCGGGGACGGTGGAATTTATCTTTGATGTTGACCGTCAGGAGTTCTATTTTCTGGAGGTGAATACGCGCCTCCAAGTTGAGCATGGGGTTACAGAAGAAGTAACTGGTGTTGATTTGGTGGAGTGGATGGTGCGTTTGGCTGCTGGCGATGGCTCTTTTTTGGATAATTATCAGCATCAACCTCAAGGACACTCAATTCAAGTTCGCATTTATGCTGAAGATCCAGCCAAGAACTTTCAACCTAGTTCGGGTATCTTGACAGAAGTAACTTTTCCTGATTCGATTCGCGTCGATACCTGGATAGAACGGGGTACAGAAATTACGCCTTATTACGATCCGTTGCTGGCGAAATTGATTGTGCGGGGAAATTCTCGGGAGGACGCGATCGCGCAACTCAAATCCACGCTCTTAAATTCCCAAATCGCGGGAATTGAAACCAATCTCGATTATCTGCGCCAAATCCTCGACGATCCTAGATTTCAAACCGGCGACCTCAGCACCCGTTTTCTCAACTCATTTCAATATGTCCCGTCTACTGTTGATGTTTTAGAGCCAGGAACTTTCAGTGCGATTCAAGACTATCCCGGACGCATTGGTTACTGGAATGTCGGCGTCCCACCATCGGGACCAATGGATCATCTAGCTTTTCGGTTGGCTAATCGCTTAGTTGGTAATCCTGAATCTGCTGCTGGTTTGGAATTGACTGTCGTTGGTCCTACCCTCCGCTTTAACAGGAATACTGTGATTAGCTTGACGGGTGCGCCGATGCTGGCGGAATTGAATGGGAGTAATGTGCCTTTTTGGACAGCGATTCCTGTTAGTGCTGGTAGTGTTTTGCAGTTGAAATCGATTCAGGGTAATGGTATACGCACTTATTTAGCGGTGCAAAATGGCTTTGATGTACCTAATTATTTGGGTAGCAAATCGACATTTACTCTCGGAAAATTTGGGGGACATTGCGGTAGAACTCTGCGAATTGGTGATGTGCTTAAGCTCAATCCGCCTGCGTCTATAGATGTCCGGCAAACTTTACCCAGCGAATTGATTCCAGAATACGGCAACTATTGGGAAATTGGCGTCTTGTACGGTCCTCACGGCGCACCGGATTTCTTCACCGATGACGATATTTCCATGTTTTTCGCTACCGATTGGGAGGTGCATTACAACTCGGCGCGGACAGGAGTGCGGTTGATTGGTCCTAAACCCCAATGGGCGCGTCAAGATGGCGGTGAAGCGGGATTACATCCTTCTAATATTCATGATAATGCTTATGCGATCGGCACTATCGATTTCACTGGCGATATGCCGATTATTCTCGGTCCCGATGGACCAAGTTTAGGCGGGTTTGTTTGTCCGGCGACGATTGTTCAGGCTGAACTCTGGAAAATTGGACAACTCAAGCCTGGAGATAAAGTTCGTTTTCACCGTTTGAGTCTGGTGGAAGCAATTCAAAAAGAACAGGATCTTGATCGCCAAATTGCAACTCTTTTACCGTCAGTAACGCCAATTACAGAAGTTCCATCCCCCACAATTCTGCGCCAAATTCGAGACATAAGAGAACAAGTTGCGGTTACTTATAGGCAAGCAGGGGATAAATATCTTTTAATTGAGTACGGTCAGTTAGTACTGGATCTTAATTTGCGCTTTCAAGTTCATGCACTGATGACTTGGTTGATTGCCAATCCATTACCAGGGATTTTGGATTTGACTCCGGGAATTCGTTCTTTGCAAATCCATTATGATAATCGCATTTTACCTCTAGAGCGATTGTTAGAAACCTTGATTGCGGCTGAAGAAGAATTGCCAAAAGTTGAGGAAATGTCAGTCCCAACGCGGATCGTACATTTACCACTGTCTTGGGATGATGAATCGACGCAGTTGGCAATCCAAAAGTATATGCGATCGGTAAATCCGCGTGCGCCTTGGTGTCCTAGCAATATTGAATTCATTCGTCGGATCAATGGTTTAGATAGTATTGAACAAGTTCAGGAAATTATTTTTAAAGCAAGTTATTTGGTGATGGGTTTGGGTGATGTTTATTTAGGCGCACCTGTGGCGACTCCCATCGATCCGCGCCATCGCTTAGTGACAACAAAATACAATCCCGCGCGAACATGGACTCCAGAAAATGCTGTGGGGATTGGCGGTGCTTATATGTGTGTTTATGGAATGGAAGGACCTGGAGGTTATCAGCTTTTCGGTCGCACCGTGCAAATGTGGAATACTTTCCGCCAAACTGCTGATTTTGAAGAAGGTTCGCCTTGGTTACTGCGCTTTTTTGACCAAATTCGCTTTTATCCCGTTTCTGCTGCCGAATTGCTGAAGCTTCGCGCTGACTTCATTCATGGGAAGGTACAACTAGAGATTACGGAAGAGACTTTTAGTTTAAAACAATATAATGAGTTTTTGCAGTCAATTGCTCCGGAGGCGGCGGCTTTTAAAGCTAAACAACAAGCTGCATTTGAAGCTGAACGCGATCGCTGGGTAGCGGATAATCTTTTATTTACACCTAGTGAAGATGCTCTTGTTGTGTCTGACGATACTGGAGAATTGCCGCCGAATTGCCAAGTTGTTACTGCACATCTTCCAGCTAATGTTTGGCAAATTTTGGTGGAGGTTGGTGCAGAAGTTATGGGGGGCGATCGCTTAGTGATTTTGGAGTCAATGAAAATGGAGATTGCGATTACCGCCCCTATATCCGGTCGCGTGCTGGAAATCCGCTGCACCCAAGGTCAAATGGTGGCTGTTGGGCAAGTACTTTTTGTGATTCAAGCATCATCCTAGAGATAAAATTGGGAGATGGCGGAGAAGTTGAAATAGGAGAAACCTATGAAAGCGATCGAACTTCAAGGATTTGGAATTAAAAATCTGCAAATGACCGAGAAACCTAAACCCAGCCCTGAGAAAGGATTAGTGCTGGTGAAGATGGAAGCAGTGTCATTGAACGCCGTCGATCTGCTGGCGATCAACGGGAAACTCAATCCGAATATGTCCCTACCTTATGTTCCGGTTGCGGATGGAGCAGGTGTGGTTGAAAGCGTCGGAGATGGTGTGACTGAATTCAAACCAGGCGATCGAGTAGTGAGTTTATTTATTCCCGAATGGCACAGCGGTCGCCCCACCGCTAACGCCACCGCTGAGGCCACGCGACCTGGATTAGGTGTAACTCCCGGACAATTGACTGAATATAAATTGTTTCAGTCACACCTACTGATAAAGGCACCCACAAATTTATCTTCGGCAGAAGCCTCAACTCTTCCGGTCGCAGGACTTACCGCTTGGAATGGCTTGAAGTATGGCAATCTGCAAGCTGGTGAAACAGTTTTACTACATGGTACGGGCGGAGTCTCGATCTTTGCCCTGCAATTTACTAAAGCACGCTGGGCAAAGGTGATAATTACCTCTAGCAGCGATGACAAGCTGAAGCGATCGCAGCAATTAGGAGCAGATTTTGTCATCAACTATAAAACAACACCAGAGTGGGAACCGATGGTGCATCAGTTGACTAATGGACAAGGAGTAGATGTGGTGATTGAGACAGTTGGAGGTCAGAATTTACAGCGATCGATCAATGCACTCCGCATGGGCGGTCATATTTCGATTATGGGTTTACTTAACGGCTTCGATACCAGCATCAATGCGTTAACGTTGATGAGTCAGCAAGCCACGATTAGAGGCATGGAAGTGGGCAACACGGAGGATTTTGCGGCGATGAATCAGGCGATTGAAACCCACGATATTCATCCCGTCATTGATAAAACCTTCTCACTAGATCAAATTCAACAAGCGTTTGAGTATCTGGAACAAGGTCGGCACTTTGGTAAAGTTGTGGTCACGCTCTAAAATACTTCCTGCCGCTGACGCTGAGCGGGGAGTTTTCAGTAGCCTTAGAACATAGATCACTACACCGGATCACAGGAGAAACAGTCATGTCTCGCATCGTCAGAATTCACGAGAACGGCGGTCCCGAAGTCCTTTGCATCGAAGACATCGCGGACGTTCCGCCTGCTGCGACCGAAATTTCGATCCGGGTGAAAGCGTTTGGACTAAATCGTTCGGAATCCATGTTTCGCGCCGGTCGTCACATTGAGAGTCCCAACTTTCCGGCACGCCTAGGATACGAAGCCGCTGGAGAGATTAGTGCTATTGGTGGTGCCGTCGAGGGGTTCGCGATTGGAGATGCCGTCAGCATCATCCCACCGCCCTCCGTCACACGGTGGGGAACCTACGGCGAGAGTGTCACAGTTCCGTCTGAGTTCGTTGTCAGACATCCCGATTCACTCTCTTGGGAGCAAGCTGCTGCGGTCTGGATGCAGAACGTGACGGCATACGGGGCGCTCATCGATATCGCTGGTCTTCGGGTCGGCGAAACTGTCCTGATTCTCGCGGCATCTAGCAGCGTTGGATTGGCAGCGATAGAAATGGCGAATTCAATCGGAGCAATTTCGATCGCCACAACGCGCACAGATGAGAAGAAGCAGGCGCTGCTGAATTTCGGTGCGAAACACGTCATCGTGACAAATGAGGAGGACATCGTTGCCCGCGTGAAGGAGATTACGGCGGGACAAGGTACCCGCGTGGTATTCGATCCGATCGCTGGTCCCGGTATCATGGCACTTGCTGATGCAATGTCCCAACAGGGCATCCTCATTTCCTACGGGATGCTTAGCCCAGAACCGACCCCGTATCCGCTATTCGCCGCAGTCGCCAAGGGACTGACGTTTCGCGGCTTCACGTTCAAGGAAATCGTACTTGATGCGAAACGCCGGGACAACGCTCGACAGTACGTTTTAGAGAATCTCGCCAAGGGTCGTCTGCTACCGCTCATCGACAAGACATTCGATTTCGACCAGATTGTCGATGCCCACCGATACCTTGAGTCGAACCAGCAATTTGGGAAGATCGTCGTGACCGTTTGATCGATCCGCAAGTAATGCCTCCTTCCCCCGATAGCGTTGAAGCGCTGGCAGTTAGGCATAATGGAATTAGAAATTATTACTCAAAGCGGAGGTAAAAGAATAATAGTCAAACCACCAAAAATAAGGAGATAGTAATGTTTGTCTTAGACATGACAACCGAAAAATGGGTTGGAAATAAAAATGAAAATGTTTTGTTGAAAACCCCAGATGGAGCCAAATAGAAGCAGCCATTCGCGACCTTAATGGTGAAAGCAAAACTTTAGTGACATTAGGTGTTGATGAAGATACCTATATGAGTATTGGGGGTGGAGCAAAGAAATATATTGTAACAAGCACTTTTGATAATTGTAATTTTTACATCTTAATTGACTCTTTCAAATCTGAGCAGATAGAAACATTGGTTGTTGGTGGCCAAAAGGGAAACTATCCAGCAAAGCAATGTGTGGATTTATTACACTGTCTGCTTGCTGCAAGAACATTTACAGAATCAGGAAGACTTGATCCATTGCTAATTTGGGAGGAGGATAAGTCATTAGCTATTGCATAATCATGAACATCACGATTATTCAAGCATTATCGTAAAGATGGAATTGGGAGAGGGCGGAGTTAATGCTCTTTAATCTAGAATTGATTTAAAGGATTCCGGCTTGTTGGAAGATTTTTTGAGGTGTAATTTGCAGCCCTTTAAATAGGGAATCTTCTAAACTATCGTTACCCCGTTTGGTTTGAGGAAAGGCATCCGGATAAAAAACGGTAATAGTTTTTGCTCTGGTGTCAATAATCCAAACTCGTTGAACTTTAGCTTTGAGATAATCAGTTGCTTTTTCTGCCATGTCCCCAAAAGTTTGACCGGGGGATATAATTTCAATCACTAATTCAGGTGCAACGGGACAAGCATCATCTTCCAACCAATCGGCAGGAAGAGAAGTATAGGAAACATATGTCAAATCCGCTACAGGGACCCAGTCTTTTTGATTCCGTGTTAGCTTAATTGCCCATTCAATTACAACCGTTAATTTAAATCTAGGGAAATCTGTGTAAACGCACATGAGGCACGATGACGCCGATTCCTAGACCTAGGTGCGGCAACGGATACTGCACCATTTCCCGTAGGATTCTCACCTACCTCAAAAAGCTCCAATTGTATTGGATTGTCTATTCCTCCTGACTCACCTACATCGCAGGCAAGTTGACAAATAGACGTAACCATTTGCGTCCTGTTAGGACGGGCAGTAAAATATTTGTGTCTGGGAGTGCCTTTAACACTCTTGCTCACTTTACTCCAGTGCGACCAAACGTGCTTTACCTTTTCGGTATAGGCGGACATGGAAGGAAGTAAATGATGTTGTTTCGGAATTCTTTCAGAAAATCTTCTTCCACGACGAGCAATAACAAATGCTGCCGCAGAAGCTGAATTCATGCCATAAATAGACATGAATTTCATCAAACCTACTAAACTACTATAAGCGGGATTGACCTTCTTATGATAAATACCATACTTTTGGCATGTATTATCCAGCGCGTCATTCCATTGAGAATAAGCAAATGAGGAAAGCATCCGGGCATATTTCTTACCTTTTTCTCTGAGTTGTTGTTTCTTTTGAGAAAAATCTAACTTTTCTGAGGCAACGGGAAAATTATACTGTTTCGCTTTGAGAGCAATAAAGGTTGCTACATCTGAGAGAATAGCTTCGCGCTGATTAGATGAAATTGAGTGTAAATCTAATTTACAATCGCCAAATTCTAATAAATTTCCTTGCTCGTCGCAGACTGTCCACCCCACAGAATCAGCATTTAGATCGATGCCAACGTAGCCTGAAAGATAGTCTGATGTAATCTCAGGTAATTGAATATCTGTAGTAGCCGCAACGTACCAACAGTTATTTTTCCAATAAAAACGAAGACTTACAGCACTATAACCAGTTGCCCACTTCACACTTTTATCTTGAGTTTTTACTTGGTAACAGCGTGGCGATATAGCTTCGATTATTTCATGCTTACCATACTTAAAATTCAATCCATCTATCCGAATATACTCGCCACCCAACCTATCTTCCAAGGCATAAGGAGTACGAATAGAGAGGATAAATCTATCTGTCGCTTCATGATAATCAAACTGTGCTGATTGGTTGCCTGATGATTCGTCTTTGCTTCCCACTAACATGAAATTATTCGTCGGAGGCAGTACGTAGTTAGGCTGTGTTGATTTGAGGTGAGCTAATTTATTTTCTAATAAATACAGTCTCCGCTTCTTTTGATGCAAAGCAAATTTAGCATCTTGTAACTCTGTGGTCCTACGCTCTCGTGCCCGGATATTACAAGCCTTTTTAATTTTTGATTTTGTCAGAGCAAAGGCTCTTACCTTCAGAGAGCTTTGAGACGTGAATTTATTTTGTTCTTTAGCAAAATTTTTAACTTGCTTTCCACGGCTCCTAATATCAGATTTTATTGATTTGATTTGACCTTCTAAAATTTTCAAATGGTTGCTTCTATTTTCTTGGGCGTTAGATACGACTGCTTGTACTTCAGTATAAATAGAATTAGCCCACCTTTTATTAATATTAAATAACAGTTGTAACTCCTTATTACAATTCAGTTTACTTTGATTTGAAATAATTAAATTAAGGCAATAGTGGCGAGCTGAATCAACTAGACCAGAAAATGCAAACAACTCTCCCCAATGCCAAAATTCTATTTGCTCTGTATAAGTTTTGACTGACTCTACCATCAGTTACCACCTAGCGCACAATTTTTATATATTGTCTAGATCTTACAAAAAAGTCAGCAAAATTGTCAAGTATAATTGCATTTCTTTTAGAGATTGTTTTTTCACTATAATTACTCTTAGAAAAACGCAAAGTCAGAAGAATTTAGTTTAACAATATATAGATTGCCAATCCAAGTTACCTGGATATTTATTATATAGCTTTTGTAAGCTTCTTATTTCTTCATCCACTCTATCTAATTCGATTAGATCATATTGAGGAATCAGATTCGGAGAGTAACCAAAACTCTTGGGACGCTGCATGTAGCATCCCCTGACACAAGAATAAATAGCAATTAAACCTTCGGGAACTGGATGAATTTTGATACTATTTTTGATTTATTCTTCAATTTTGCCTTCTCCTAGATAGTTAATGTATCCAGGTCTTTGTTTTTCGATAGTTATTAGGAGGTTTCTAAAATATTGGTTGGTTTTTTCGCGACTACTCATTATACGCCTTTTAGGTTTAATTAAGAAAGATTACAAAATCTGAATTTTATTGTACTCAATTTAAGCCTTCTCTGGCACCGTTCTCTAATAGGAATTCAACTAGATTTTTGTTATTTTGTGCTACTGCCAGATGTATTGGAGTTAATTCTTCCCGACATCCTCGAATATTAACATTAGCACCATAAGCAACAAGAAGTTTAACAATCTCATCATTGCCTACTCGCTGAAAAGCTCGCAGGAGAGGCGTCATATTTTGATCGTCTGTTAAATTGACTTCTGCTCCACGAGACAAAAGAGACTTTGTTGCCTGTAGATGATGACATTGTGTAGCTCCAAATAGCGGGCTACTTTTTGACAAATCTAAGGCATTAACATTAGCTCCACAATCCAATAAAAGTTCGATGATATCATGATATCCACGTTGGGCTGCCAAATGTAGAAGAGTCTTCCCATATTCACCAATAATATTGACATCTGCACCATGAGATATTAGTAGCTTGCAAATATCTAGGCAACCCAGAGCAGTTGCACGATATAATGGATAAAATTTTTTAAGTTCTGCCTTCTCATTAGCTTTTGCTCCATAATTTAGGAGAAGCTCAACAAGACTTATATTTTTACTACTGATAACTCCCATTAACCAGGAGTCTCCTTTTTCCGCTCCTCTTAAAAGTTTAGAATTGGCATCTATTCCTTGAATGAGATAGTGGTTTATCGAGTCAATATCTCCAAGCATCACGGCGATATCTGGCTCTGTAACAGCACCATAATCCAACAAAAGTTTAGCAACTTCCTGATGGTGATGCGAAGCTGCTAGATATAAGGGCGTATAACCATTTTTTGATGACGCATCTATCTGCGCTCCACTAGCTATTAGGAGCTTGACTAAATTTCCATGTCCCCAAAAAGATGCTTTGTGCAGGGGAGTTTCACCTGTACCGTCAACAACATGAACGCTTGCGCCATTGCTTATGAGTATTTCTGCGATATCATGATTTCCACGAGCAGCAGCAATAAGTAAGGCTGAACAGGCTTTTCCTTCACAGTAAAACATATTGGGTATTACCACTATTTTGTACTTAGTCTTAAAAAGCGTCCCACTCATCTATGATATTAGTCACTTTACTAAGACTATAAATGATAGTCAGTTTAAACCTTCTCGGGCACCGTTAGCTAACAGGAACTCAACTATATTTTTGTTGTCTTGTGCTACTGCTAGATGTATTGGAGTTGATTCTTGCTGACATCCTCGAATATTAACATTAGCACCATAAGCAACAAGAAGTTTAACAACCTCATCATTACCTACTCGCTGAAAAGCTCGCAGGAGAGGTGTCATATTTTGATCGTCTGTTAAATTTACTTCTACCTCGTGGGATAAAAGACACTCCACTATATGTCGTCTCTGAAACTGTACTGCATCAAATAAGGCACTGCTTCCTGCTTGATTGAGGATATTGACATTAGCACCACATTCAACTAAAAATTCTACAATTTCTTGATGATCAAGCCTAGCTGCCCAATGCAAAGGTGTATCACTATGTTTATCTTTAGCATTGACATCTGCTCCATGAGCTACTAGAAGTTCGCCAATGTCTAAACAACTGACAAAATTTGCCTTATAACCAACGATCGCTACCCTATGTAAAGGGGAAAACTGAAATGTTCCTGTTTTCTCATTGACTTTTGCACCATAATCCAGAAGAAGCTTAACAAGATTATTATTTTTATACTTGTGTCCAATGGCTGTGATCAACCATGAATTTCCTTCTGATACTCCTTTTGCTAATTTAGAATTAGCATCTACTCCCTGGGATAAGTAGTGCTTAACCAATTCGATATCTCCAAGCATCACAGCGATGTCAGGCTCCATTGCAGCACCATAGCTTAACAAAAGTTTAGCAATATCCCTATACTCACATGAAGCAGCCATGTATAAAGGAGTACAGCCGTTTTTCGCTTTGGCATTTATCTGTGCTCCATTAGTAATCAGGAATTCAACTACATCCTGATGTCCCTTTGAAGATGCCTTGTGCAAGGGCGTTTCACTTGAACCATCGACAACATTAATGCTTGCACCATTAGTAATTAGCAATTCTACGATATCCTTATTTCCCTTATAAGCAGCAATTAGTAATGCTGAACAAGCTTTTCCTTCAGAGTAAAACATATAGTAATCCAGAACGATTTATGAGAAGACGCTATACTCATTGAACTTTGGAAAATCAAAAAAATTGATAATGAACTTATAACTTAAAGAAATCCGGCTCTCTTGGTTTTTTCATGTAAAATGTATATACACATACATTTTGCTTGATGGACTTACATTTAGATACTTTATTACATTTGCCATACGCGACCGTTGAAACTTGTTCTTATATGGACGAAAATGTCTGTTTACAAATCAAGTTTCTGAACGACGGAATATCCTGTCCCTATTGCGGTCAAAATACAGATAAATTACATCAAGTCCGGTCTGTGTTAGTGCGAGACTTACCAGTATTTGGGCAACAAGTTTATTTAAAAATTCCGCGACGCCAATTTTATTGCAGAGCATGTCAGCGTTACCCTTCAGAGCGTTTAGAATTCATGGATTGGGAAAGAAGACATACTATTCGATATGAAATGTATGTTTATGAACATGTCAAAAATTCTAGTATCGCACAAGTAAGTCGAGAAGAAAAGCTGAGTGAAGGAGAAGTTCAAGGTATTTTTGATCATCAAATTCAAGGTCTTAAAAAAAAAGAATGGAGCCAGCCAAAACGCTTAAGTATAGATGAATTTAGCTGACGTAAAGGTCATAAAGATTTTGTCACTACCGTATGTGATATTGACAGCGGTGAACTACTGTCTGTAATCAATAGTCACAGGCAGCAAGATATTATTAAAGTCCTTATGCAGCAACCTATTGAGGTTAGAGAAGCTGTTACCGAAGTTAGTGTAGATATGTGGGGTGGATTCGCAAAAGTTATTAAAAAAGTATTTGCCAATGCATCTCTCGTGTACGATAGATTTCATGTTATGAAAATAGTTAACATAGCTCTGAGTAATTTACGGAAAAAGATTGGGATTAAGGACAAGTATAGTAAATATTTACTCCTGAAAAACTTTGAAGATTTAGATGAAGCTCAAAAAGCTCATTTAGCACAAATGCTCCAGAAAAGTCCTTGTCTAAAAATTGCTCATGAACTCAAAGAAGATTTTCGAGCAATTTATGAAAAACACCAAAGTGTTAAATCTGGTTGGCGAAAAATGACTAAATGGTTGACGATGGCTCGGATTTTATTTCCTGATGCTGCTCAAACAATTGAAAGTCATTTAAAGGGAATTTGTAACTACTTTATTAGTAGAGCAAGTAGTGGTGTTATGGAAGGAATAAATACTCGAATTGAACTGATTATGCGCCAAGGATATGGCTTTTACAAGTTTGAAAACTTCCGAAATCGCTTGTTAGCTTGATTTTTACATTAGTAAAACTTATCATAAAAAGTGCAAGAGAGCCAGAAATCCTAACGTTGATCATTCTTATCAGCGATAATCTAAGCAACACCTCAACCGTAAAATTAATGGTGATTTAAGGTGTCATTACATCGGAGAAAACATTTTATCTTGCTTTAAAAAGGCTTGACCAGTCTCAGTTAACAGGGCAAACGCATCTTATTTTTAGGCTGCTTGCCAGATAAAGATTTCAGTCATTATTTAATTTTGTTACATAAAAGTAAAACTCTTGTTAGGTAAGGCTTACAGAATTTAGATGCGTTTACCCGGAATTCTCGCAATGCTGATTACAACAAAATTAATTGACGAATGCATTTTAATACACTTAGTACCTGTTGAAATTCTGCATCACGTTCAATTGATAATGCATAAGAACGAGCATATTTTGGCTTTTCTTGCTGAACTAGCTTAACAAAAACAAACTCTCGCCCGTTGGTAAGTAAGCCAAAAGTTGGTCGTTTAACATTGGGAGTATCAAGCATATAAGCAAGTGCTTGGGGTAATGCAGTCATCACATCAAAAATAGTGCTTTTTGATTCTATAACCAATACCCAAAGACGTCTTTGAATTACCAAAATATCAATATTACCTTTGAGTATGATGTTTTCATCTTCAGCAAAAACATCAGTAGATTTTTCAGTTTCAATTTCAAAAGGTTGCTGATAAAAACCTGCTAAATCTAGCAGTGGAGATAAAACCACCATTTTTACAGCTTCTTCTGACATGGGACGACGCTGAGTTAAATTTGAATAGTTACTTTTAACTCGTTCTAACGAGAAAATTTCTGCATCATTTAAATATGGTAAATTATTTGTCCATTCTGTGAAAAAATCAGCATTTGTAACCAATTGCAAGCCAAATTTTTCTTCTAGCTCGTAAAGACTGATATTCCGTGCTTGTATTGTTTGCACCATAATATGTGGGAATTACAAATACATACACATTATAGGTGATGGCGGAAAATTTATCAGGAGATTGACCTCCGCTCTTATCGTCGCTACAACATAATAAAACTTTCAGCAATTATTAGAATCTCAATCGCCTACAAAATTTCCCATTTATTACGTTCTTTCCTGCACCAGCTTGAACAAAGCACTTAATCGTCGCCTGTCTGTTCCTGTGACGATTTAGGTTGGATAGTCGCCATTAAGTCTTGATTCTGGTGCAGCATCCGCATCAGAAGGCGTAGAGCTTCATTCACTGCATCTGCACTCGGAAACATCTTTGCAACATCCGGCTCTAACCGAACTGTAAGAAGTGCAAAACTTCTGCGTCCTTCACCCAAACGTCGTACTCGTAAACTGTTCAGGTCATACGAGGGGAGGATATCATCATCTTGGTCTATTGGTTCAACCGGCTTCATATGCTCTTCGCTCCGATTTAGTGACTTCTCTGGCACTGATAAGACGAGCTAGTTGCCCTCGCTCTGTGTAAGACACGAGCAGATACGTAACAACTATGTCCAAGTGCGTGGGATACGCCGTGACCCGCTATAGAATAACCGTCTTGCCAGAAAACAGTTTAAGCTTGCCTGCGGCAAGATAGGGCATTCCTCCAAACAATTATGGGTCGTTTGCTACCTACTCCCAGCCTTTAAAGTCTGACGCACTTTTTCAACGGCTTGAGTAAGTGCGCCCGGTTCAAACGGAGAAATAAGATTTGCTGATCGCACTAATTCTCGAAAGGACGCAGAACCCCCGCGATCGCATAACGCAATATACTCTGCCAAAGCCTGCGAATAATCTTCGTCTGCTTTAACCCAAAACTGCAACGCGCAACACCCCGCCAAGGTGTAATCTATGTAGTAGAACGGCGAACAGTAGATGTGCTGTTTATCTTGCCAGAGACCGCCTTTATTAAGGTAATTCAAATCTCCATATTGACGCCACGGCAGATAACGCGCTTCCATCTGTTGCCACATTTGATGTCGTTCTTGCGGAGTTGCTTCTGGATTCGCATAGACTAAATGCTGAAAATGATCGACTGCCACGCCATAAGGCAGAAATAGAATTGTCCCAGCTAGATGCTGTCTGCGAAATCGATCGGCTTGGTCGCCGAAAAACTTTTCCATCTGCGAGTGGGTGAGAAACTCCAAGCTCATGGAGTGGATTTCACACGATTCTAGGGTGGGCCATAAATAATCAAAAACGGGCAAATGACGACTTTGCCACATTTGGAAAGCGTGACCTATTTCGTGAGTGAAAACTTGTACGTCGTTTTTTGTGCCATTGAAATTTGCGAACACATAGGGAACGTCATGGGTGGGGAAAGCTGTGCAGAACCCGCCTCCTGCCTTTCCCTGACGGTTTTGCAAATCCAGTAAATGCCGCTCAACCATCATGCCAAAAAAACTACCCAGCGATGGATTCATAGTATCAAACATTTCTTGTGCCCGTTCCAGCATCCAGTCATGATCGCCCATTGGAGCCGGACTGCCTTCTGCATCAAAGACGGATTCATCCCAGAAATACACGGTATCTAAGTTGAGCCGTTTCGCCTGTTGCCCAATTAGCTCTACGGCTAAGGGAACGACCTCTTGGACGACTTGATCCCGCCAGCGCTCGACATCGGTTTGATTGTAATCCACTCGTCGCATTCGGCGATATCCTAGCGCAATGTAATTCTCATCGCCCAACTTTTTTGCCATGCGATCGCGCAGGCGCACCAACTGATCGAACAGTTGATCGAAGCGGTCTTGATTCTGCTCAAAAAACTGCCAGCGACACTGTTCTGCCTGGTGGCGAATGTCTCGATCTTTACTTTGTAAATAAGGTTGTAAACCCGATAAATTCACCTGCTCACCGTGGAAGTCTAGCTTTGCCGAGGCGATCAGTTTGGTGTACTCATTGGTGAGTTTGGATTCTTCAACTAAATCTGCGGCGATCGCTGGTTCAAAAGTCGTGATATCTGCTTCCCACAGCAAAAAAGCCTGCCGTCCCAAACTTTGTTCCAACTCGGCGCGATCGGGGCTGTGGATTAGTTGCCGTTTTAGGTCTACTTCAAGAGCGGTTAGAGATGGTGAAAGTTCGTTGCAATAGTCCAGGGCAGTTTTGTACTCTGGGTTTTGCGTGTCTTGGTGAAAGTGCAGCTGCGTGAGTTCTCTCCACGTATTGAGTCTGCGTCGCAAGGCATCCCACTGCTGAAAGACTGCCTTTCGTTGCTCAGCGGTTTGAGCTTGGTTAAACTGCGTCTGGATGGCTTGGTATTCGGCGGTCACATTTAAGAGTGTTGGTGTTTCCGCTGTGATGTCGGCAAAATCTACTGGAGCTTGCATCAATCATTTCCCTCAGTGATCAGACATTCAGTTATTATCTTCCATCCTTCCTATTTAGACATAAGAACGTAAAAAATGGTTGACGATTCGCTAAGGTTCTTCGACTAAACTGACATAATCAACGGACTTACGGATGGGAGTCTGTAATTCATGGACGCTCCGCAGACGCTCGATATCGCGCAACGGTGGCAATCCAAACAAACGACGATACTCGCGACTGAACTGAGATGGACTTTCATAGCCCACGCGCTGACTCGCAGTCGTCGCGTCAGTGGTTTCCGATAGTAAAATGCGTCGAGCTTCTTGAAGCCGGAGTTGCTTCTGATACTGCAAGGGACTCATAGTCGTCACCGCTTTGAACCAGGAATGCATCGTTGACTGGCTCATGTTCACTTCGCGAGCGAGTTCATCCATGCGAATCGGTCTTGTCGCATTTTTCTTCAGCCACTCCAAACCAGCCGCGATGCGTTGCACCTGACTATTCTCGATGGTCATTCGGCACAGCAGTCCACTCTGCTCACTGAGAAGCAGTCTGTAGAAGATCTCCCGACGAATCAAGGGTGCGATGATCGGGATTTGAGCGGGTTTCTTCAAAAGGCATATCAACCGGATTACGGCGTCCAGAAGGTCATCCTCCAGAGGACTTACGAAGAGGCTTCGCTGATTACTGGGGTTTGACTGCAATGGCAGACCCGCATCGAGAATCAGTGAACCAATCTCAGTGAAATCCAACTCAATACTCAGTCCAAGGCAAGGCTTTTCCTGAGTCGCCTCCAAGATCTGCCCAACAAGCGGTAGATCGAGAGAGAGGACAAAGTACTTACTGGAATCATAAACATAGCGTTCGTCATTCAGCAGGACGCTCTTAACCCCTTGGGCGACGAGACAGAAAACGGCACGATCAACCGTGTGTCGCGGTGCGCTGGTTGTGGAGAATTTGGAGAGATACAAACCCGGAATTGCAGTACTACAGGCACCATCGCGATCGCTCAATTCTGCGATCAACGCCGCTAGTTGGTCTATTCGCTCCACTTGTGCCTTTCTCCTCTTCTCATCAAATATATCCTCTACAAGTATGTCATGCACAATCGTAGGATTAGGCAATGATTGGCGAGGATCGATCAACTCGATTCATGGCTCAAAACCATAGACTGTGAAGAGTGGCTCCAGAGAAACGACACTATTCAATTCGGAGAAACCGATCTATGCGCTACAACAAACTGGGTTCTACAGGGATCTTTGTTTCGGAACTATGCTTTGGGACAATGACTTTCGGTGGCGGTGGGGATTACAGTGCCATCGGTAAGGTGCAGCAGGCAGATGCAGATGCCATACTCGCTCGTGCATTTGAAGCCGGAATCAACTTTATTGATACAGCCGATATATACTCAGAAGGCAATTCGGAGCGGATCACCGGACAGGCTTTGAAAAATCTGGGGATGAAACGCGACGAGGTGATTGTCGCCACAAAAGTCTTCGGAGATGTCGGTTCAAAGCCAAATCAGCGAGGATCTTCACGCGGTCACATCTTGGATGGCGCAAAGGCAAGCCTGGAGCGGATGCAACTAGAATATATTGATTTGTATCAGCTCCACGGTTTTGATCCGGCAACTTCAATTGAGGAGACCATCGAAGCTTTGAACGATCTCGTCAGGCAGGGACTTGTCCGTTACATCGGCGTCTCGAACTGGGCTGCTTGGCAGATTGCCAAGGCAATAGGCATTTCCAACCTTCACGGATTGGCGAAATTCGCTTCGCTTCAGGCTTACTATACCATCGCGGGTCGGGATCTGGAGCGCGAGATTGTGCCGATGTTGACTAGCGAAGGTCTCGGTCTGCTGGTATGGAGTCCTTTAGCGGGAGGACTATTGAGCGGCAAATACAGTCGGGAGCAAAAGGGTGATGAAGGCAGCCGCCGCAGTGTGTTCGAGTTCCCTCCCGTGGAGATGGATCGCGCTTACAATATTATCGATGTTTTGAAAGAGATGGCTGAGCAGAAACATGTCTCTGTTGCACAACTCGCCATTGCGTGGCTCTTGCATCAGCCCCGCGTCACCAGCGTCATACTCGGAGCAAAACGGATCGAGCAGTTGAGTGAGAATATTGGATCTGTGGATATCCTTCTCTCGGAAGAGGAACTGCGATCGCTTGACCAGGTGAGCAAACTTCCTGCCGAATATCCAGGATGGATGCTGAATATGTGGAGTCAAGCGCGAGCTAAGCAGTTGGAGAACTCACGAACCTGAGCACCAAAAGGCAGTATGGCAAAAACCATCGAAGATGCCAACGGGTACCTAGTGAAATACTTAGCGAGACAAAACACTTCCACTAATCTTATAGGAGAAAACCCATGAGCCTCACCGCCTTCCGCACCCTCGGCAGATCTGGATTAATTGTCAGTCCACTCGCCCTTGGCACCATGACCTTTGGCACTGCGCGATGGGGTTCGCCAGACGAGGTTTCCGAGACCATCTTCCAAGCCTACGTCGATGCTGGTGGCAACTTCATCGACACCGCCGACGTATATGCGAAGGGTCGCAGCGAAGAACTGATCGGCGGCTACATTAGCGATCGCAACCTGCGCGACCAACTGGTGCTGGCAACCAAGTTCAGCTTTCACGGCGGCGAATCAGGTAACGCAAATGCTGGCGGCAATGGTCGCAAGAACATCCATCGGGCACTTGAGGGATCGCTTCGCCGACTGCAGACCGACTATGTTGACCTCTACTGGATGCACGTCTGGGATATGATCACACCCGTTGAGGAGGTTCTACAATCGCTCGGCGATCTGGTGCGTGCTGGTAAAATCCGCTATTTCGGCATCTCGGACATGCCCGCCTGGTATGCTACCAAATTAGCTACACTAGCCACGGCGCACTCCATTCCCGGTCCCATCGCTATGCAGTTGGAATACTCCCTCGTCGAGCGTAGCATTGAGCGCGAGCATGTGCCCGCTGCCCGAGAGTGTGGTCTCGGCATCACTCCGTGGAGTCCGCTTGCTGGTGGCTTTCTCGCTGGCAAGTATGAGCGCGAGGGCGATCTTACCACCGGACAGGGACGGCTCAGTGGCAGCAATCCCTTCCAAGGGAAGTTTACCAAGTTCAGCGATCGCAACTGGCGCGTGCTTGATGCTTTGCGGACAGTCGCCGTTCAATTAGATCGCCCCCTAGCGCAGGTCGCCCTCGCCTGGGCATCAGTGCAGCCCGGAATTACCTCACCGATTCTCGGAGCCAGCAAGCTGGAGCAGTTGCATGATAACCTAGCCTCGCTAGATATCTGTTTCACTCCAGAACAACTTCAGATGCTGGATGAGGGAAGTGCGTTAGATCTAGGCTTTCCCTACGCCCTCTTCACAGGCGGGAACCGCATAATTTTCGGCGGCGCGAACGTCCAGGGTTGGCGGTAGCTCCTTCAATCCTCTGTGAAGCGATCGACTTGGAGTACAAAGTCAGGTAACACAGATTCACTTCTATAGTTGAGTGGGTAGCGATAGCTTCGCTGACCTTGCGGTACGCACTTCTTTAGCTTGTCCATGAAGATATATTTCAACTTGTTGAGCTTGAGGATTAAACATCCAACCGAACGCCGCTCATCTTAACCTTATCCGACGGCAGCATTTAGTTGATCGGCAAGTTCAGTAATTTCATTTCGCATTGTCAGTTGTCTCAGCCAATGATTCGGGATGCTGGATTCTCCATAATATGCTCCAGCAACCTGACCGCAAATAGCAGCGGTTGTATCTGCATCATCACCTAGATTCGTAGCTGCAAGAATTGCGTCTTCATAAGTTTCTGTTGTCCAAAAGCACCAAAGTGCTGCTTCTAGACTCTGTACTACATATCCCGTGCCACGAATATCATTGATCGTTTTACTTCGGTACTCTCCATCGGCAATAGCTTGAATTGATGGCTGTAATATTATACTTGGATCATTCCCAAAGAGGATCTCGGTTTTGCTGTCTCCTCTGAGTGCGCGAAACAGAATGTCTCCAAATAGACGACTTGCATCAATACACTCCGCCGCACCATGTGTTGTTCGAGAACTTTCGCCAGAATAATGTAACACGCGATCGCGGTCAGGAAAGTAAAACATGGGAACAGGTGCAAGCCTCATCAAGCAGCCATTTCCAGCAGACATTGGATTAGTAGAGCCACTAAATGGGTTGCCAGATCTTTTATATTGAGACAAAGCTTGCCTGACTGTGTTGCCAATATCGAAGCATTCCCCCGTACTGCTTAAATAACCATGTTCGTACCAGTTACAGTAGCGAGTCATTTGATCGGCAGCATCAAACCCACCAACTTTGACCAGACTAGTGGCTAGACACAATGCCATTGAGGTATCATCAGTCCATTGACCAGGCTGGAGATTAAACGGACCTCCGCCTACCATATCTTTTACCTGTGGGAATGAACCACGACGTTGAAACTCGACTGTTGTTCCTACAGCATCACCTACAGCCAGTCCTAACAAGCACCCTCTAAATCGCTCTGATGAATTCATAAAAACTGTGTTTGCTCGCCCTTTCGTAACACGTATAATTTAATTACATTATATTATATTATATTATATTATATTATATTATATTATATTATCAAAAAAAATATCTTCATCGTCACATTTAATAGACTATATTATACTATCAATATCTATATCTATTTCTCTTGGCTGTGGCGATAGATGCAAAAGTTGTTTTGTATTAAAGTTGGCAAGAAAAATGTCTCTGATTTCATTAATAGGTCTATTCAAACTTTATTCTTGAAGTGGTGAAATTGCATCCTTAAGTTCAGTAATACTGTGGACAAGACGACCAGTTTGGCAAAATTTTAGATGCTGATAAAACGCTCCCCAACGATAATGAGGGCTTAAACTGCCTATATCTAGCTTATTGGCGTAAGGAAATGCTGAATTCAAGATTCTCAAATATTGAAGACTGTTACGCCCATCAGCTACGTCTATTAAATCTGATAAACCATAGTAAATCCAGGGAAAGTGAACTAAACGGTTATGTTGGTGTTTATCGAGTTCCCAGTAATTCACCGAATTGTTGTTATGTAAAACCTTATACTGGATTCCAAATAACTTAACTAGATTATTGTCAACTCCAAATATATGATCTGCTGGTAAATGACGCTCGATCCTTTGCGTTACAGGATATACGAAAATATTGAAGCCAGCATTGATAAAAAACTCCTCTATCTGTCGGTTTGTCCAATATTCAACTTGACGCTCATGCACAGGAGTAATGGCTACCATACATATTTAATTCTAGTTAATTTACACTAACCCATAACTCTTACTAACTCACTTCCTAATGGAAAAGCCTAACAATTTGTTCTGCACATACATTGCTGCCAGCTTCTTGTAATGCTAATTGGGTTTTTAAAGGTAATTTAATACAGTAGTAAACTTCTGGTTTTGGGACAGATGCAAATGTACCATTAACACAAAATCCAACAATTTCAAATGAAGCTTTTGACGAGTAATATTTTATGTATTGAACTATTATGTCGCTATCCTTGATTACATTATTGCCTAACTCACCTTTAAGTTGAAATGCAGCATTGATATTGCCATCTGACAAAGCAAAGTAAAATAGCGGTTTAGCTATTAACTCTTCCGTCACGTTATAGGCTCTATAATTTATCCTAAATGGGCGATATGGAGTGGGAGCAGAACCATTAAACATGTTGTATTCTGAGACGTACTGATTAAGATTACCAGCATGAATTTTACAGAAGTGTGGTTGAGGTTGAGGCTGCATTTGTGCTGCGAATTTAATTATTACAAACATAACTACACCAATAAAAATTGGTTTAATAGTTTTTGTTTGATTTTTCTCAGTTGAAGAACCTTTTATGCTATTGTTATGTATAGTATTTTATAATACATCAGTAAAAATATGGAATTTTTGCTGAAAGCATCCTATCAAGGAAACTACTTCTAACTCTACATCTCAAAATACTGCCCTCCTGGCTAATCTGAGAGGGTTTTATTTGGGACATTAAGCCGGTTTTTCAAACGATCGCTACCCCACGCTAATGCTAGAAAAATAGAAGCATGATATTATTTATTACACAATTAAAAACTCGTTAGGCAAAGTTAAACCGCTAATTAACTCTCATAATTAAGCTTGCGGCTTGGTTAGAGGCAATGGTTTGCCTCTATAGACATTTAGCAAAAGTGCTGCAAACTACACAGGCGCTACTTAATTTTCATCTATTAAAGCTTTCTCTTAGCCTATTTCAGCTATTTTGTCAAGAAATATATCTAATATTAAAAATAGGTATCTGGCTCAAAGGATAATTGAACGCGGTGGAGCAGGTTTTCCAAGGATTACAGCCACCAGCAATACAAATTTTCTGAGAGCATTACAAAAAGTACTTAGTTTTGTAACATTTTATGATAATTTGATATTTGGGAAGTAAAACTGTATTCCGAGAATGTCTTGCTTCACCTTTGGTCAGCTGAAAATTTAATGAGGTAGTCCGACCTATGGCAATCACTATCGATTCCGCTCGTGGTATTTTCCCCGGTACTCTGTCGGCTGATGCAGTACCAGCTTTAACTGCGCGGTATAATCAGCTTAGTGCCGAAGATCAACTTGCCTGGACTTGGTTCGCTTTCTTAGAAATGGGCAAAACCGTTACCGTTGCAGCTCCTGGTGCAGCCAACATGCAGTTTGCTGAAGGAATCCTGAACCAAGTTAAGAAAATGACTTTTCAGGAGCAAACTCAGGTCATGTGCGATCTGGCGAATAGCGCGGATACACCCATCTGTCGCACCTATGGTACTTGGTCGCCGAATATTAAATTAGGTTTTTGGAATCAGCTTGGGGAATGGATGGAGCAAGGCACTGTTGCACCAATTCCAACTGGTTATAAGCTCTCAGCCAATGCAACTGCTGTATTGGAAACCCTTAAAACCTTAGACCAAGGGCAACAAATTACCGTCCTGCGAAACTCTGTTGTGGACATGGGGTTTGATCCCGCTAAACTAGGCACCTTCACCAGAATTTCTGAACCCGTAATCGCTCCCACAGAAATATCTAAGCGGACTCAAGTTACTATTGAAGGTCTCGACAACGCAACTGTATTGAGCTACATGAACAACTTGAATGCAAATGACTTCGATCAAATGATTAAGTTGTTTGTGGCAGACGGTGCTTTGCAGCCTCCCTTCCAAAAACCGATTATTGGCAAAGATGCAATAATGCGGTTTTTCCAGGAAGAATGCCAGAACTTGAAATTGCTTCCAGAACGTGGGGTAAGTGAACCTGCAGATGATGGTTACACTCAAGTGAAAGTTACAGGCAAGGTTCAGACTCCTTGGTTTGGTGCTGCTGTCGGCATGAATATGGCTTGGCGGTTTTTGATCAACCCAGAAGGCAAGATCTTCTTTGTCGCTATTGACTTGTTAGCTTCTCCGAAAGAGCTTTTAAACCTGGTTCGCTAAGGAAACGTTCAAAGAGTCATTAACGCTCCCATCAAAGAGAGCGCTCTTAATACCAAGGGCGCTCAATGACTTGTCGCTAACAGCATAATTTTAACCAATTAACTACCACACAAATTTTAAATCGGATCATGCAAGTGAGTGAACCTGAGTGGAATGACACCGAGCAGAAGATAGCTCGAAATGCCTTTGAAAAAGCCTACGCGCGAGAAATTGAGGCTTTAATTAAACAAGTTAGAGAGGAAGCAAGCACACTGATGAAATTGGGTGATCTCTGGCAGTTACACGATTTCTTGAGTGCTAAAAGGCATCAAGTTGAGGGTAAGTACGACTACGAATACTCTGCTCTGCTTTTTGTCTTTGCTGGATTGGTCAAGGAAGGCTGGCTTCATGTGAGCGAACTGGAAGGGTTAAATAAAGATAAGCTTGCCAAGATAACTTCCCTCGCAAGAATGTGATAACTAAATTAAAAGCTTAACAATCGGGTGCATATCAAAGGGTGGTTGCCGGGAACATTGAGGCGCTCTCAGGCTGAAGCCTGGAGCTATACGAACAAAGCCTACCTTCGTAGGCTTATTAATTGTTATTAAGGTGCTCTCAGGCTGAAGCTTGGAGCTATACGGACAAAGCCTACCAACGCAAAGCCTCATTTATTGTTTGTAGTCTGGGTCTACAGGCTTTGTTCGTTTAGCCATAGTATACGCGGATGTTGACTTTTGCTTACGCAAAATTAATTAACTGTTGTAAACCAAGTTTAGAGTGGCGACAACACTGCAAAAATCTTTCTACCAATTGAGGTTGTGCGCCAAAATGTAGATGAGTGTAGGAAGCATGAACTTGATAACGTTGCCAACCTTCTGGGGAAAATTGCTGGCGACTGTCATATCCTTGAAGTGCTAACAGTGGTCTATCAGGTAGTTGGGTTAGCGACGAGCGATGAAACTCATGTCCCCATAAACGATCGCCTACTTTCACCAACGGACTTTCTTGTAACGCGGTAGCTTGGCGATATCCTAAAGTCAGTCGCTTCCCCATCACTGCCGCAGTTGGGAAAATACCGACCATCGGATAAGAATTTTCGGCAAAATCAACAATCTGATCGCACAAATACATCAATCCGCCACATTCTGCATAAGTAGGCATCCCCGCCTGAATCGCCGCTTTTACCGATTGTCTAGCGGCTGATTCTGCCAATTCTCCAGCAAACACCTCGGGAAAGCCACCTCCAAAATACAATCCTTGCACACCTTCCGGCACAGCGCGATCGCGCATCGGACTCCACGCAACTAATTCTGCACCCAATTCAGTCAGCAAATCTAAATTATCCGCATAGTAAAAACTAAAAGCTTGATCTTGGGCTAGAGCTAGACGTATTTTAGGTTCAACTGTAGACACGGATGGCACTTGTAACTTTGCTTGACAACTCAACAACGGTAACAATTTGTCCCAATCAAAGCAGGTTTCACCTAGATGCGCGAGTCGCTCAATTGTTGCGTTTAAATTAGTCAGTTCGGCAGTTGGCACTAAACCCAGATGGCGATCGCTAAGAGTAATATCATCTTGGCGACGCAAAACACCTAAAATAGGCAAATTCAAAGGCTCAAGAGCTTGTGAAAGTAATTCCAAGTGGCGATCGCTACCAACGCGGTTAAGAATTACACCAGCCACCTGAATCCGAGGATCGAAGGTACTGTAACCATGAGCGATCGCTGCCACAGAGCGGGATAAACTACTACAGTTGAGAATCAGTACCACTGGCACCTTGAGTAACCTAGCAACATGAGCAGTACTCCCCACATCATGTTTGCCCGATGCCCCATCAAATAGCCCCATCACGCCTTCAATAAGAGTGTGCTCAACCCCCTGACTATGCTTGGCAAAACAATTCTGCACATAGGCTTCACTCGTCAGAATCGGGTCAAGATTGCGGCAGGCGCGTCCGGTAACATAGCTATGAAACATCGGGTCAATGTAATCGGGACCGACCTTAAAAGACTGTACCGTCTGACGTCGCTGCCTTAATGCTGCCAGCAGTGCCAAAGTTACGGTTGTTTTCCCCACACCACTGCGTTCACCTGCGATAATTATAGCCATTGCCTATTCCCTAACTGAAAGCGCCATGCATCGTCTTGCTACTATACCAGGAGGCTGGAACCCGTCCGCAGACGGTGTCATTTTTGTTGAGCAACAGCCAGCCCCGATTGTCGTTATCACCGCCGCCGATACGGATATACAGACCTTCGCCGCCGCCGTCACTCAATTACCAACCGACTTTCCTGAGTTACGGGTTGTAAATTTATTGCAATTACAGCAGCAATTAACAATCGACACTTATGCTGAAGATGTCTTGGCAAAAGCAAAAGTGATTATTGTGCGCTTGATTGGCGGACAATCTTACTGGAGTTATGGTTTAGAAGTTGTTCAGGAAACAGCTCTCGCAACCGGCGCGACTTTAATTATTATTCCTGGTGATGAACGCCCCGATCCCACTCTCATCAGCCACTCGACAGCATCGTTAGCATTGGTGAATCAGGTTTGGCAATATTTCATCGAAGCCGGTGTCGCAAATTATGAAAATTTACTGAAATTTGTCGCCACGCAATTTCTACACCACCCAACCAACTATCAGCCGCCTCAGCCTGTCCCACGCGTGGGAATTTATGCCGACTATCCGCGTGGGCAATCGGGTGTAGGCATTATATTTTACCGAGCGCATTATTTATCGGGAAATACGGCGGTGATTGACGCTTTGTGTCAGGCATTAGTGGCGCAAAATCTGACACCTATACCGATTTTTGTCTCATCGCTAAAAGAACCTGATGTGCAATCGGAATTAATCCGCTATTGTCATCAAGGAGTTGATGTATTACTCAACACCACCAGCTTTTCTTTAGCTAGTTTGGAAACAGATACGCCTCAAGTAGATTTGTGGGAAACACTGAATGTTCCTGTATTCCAAGTCATTTTCAGCGCTAGTACGCGCGAAGTCTGGGAAGCGAGTATTCAGGGATTGATACCGCGTGATATGGCGATAAATATTGCCCTCCCAGAAGTCGATGGCAGGATTATTACCCGTGCAGTTTCTTTTAAAGCGGTGCAAACTCAAAATACATCTTTACAAACGGATGTTGTGGTGTATGAAGCAGAGGAATCACGGATTAACTTTGTCGCAGATTTAGCAGCACGATGGAGCAAATTACGGCAAAAGCCAATTCAAGAACGTAAAGTGGCGTTGATTCTGGCTAATTATCCTAATCGGAATGGTCGATTGGCGAATGGTGTTGGTTTGGATACGCCTGCGAGTTGTTTAGAAATTCTCAAAGCCCTTTCATTAGCCGGTTACAATGTCGGCGCGATTCCCGAAACTAGTGATGAATTGATGCAAGTCTTGACAGCGGGAGTGACTAACGATCCAGAGTGGCAAGGAACGATGCGTCAATCTTTAGCGGTGGCTGATTATCAAAGCCATTTTCATTCTTTACCGCT
>JBBQRU010000021.1:0-48286 GCA_038214545.1 Cyanophyceae cyanobacterium | reverse complement strand
GATATGCTGTTGTTTTTCCTGGTCTGGGAACTGGAATTAGTGCCAGTATATTTCCTGCTATCGATTTGGGGTGGTAAAAAGCGGCAATACGCAGCGACTAAGTTTATTTTGTATACGGCGGGTGGGTCGCTGTTTATTTTGATCGCGGCTTTGACAATGGGATTTTATGGCGGTAACGTGACATTTGATATGCGATCGCTTGCCTTAAAAGACTACGCCCTCAATTTCCAACTTTTAGTTTACGCTGGCTTCCTCATCGCCTACGCCGTCAAGTTACCCATCTTCCCCCTCCATACTTGGCTACCAGATGCCCACGGCGAAGCCACAGCCCCCGTACACATGTTACTTGCTGGTATTCTCTTGAAAATGGGCGGATACGCTTTATTTCGGATGAATGCTCAAATGTTACCGGATGCCCATGCTATTTTTGCCCCTATCTTAGTGATTTTGGGGGTAGTAAATATCATCTACGCTGCCTTAACATCATTTGCCCAGCGTAACCTGAAACGGAAAATCGCCTATTCCTCAATTTCTCACATGGGTTTTGTACTGATAGGTCTCGCTTCTTTTACCGAGTTAGGTACAAGTGGCGCAATCCTGCAAATGGTCTCCCACGGCTTAATCGGCGCAAGTTTGTTCTTCTTAGTCGGGGCAACTTACGACCGGACTCATACCCTCATGCTAGATGAGATGGGTGGTGTCGGTCAAAAAATGCCGAAGATTTTCGCCATGTTCACCACTTGTTCAATGGCTTCTTTAGCATTGCCAGGAATGAGTGGCTTTGTCGCCGAGTTGATGATATTTGTCGGCTTTTCCACTAGCGATGCCTACAGTCAGACCTTTAAAATCATTGTCGTCTTTTTGATGGCAGTCGGCGTCATCTTGACACCAATTTATCTGTTATCAATGCTGCGAGAGATTTTCTACGGCAAAGAAAACGAAGAATTGGTATCTCACCAAAACCTAGTAGATGCCGAACCGCGCGAGGTGTTTATTATTGCTTGTTTGTTAATCCCCATCATCGGCGTCGGTTTGTATCCTAAGATACTTACTCAAGTCTACGATGCGACAAATACGCAACTAGTATCCCGCTTGCGGAATTCAGTCCCATCATTAGCGCTGCAAAAAGATTTACCAGCAGTCTCTTTAAGTGCGCCAGCGATTGGTGATTAACTAGTTTTTACAATTCCAACTTGCTTTCAGGGTAGATTCCAGAATCTACCCTTTTTATTGCTTGTACAAAAAACTCTAGACTCACGCAGACAATTAAACTTGATTTTGCGCTAACCAAGCTTCTAAATCAGCCAAACGATTAAAATCCAGTAAAGCTTCTGCTAAATTATCCAACAGCGTTGAGTCTAAAGCTTGAATTTTCAATGCTTGTGCAGGTGGAACAGTTCCAACTTTACGACGAAGCTGTCGCATTACAATCGATAATGCTCTTTCCTGCTGGATATCCTGATAAATTACAGACTCGCGCATAACATCACTCCGCAATAACCTTTTAATCAGTTCCTTGTTTAATACTAGCCCAGCTAATACTGCCGTTGACGCAGCAATATTATTTTGTGTCTGGGTATCATTAATTTCGTCGATAGCTTGAGCAACCTGTTGTAATACTCCCGCTTTGTCAGATGTTTGACTGAGGACTGCAAACGGCAATAAACCTGGAGTATTTAAAAATATATCGCTTTGTTGCTCCCAAAGACGAATTACTCCAAATTCATGACGGGTATTTTCTAAAACAAAAGCGTTTTGTTGAACTAATTCAGATGCCGTCGGTTGTAAGTAAATTACAACTTGGTGCATCCGCTTGCGGGGAAATCTGCGATATGTCCTTAACCTATAATCAGCCATCCTAAAGGGAATTCCAGCTTTCGGTTCAGTCTGGAATTCGATATGTAGAACAATTTCATCTGACTGTAGCAGAATTAGTGCATCTGCTCGAATCGGTTCAAGAGATAATTCTGTTGGACTGAGTTCGGTAAGTGTAATCGGTTCGCCGAGTAGCCAGGTGGCAAAATCGGCTGAAAATGACTCTACTAGAAAACGACAAACATTATCAAACATAGGCTGACTAGTACCGTATCAGCTTCATTTTATTAGACTGTCAGGTTGATCCTGCAACAACTCGGTGCTGTGCCAGGATAGTTTGAGCTATGGGGCGTTACAAATTACAATAGACATTGTTGATAGCTGAAAAATAGTGCGAATGGTTACTCAAGTTCAAGAATTAGATGCTTCCCAGTGGGTAAAAACTCGCTCATCTCTCAATCCCAACGAATCCAGCCTTCTAGCTTGGCAAGGCAAAATCTACGCTTTTATTCCTGGAGAGAAAAGAAAACTCTTATTTAAAATAGTAGGGATGAGTATTAGCAGATGCATTCTTACAGAAGAAAATTGTTGGGCTTTTGTATCTAGAGAACTAACTTATTACCTCCACCCAGAGACAGAAGAACCTTTACGAAAGTGGGAAAATCCTTGGACAGGGGAAAAAGTTCCAGTCATGCACGTCGCTAATAATCCTGTACAGGGTCATTTTCAAGGTAAATTTCCTGCCCAAGTAGAAGGCGAAAGCACTACTTTTGCGTTTGATATCTTTCCTACTTATCCAAATCCTTTAGCAACAGACCCAAAATTTGCAGCATATAGTCCTCAAGCAATATATCAAGCAGCAGAATTATTTAAAATTACTGTTCCTAGTGCCGATTTGAGTGACTCAACACTTACCTCAGTTTCTCAACTGCGACTAAGTTGGGATAGAATTGGTCAGTGGCTTCCCTGGATGAAAATGGGCAATTCTCCGGGTCAACTTATTTACAGTGCTTATGGTAGTAAAATTAATGACTTGACTGAATTACCACCACTTATTCAACAAGAAATTAATACCCGTTTACCTTTGTATAAAAACGCTCCTGAATCTTATTTGGATGGGGAAGATATGACTTCTTGGCTTTATTTTCAACGGCACTTTGATGCTTATCTTGCAGGTGAAGTCTTTCCTTTACCTGTAGGAGAATCTTAGCTGATTATCTGCCCCTCGCTAATTCGACTTACCATCACTACCAAAATATTCTCGATAGCCACAAATTTTGTCTCCGCGCACATCAAAGGACACAGCGATCCGATTTTTATAAAGTTCGTTTCGCATCATGCCCTCATCTCGAAACTCAAATACAACTGTTGTGTCATTGCTAGTAACGCTCTCTAGACTGACTAGTTTAATTGTTTGACCAAATACTTCAGAAACATGAGTAAAAAAGGCTTTTGCCCGCTCTTTACCAACATTTAATCCGTGGTATGATCCGGCTGGAAACCAAAAAGTAAAGTCTTCTGTAAGCATATCTAACATAGGATTCCACTCCCCTGTTGTCAAACCATGCTGTAAGTTTTCAAATGCTTGATGAGCAACTTTTAAAGTGTTTTCTGAATTTTCTACCATAGCCATCTCCTAAAATCACTAAAACTTAACAACTACTTTGCCACAATTCTGTCCACTTAGTAGGTATTCGATAGCAGTAGGAATGGATTCTATACCATTAAATTGAGTTGGATCGATGGCAACCTGGAGTTTGCCAGAGTAGAAGAGATTTAATAGTCGAGCGCGTGCTTCGGCTGCATATTCTTGATACAAAGGCATGAGAAAGCCGCGTACAGAAGCAGCTTTCCAAAATAGTTGGTGATAGATGCGCTTTTGTACGATCTCCTCTACGCTGTTGCCATATTCGGCAATAAAACCAACGACGATTAAACGTCCCCGCATTGCCAAATTTGCTACGCAGGTATCGAAAACTTGTTTACCGACACAATCGAAAACTAAGTTGATGCCATCAGGATATTCACTTTTGAGGACTTGATCAAGGTTTTCGGTGCGGTAGTTGATAATGCGATCGCAGCCTAATTTTTTCAGCAACTCTGCTTTTTGTGCGGAACTACAAGTGCCAATTACATGATTGCCTGCTAACTTGGCTAATTGTACTGCTAGATGACCCGTTCCTCCCGCAGCCGCCGTCACTAAAACTACTTCATTACTTTTCATCTCTCCCACTCGTTCTAAGGCAACTAGAGCCGATATCCCAGTAGGCATGAGGGTTAATACTTCTGGGGTTGCTTGCCGAACTTTAATCGCCAGCTTCGCATCGATAGCGTGATATTCCCGATAACCTCCCCCGCGCAGAGTGGTGACGACAGCATCACCAACTTGAAAATCTTGGATCTCATCTCCTACAGCGACAACTTCACCGACAGCTTCTACTCCCAGATCGAACGGAGGAGTTAAGTTAACATAAGGAACCTTACCCTGGCAAAGTAAGGTATCAAAACCACTATTAATTCCTGCGAATTTATTTTGAATTAACAGTTGACTAGGAGATGGTTTGGGGATAGATATTTCCACAATTTCAACCGCAGATTTTAAATCTCGGCTAAATTGCTTGACTATTAACTTTTTATAGGTGCTTGCATTCGGTGCCAAATTTTAATTTCCCTTACTAGAGTATTCTCAACTTAAAGCTTTGTCCCACTCCAATTGATGAGCTAAACCATACTTGATAAAATGTTCCTTCCGAGCGCGATCGCTTTTACCAAAAACACCTAAGCTATAAGGATTATCCTGCATCCTTTGTGTAACTTGCTCTTTTTCAAACCGAATCGCGTCTTCTCTAATCCAATCTGGTTTAAAAAAGTCAACAACTAAAACTGTGCGATCGTAATTGGTGTAATTGTGGGGGCAGTGAGGATAACTATGATCTAAAACCATGAATTTTCCTTCGTGCCAATAAAGCTGCTCGTGACAGATTTTCATTGCTATATCACCCTCTGGTATAATCAATCCTAGATAACCACGATTCATATGCGGATTATCGTTTACATGAAGCTTGATATCTAAGCCTGGATGAAAGGTACCAAAATAGACATTTCTGAGGATATTATCTTCGATAGAATTGACTCGGATGATCGCTTCTGCTAAATTGGGGAAATATTTTTTTCTCAGGGCTAGCGATTGTTCTGAAGCCTCATCTGTTCCATAATCTGGATATTGGATTTGGTGGAATTTAATATATTGTTCTATCGGCAAACCCTGAAATAAAATACCGAAAGCACTGTATTTTGATGTACCTTTCGTTTGAATAGTTTTACTTTTGGGGCCGAGAACATCATAAGTGAATTTTAACTCCTCCTCGGATGCCCGATCCACAAAACCTGTAAACTCATCTCTAATCGCTTGCCAAGTATCTTGAAAACTTTTAAGAAAAGGAAATCGATCTGGATTTAGATGATATTCATTAAAACTTTCCATTAGCTTTTATCCTGAAGATTCTTGAATCAATAACTGTTAGAGGATGTCTGAGAAGCAGAAAAGCTCTCAAAACGATATACCAATAACAAATACAATTCGACAGCATTTGAGAGCCATGACCCCATCTTATCAAAGTCCCCTAACCGTTCACCGATTCCTGTCGCGTTAAGATCGAGCCAGAGATCAGAGAGGGATAGGCGAGTGGTACAAACAATCGCAGCGAATAAAGTAACGCTCTACGACCTAGAGCAGCAATTCAAGTTGCAGCGAACAGAAGATCGGTTATTTTTCCCAGAGTGGCAAACAGACTTGCCAGAACTGACGGAAGACGAACAGCAGCGCCTGAAACGGGTTCAGGCAATCGTTGCCAACCTAGAGCAGCGATCTGTACTAGAGAACACAGTTAAACTGGCGGTTGTTGCTCCTCTGCTAGATTTATCCGGGCTATTCTTGCCACCCTTTTATGTCAGCACAGAAGACTCGGTGGAAATTGAAGCTACGGATGAAGCGATTGTCGTGCGGGGGCGGATTGACATCCTGGTGCTGAAAGACCAGCTTTGGGTGCTGGTGATTGAGTCGAAGCGGGCAGAGTTTTCACCTAAAGTCGGCATCCCCCAGGTATTATCTTATATGTTGGCGGCTCCCCAGAGGCATTGCCCCCTTTATGGGCTAGTCACAAATGGTACTGATTTTGTCTTTCTGAAACTGCTAGTACAAGAAATCCCTCGCTATGCTCGCTCACGCCAGTTTGTATTGGAACAAGACCATGACTTAGAGCAGGTGTTGCAAATTCTCAAGCGACTTGCAGAGGTTGTCGGACAAGAGGAGAAATGAGTCGATGGAAAAGCATCAAAACCGGCTGTGTGGGTAAGAGAACTGTACTTATTTTAGCCCGAGGTCTACTGTGTCTGAAGCTCCTGTATTCGATACGATTGTCAAAAATGTGCGGGTAGTTCGTCCCCATCAGGATGCAGTTGAACTACTAGACTTAGGTATTAAAGATGGCAAATTTGCCCAGATTGCGCCTAATATCAGCCCAAACGAAGGGAGAGAAGTATTTGATGCCCAAAATTTGTTGGGGTTTCCGGGGGTAGTCGATGCTCATATGCATATCGGTATCTATCAACCGCTTGAGCAAGATGCTGTGGCGGAAACTAAGGCAGCAGCAATGGGCGGTGTGACTAGCAGCCTCAATTATATCCGGACGGGACAGTATTATCTCAATCGAGGCGGCTCTTACCAAGATTTTTTTCCCGAAGTTTTAGCGCGATCGCAAGGAAATTTTTTTGTTGATTACGGTTACCATATTGCCCCAATTAGCGCGACGCATATCTCGGAGATGCAAATGCTATTTGAAGAGTATGGGATTGGATCGTTCAAAATCTTTATGTTCTATGGCGGTTATGGTTTGCATGGTCTTTCCGAGCAACAAAACCTCTTTTTGATGATTAACAAAGAGGAAAGGTATGATATTGCTCACTTTGAATTTATCATGCGTGGTTTGACCAAGCTGAGAGAATTGTACCCTCAAGCAAGCGATCGCCTAAGTCTCAGCCTTCATTGCGAAGTAGCCGAAATCCTCAACGCCTACACTAAAATTGTCCAGAAAGACTCCAGCCTTACAGGTTTAAGAGCATACAGTGCTGCCCGTCCGCCCCATTCTGAAGGCTTAGCCATCTGTATTGCTTCCTACTTAGCCCATGAAACTAATTGTCTCAATATCAATCTCTTACACCTCAGTTCCCGCAAAGCAATAGAAGCTGCTTTGATGATGCAAACCACCTTTCCACACATCAATTTTCGCCGCGAAGTCACAATCGGACATTTATTATTAGATGTGGATGCACCCACAGGCAAATGGGCAAAAGTTAACCCACCGATTCGTCCCCGCGCCGATGTAGAATACCTATGGCAAGCCGTACTCGATCGCCAAATTGATTGGATTGTGAGCGATCATGCTTGTTGTGCGGCGGAGCAAAAAGCTAGTCTTAAAGATCCCAATAACATCTGGCTGGCCAAATCCGGCTTTGGCGGTACAGAATACCTACTTTCCGGTGTGTTTAGCGAAGGTAGTAAGCGTGGTATGTCCCACAATCGGATGGCGGAGTTATTAAGTTGGAATCCTGCCCAAAGATTTGGGTTAAGTTCTAAAGGAGATATTGCAGTCGGTTACGATGCCGATTTGGTACTGTTAGATCCTAATGAAACCTTTATCGTTCGTGCGGCTGAGTCCGAGTCGCAGCAAGGCTACACACCATTTGAAGGGATGGAGTTAACCGGACGAGTCAAAACAACTTTTTTGCGCGGGATGAGAATTTACGATCGAGGAGAGATACTTGGCGTTCCCAGCGGACGTTATTTAAACCGCAACTCGAAGTAGTACGAATTCATGACCACCTAAATACACCAATAATTTGCCTACCGACTGAGGAGGAAGACAATGAACGGCGCACAACCACTGATTATCGAATGTCGTTGCAACGATTCAGATTACCGTAAGGATAATCCTAATTGCCCATACAGTCCACAGGAGATCGTCAGAGAAGCCGTTCGTGCTTGGGATGCAGGAGCCTCTATTTTTCATTGGCACGGACGCGATCCAGTTAATGGTGAATGGATTGGTGATGTTGAAATCTATCTTGAAGCTATTCAAGGAATTCGCCAAAAAACCGATCTGATTATTAACCCTACACTAAACTATGCTACCAAACACAGCCAGGTCAGCGAGCGTGTCAAGCACATATTAGCAGCGAAAAACGATCCAGCACTGGGAATTGATATGGTGCCTTTAGAGTTTGGTTCGCTGAATATAGACTTTTGGAACCCACAGGCAAAGCAATTCCAAACATACGATCAAGTACATATAAGTTCTCGTGTTTACATGCAGGAAGTGTTGCAAATACTTAAAGCAAACAACATCTTTGTGAGTACAGTTTGTTGGGACGTGGGGCAAATTCGTACAGCACGCTGCTTTCAAGAAATGGGGCTTCTGCCACGGCATACTTTTTGGGAATTTGTCTTCACTGGAGAAATTATGCCGAGTGGCATTTTGCCAACACTTCCCAATTTGCAGGCGGTAGTAGATTCTATTCCCGCAGGCGATCCGTGGTTAGTAATGTGCTGGAATGGAGATGTAATGTCTTTGGCAGCCTGGGCAATTACACTAGGAGGTAACGTCGGCATTGGACTAGGAGATGATCCTTATACCCGCTTTGGAACACCGCACAACGGTGAATTAGTCGAGATGGTTGCGAAAATGGCACATACACTCGGTCGGGAAGTTGCAACGCCAGCGCAAGCCCGTGAGATTCTCAAGATGTCCCCGCAAGCTTCTGTTCCGGAGCAGTTATACGCAGCTGCTACGTAAGAATTAACTGGAGCTAAAATTAGGGTGGGCAACACCCACCTGAAAGTAAATGTATCTGCGATCGCTCTATAAGAATGAAACAAAATATTAAAAGAGCTTTTTTAGAGATAGAAGATGGGCAAATTCTGTATCGAATCGGCGGCGAAGGCGAACCGCTGCTGTTGCTGCACATGAACCCTCGCAGTAGCGATGAATATCGCGAGTTGATGCCGATCTTTGCTCGAAATAGACGGGTAATCGCGATGGATCTAATGGGCTTTGGGGATTCTGACAAGCCACCGAGAATGTATACAATCGCCGATTATGCCAAAACAGTTATCGCACTTTTGGACGAATTAGGTATAAAAAAAACGAGCATTTTGGGAAATCATACAGGTGCTTTTGTGACGGGAGAGTTAGCAGTAACCTATCCCGATCGGATTGACAAAATTATCTTAGGTAACGTTGCTGGTTTCGGTGAAGGTGGACAAGCAGAGCTATTTAGAAGATTCGATGAAGGCTTTAAAATCAAAGCAGATGGCTCGCACCTGATGGAAAGATGGTTGGCACGTTCTCGCTATGTCGGCTCTGCTGAATTAAATCACCGTTGGGTTTTAGACGATTTAAAATGTTTCGGTCATCCTTTATATGCAGTTTGGGCTGTAGGCAATTACTGTCTGGATGCACCAGCAAGATTTCGAGCGATCGAGTGTCCGACGCTGATTATCTGGGGACTTGATGACATGAAAGAATTTGAAAACCAAAGTCTCGCAAAAGTCAAAGATCGATATTTTCTTTCTCAAGCAATTCCTCATGGTCAAGTAATTGAATTTGAACGAGGAACAATTTGTATGATGAATCAGATGCCTGAAGAAATAGCAAAGGCAGTCAATGATTTCCTAAATGAAGTAGGACTATAATTGGGTAGCAGGATTATATCGCTATAACCCCGCCCCTTAAGAACCTGACGTGCGACTTGACCGCAGCCAGATCAAGCAAGTCGTAAACTACTTACTGTTGGAGCTATTATAATCTGATATGATCATGGATTGAAGAAAACACCTTTGTCCAGAAGCCTTTCATGATAAATAATTTTTAACACAAATTATGAATATTGACACAGTTTTCTATTAGATACTTATCTCTCAAGGCGTGAAAATAAAAGTTATGAATATCGAGCTAGCTTTATTCCAAGTGGTTATTAACCTGCCTGAATCTCTGAAGAGAGAACTATTACATTATGCAGAATATTTACAAGAAAAATATCCAAATAATCAACAATCTCAAGAAAAGAGCGAATCTGATCACGGCTACGGTAGTTGGGCAGGTCAAATCATTATCTCAGATGATTTTGATGAGCCTTTAGAAGATCTTGCTGAATATATGTAATATGAAAGTTCTGTTAGACACCCATGCTTTTCTTTGGTATTTATTAGGCGGTTCCAACTTATCGCTCAAATCTAAGCGTATTATTGATAGCCAACAAAATTTGTATTTTAGTATAGTTAGCCTCTGGGAAATTGCTATTAAAATTAATATAGGTAAGTTGAAAATCCATCGACCGATTGAAGATTTATCTAACGAATTACAATATATGAATATTCAAATATTGCCCATTATTACTCAAGATATTGAGTTATATTCAACGCTAGATTTTCCTTCAAATTATCGTGACCCCTTTGATAGAATGTTGATTGTTCAAGCCATCAATCTCTTGCTTGTTTTGATTATTAGAGATGTCAAGTTTGATACTTATCCCATTCAAAGGTTATGAGATTGAGGTGGTTTAATTTTCCAGGATTACCGTACATTTAATCTCTACAATTAATCCTGGTGTCGATAAAGCGGTTATCCCCACACCCGTCCAAGTAGGAAATTGATGAGTAAAATAGCGATCTTTTACATTCATAAATAGTGGCAGATGTGGAATGGTAAACTGTTGTTCTGAAGCATTAGCGCTTTGGGCTTGTGAATTGCCGAGATTTATCCCTGTGACATGGTAAGTAACCATCTCTACCACGTCGTCGAAAGTGGCTCCTGCTGCTGAAAGTACTTTTTTCACATTCTCGAAAGTCTGGACAAACTGGGCTTCTATTCCCTCTACTACCTGTAAATTTTCATCGCGTCCCACTTGTCCTGAGATATATAGTGTATTTCCGACTTTAATCCCAGGGCAGTAGTGATATTTCTCGTATAATATTTCCATCCCTTGGGGAATAATAATTTCGCGAATATTGCCCATTGTTTCTATCTTTCAAAGTGATTTTATTGCATCCGCTCTTCTTGAATTAGAGTACGTCGTTCAAGTTGATTATCTTTAAACCATTGCCAGGTGCGAGCGCGATAATTATTACAAGGACTAATTTGAATCATTTCGTACAAATAGCTTCCTGGCATTTCTTTATAGGCAAAGTACAAAATAACAGTAGAATCATCGACTTCCCAGGCTTTGCCATTAATGCGCTCAGTGTCAAACCACAATACTTTATCCCGATAAGTTCCGGGAAATTTATGTTCTTCCTGCCTACCGTCAGCCCAAGTGTAGCGATTAGTTTGGTAGTAGGGATAAGGACTATTGGCGGGAAATTCGCAAGTTAAGTGAGATTTGTGGCGATCGAGAACATTTCCTTGGGTGTCAACTACTACATACGTGCCGACCCAATCTCCTGCATGACGGGCAAGAACGGGCATTTCTTCGCAAATGGAAGTCACGATCGCACTCCTGATTAAACATTTTGGCAATAATTATCTCAACATCATGATAACGCTGATCGTCTATTTCGAGAATTAGCGATCGCTAAACCACCAAGGGTCAGCAACTAAATTTACATTTGACAAGAAAGCTTTTTTCCGCAGAAATCGCATCAAACCAGCCGCCCCCATCCGCGAACCACCTAAACCAGAGTATTTGAAAGAATTTTTTTCGCCTTCATGAATCATGGCAGTAAGTCCGGCATCATTAATCGAGATCGCACCTGCGTCTATGTGTCTAGCAACTGCGATTGCGGCTCGTTCATCTCCGGCAAAGACTGCCGCACTCAGCCCATAAATTGTGTCGTTTGCTAAGTTAATCGCCTCTTCTACCGTAGAGAAAGGCGTTACAGGCATAATTGGGCCAAACGTCTCCTCCGTCATCACTTTCATAGAACGATCTACCTGAGTTAGTACAGTCGGACGACACCACCATCCACCATCCCGTTCTTCGACTTTGCCGCCACAGTGGACAACAGCCCCTTTGGCGATCGCATCTAACAACTGGTCGTCAATAATTGCGGCTTGTCTCTCAGCAATAATTGGACCGATTTCACCGCTTTCGACTGTCGGATAGGCTAATTGTAAGCATTCGGCTTTGGTAACTAGTTTGCCGACAAACTCTTCAAAAATAGATTCAGCAACGTAAATACGCTCAATCGATAGACATGACTGCCCTGTATTGACTACTGAACCCCACAAAATTGCTGATGTAGCTAATTCTACATTGGCGGATGCAAGCACGATCGCCGGGTCTTTTCCGCCTAATTCCAAACAGGCAGGAATAAAGCGATTTGCAGCGGCGGTGGCGACTTTTCGCCCTGTAGCTACACTACCTGTAAAGCAAACTAAATCCACATATTCGATTAAAGTGGCTCCCGTTTCCCCTCCGCCCTCAATAAAAGTTAATACGTCCCGTAAATCGGGAACGTTGCTTATTGCTGTCATGAGAGGTGCGACGAAACGAGAAGCAATCTCACTGGGTTTAACGATGACAGCACAACCCGCCAGTAATGCGGGAACGGTATCGATTGTCGATAGCAATAGCGGAAAATTCCACGGGCTAATTACGCCAACCAGAGGATAAGGAACTGAGGTTTGCTGTAAGTGGATAAAGGGGATTGTGGTATCTTTTTGAGATTCTTGTAATAATTCTGGGGCTAACTTACACCAGCGATCAATACTAGAGAGCAACGAGTCGATTTCCATCACCGAAATTGACAATCTTCCCGTATCATTGACTAAAGCTGCGGTCAGGCGATCGCGCAAAGATTTGATGGCTTGTTTCCACTGTTGTAATGCTTCAATCCGACCGGCTACGCCGATTTGCTGCCAGCGATTTTGGGCTTGACGCAAGCTCAGACATTGCTGTTCTAGGCTTTCGCTAGACGGGGGTACAATTTTATAGTCCAGTTTGCCTGTGCGAGGATTACGGACTTCTATTGATTTAGCCATTATATTTGTTAAATTACCCCCAGATCAGCTAAACGCTCGATCGCGGCTTGTTGTGTTTGCAAGAAGTGTTTACGGTCTACTTCTTTCGTCAGCATTGTATTCGCTGGGTAGAAGTGCGATTGGGCGTAAGAAGCTGCATAGAGTTCAAATCGCTGGCGGGACAGTAAATTATTTAACCCTGGTCGGCGACGGTAGCGACGTAAAGCAGCCAAGTCAATTTCCGCAAATGCTGCCATACTCTCACCTGTAGCGGTCTCCGCTAACACTATACCTCGATAGTCAATAATTTTCGAGCCTCCATCGGTAGAAGCGGCGGGAATTAGGGTGTTGATAATGCCTGCTGTATTGGTTGAAACCACGTATGCCATATTTTCCACAGCACGGCAAATTTTAGCGGCACCTTTCGGCGATTGATTACCATACACTTCTGAAGTAGAGTGTAAAAAAATCTCCGCACCTCGCATTGCTAAGCACCGGGCTACTTCTGGATACAAAATCTCTTCTGAGGCTATAGCTGCCAAATTACCAATTTCCGTTTTGGCAACTGGAAAAACACCTTCTAAACCGTAGCAGTCCAAATACTTATCCCAGACATCGTGGGGTGTCGGAGCAAACATTGAATTCAACCGTCGATACCGTAACACTACCGTGCCACTGGGGTCAATCACAAAGCAGGTTTGAAAGTACAAAGTGGGAAAATTGGGGTCGAGTTCGTAGGCATTACCAGCCAAAAATATTCGATGTTTTTGGGCAATTTTACCGAGTGCTTCATACTCAACTCCATCCATTTCTAAACAAGCTTTTTCCATCCACCCAGCCAGAGATTCTCTCATTGGAAAACCCGTCAGCAAATATTCTGGTAGGACGATTAAACGGCAGTCAGAGCCAATAAACGCAATACTAGCAGCAATTTGTCCTGCCAAGCGAGCGATCGTATTTTGCATCAGAGTGCAGGCTTGGGTGCGATCGCTTGCCTGATTGACCGCATGACAAGTTACCTGGAGTGCTAAGGCTCGAAATGAGTCGATGGGATTGGTTTCCATAGCTTGCATAGCAATAACCCAGTATGGTCACTTTATGATAAATCTAATCACATCATCGGAAATAACTTTTTAGCAATTCAGCTTATGACACAGCGATCAACTGCCATTCAAGGCATCTACGAGGTGTGTATTGGAGTGCGGGAACCAATCTCTGCGATTCAATATTGGCAGCAGTTTGGCTATCGAATCGATCGAGTCGGTGAATTATCAGCCGTAGTCGCCCAGCAATTATATAGGGTAAATTCTCCGCTACAATCGATTCGCCTCGCGCACCAAAATGCAGATCATGGTTTGATTCGGTTGATGGTTTGGCAAAATCCTACCAATGATGGTTTAGCGATCGGGTCGATGAAAGTTAAGGGGAATCGCTGGGCAACAACCTTAACTGCGGATGTGTTGAATATTTTAAATCATGTTGAAGAGGCGGCTAAAGCCGGTTTGTCGGTTAAGTATACAAACCCACACTGGGAAATTATCTACAACAAGGAGCGAAAAAGCCGTCCTTTCATCGATCCCACGATTGGGGTACGCGAAATGTTGTTATTGCAACCTTTGACTAGACAAGTTCTGTTTCAACGCTTTGGATATTCACTACCTGATTACGGACAAATAGACGAAACTGCAACATTTCAAACTAGCCAATTTACCCACATGGGTATGGTAATTCAGGATGACAGTAAAGAAACCCTCAAATTTTACGAAGAAGCTTTAGGCTTGTTACGGGTACGAGATGATGTTGAAACTAGCTATGAATCCTTAGCAGGTCGAGAGATTTTTGATTTAAACAAGAGCGAAAAGTTTTTTGTTACTGCCTTTGACGACCCGCGATCGTCCAAAACCGACTTGATGGCAGCACGTTCTGGTAGACTCTACATCATCAGATTTCCCGATTCTCTCCAGATAGAGTCACAGTTTGAACGGGCAAAACCTGGTTGTTTGGGCATGTGTTTATATACCTATCGTGTGGATGGATTAGAGGTATATTGCAATCAAATTAAAGCAACTCAGGCTCACAGCATTACAGATATAGTTCGTAATGAGTTTGGGGAACAGAGTTTCTCCTTTGTTGCACCAGATGCTTATTTTTGGACGCTGCTAGAAGGATAATCTAAGAACCTCACATCTAGCCAGGGTAATAAATCCGAGAACCTGGCATCTAGCCAGGGTAAGAGATCCGCCTGAAATAATCTTTTTTTTGTATAGGGGACTGCAATAACAGATATTTATATAAATTTCAAGCAAGTTTATGAAAATTTACAATTTTTTATGCAATAATCGTAAGCATACCGGGAAGACACGAATTTGTACTTAATATACCGAAACCGAGTAGGTTGGTTAGAGTCAGTAATTCCACTGCCTAAAAGCACAGGAAAAACTCTTTAACCAACCTGCTTTATATTTAGCCTACGCAGGTAAGCTATGTACGTATAGCGACATCCTTCACTCTTGTCACTACTGCGGGTGTGCAAAATTTAATTAACCCTAACTATTAACTTCTGCCAAACACGAATTCTGCAAACGGTCAAGCCAATCCTTGATATGGCGACGATTAGCCTTACGTTCATCAGCAGAAGTCGTATTCAAAGGATAAGGCATCAAACCGAAGATAGTCGCCGTAGTCACACAAAACATCGACTTTTGAAAACTGATACAAATTTGTACTCGCAAATCATCCTCACCGCGCCGACTGCGACGATAAACTTCGTGGAGATAATCAGGAAGATAATGGCGCATATCCTGCATCAATAAAGTCGGCGGAATTCCCGCCCCGCCGATAGGTAAAGGATCGGCAAACAAAGCACCATACTCAAATAGGGCTTGATCCGGCGGAATGTCGTATAGTTTGGCGTTATAAGAAACAGTCCCGTGAAAAGGCGTCCCGCGAAAGAAAATCGCTTCCACATAAGGCAACGCAGTATCTGCTAGAAATGTCAACCCGGCACTAGCTGGAATAATGTCATATACCTGACCATCAATTTTCACGGCATAGGTAATCGGTTGACTTGCCGCCGCCACTAACTCATTCTTAATATGATCGACAACTCCGGCAATTGATGTCACCTTACCTACTTCGTAAAGGTCAGATAAGCTGAAAAACATGTCAGACATGACCCGCCAAAACTGACCTAAACCGCTGTAATACGCACAAACACGCAATTGTTCAGGTAAAAAATCGGGAAACAGCGAATTTGTCGCCGAAACAAAAATATTGTGCTTGAACTTAGCAGCGATGACAGCTTGCGAATTCGCCATAAACTCCGGTGAATCCACATACTCATCCAACTTACCACCACCATGCCACATCATAGCTCGCATACAATACTCAGCGTACTCAAAATTCAGGCGGTCATGCCACCAATGACGGAGTAACTTAGAAAAAGTAATTTCGCCATCAAAGTATTTAAAAAAAGGAAAAACCAATAAAAACTGATTTTCCGCAAAAAAGTTCAGATTTCGAGAGTAAGCGTCCAAAACTACTGCATAACTCTTCAAAATCCCGACTACCTCCATCACATTGTCTGGATTGTTGGGTAGCAGGGCTTCGCCTGACTCTATGCGATCAATTAGAGTTTGAGTAGTATTTTTAGTATCTAGCATGGGGTTATTGCCAATAAATTAATTAGGGAAACGCGGAGTTCTTCGCGGAGGTGGCGGGGAGTTCTTCGCGGAGGTTCTCTGCGATACTCTGTGTTAGCCTCTGTGAGGAAGCTCTGCGTTTAATCCCACCACATTGGTGGTTTTTACCATTGCGGTTGTTGTTGTCTCACTCCAACGCACTAACCAGTTGGGTTGGATGCCGAAGATGACGATTAAGACGGCGAGAATTACGGCGGGCATCCGGTCTGACCAGTAGACTCGGGGTAGGTCGAGTACTTGGGCGGATAGGCGTCCAAAGAAGGCGCTGTTCATTAATATGAGGAAGTAAACGGCGGTTAAGCCGGTACCTAACATGCAGAGTAGGGTTTGGATGGGGTAGATTGGGAAGCTGCTACGGAAGACGATGAATTCGGAAATGAAGCCGACCATTCCGGGGATACCGGCGCTTGCCATGACTCCTAGTACCATTAAACTCCCGATTAAGGGCATTCCTCTTTCTGGGTTGAGGAGTCCTTGGAGTACGTCTAGGTTACGGCTGCCGGTTTTTTTGTAGACAACGCCGACTAGGAGGAATAATAGGGCTGAGATCAAGCCGTGGCTGACCATTTGCATTGTTGCGCCTAGTATGCTTAAAGGTGTGGTGGCGGCGGCGGCGAGGAGGATATAGCCCATGTGTCCAATGGAACTGTATGCTACCATTTTTTTCATATCTTTTTGGGCGATCGCACAGCAAGATCCATACAAGACGCTGACGACTGCCCAACTTGCTAGCCACGGGGCGAGATTTTCCCAAGCTAGTGGTAATAGGTTCATACCAAACCGCAATAAGCCATATGTTCCCAGTTTCAATAAGACTCCGGCTAGCAGGACGGAAATTGGTGTTGAGGCTTCTACGTGTGCATCTGGTAACCAGGTGTGGAAGGGAACTAGGGGGATTTTGATGCCAAAACCGATTAAAATTCCTCCTAGTAATATGGTTTGGGTGGCTAAAGGTAAGACGCTGGTATCTAGTGTGAGGAGTGCAAAACTCGGCGCACCACTTAGCCAAACCATTCCCAGGAAGCTGGCTAAAATCAGGATGCCGGAAACGGCTGTGTAAATTAGAAATTTGGTAGCGGCGTAACCTCGTTTTTCTCCTCCCCAAATCGCTATCAGCAGGTATAAGGGGATGAGTTCTAATTCGTAAAATAGGAAAAATAACAGCAAGTCTTGCGCTAAGAAGGCACCGTTGACTCCTACGGCTAGTAAGAGGATTAGGGCGTAGTAAAACCGAGGACGTTGGATCGCTTCGTCTGTACTATATAGGGCAATACAAGTTAATAGCCCGTTTAAAATTAATAAAGGTAATGATAAACCGTCTATTCCTAGATGATAATTTAAACCTAGAGCATCTATCCAAGGAATGAATTCAGCAAATTGCTGCGTGATTTGCCCTAAATTAAATTGCAAGGCTAGGACTATTGTCCAGGTAAAAGTCAGACCGGCAAAAACTAAGGCTAAGGTTCGGGATGTTTTGACGGCTATCGCACCTGGTAGGAATCCAATTAAGGCTGCACCGATCAAGGGTAGTAAGATTAAAACACTGAGCATTTTTTTAAATCAAGATTTAGTGGGTCGCTTTAAAATCAAAGAATTCAGGATGAATCCTGGACTGGCGTCAACTTATTTATTTTGACTCCTGCTTCAAAATGGCAATTGGTTGAGTAATCCCAATGACCAGCTCATCAGGAAACCGAGAAAGCTGATCCCAATCAGAATTGTCAGCAGATATCCTTGGGATTGACCAGAAACGCTGTATTTTAGACTTTGTCCGCTAAAAATTGTGGCAAAACCAACCAGATTGACGGCATTATCAATTAAGTAGCGATCGCACCAAGCGGAAAACTTTGACATTAAGGCAACTGCTCCCACAACTGTAATTTGATATACTCGGTCAATATAAAAGTCATAGCCCAGCACATCTTGGAGAACTCGCCAAGGTAATTGTCTCGACCTTGACCATCCTTTTTGCAGATAAATCGAACTGCCGATGCCGATGCCGACTAAACTGGATGAGACTAAAAGCGAAATCACTGACCAATCTAGGCTGTCCCAATCGGGTAGCAGCAACCAATTGTCCAACATCAGTGGGATTGAAAGTGTCACCACGCTTAAAACCAGCATTGGTAATGCCATTAGCCAGCCAACTTCTGGGGCGCGGCGTGTCTTCTGTTGAGGTTCTCCCATGAAAATTAATCGGAAAACGCGGCTGAGATTTAGGGCTGTTAAGCCGTTAACTATTACCAAAACTCCCACTACCCAAGGACTAATTGCCCAAAAACCTGCTGACCAACTCAACATCGCCCAAAAGGTGCCTAAGGGTAGTAGCGCAATTGTTCCGGCTGCACCAACTAAGTAGGCAATCATCGTTACTGGCATTCGCGACCCTAAACCACCCATTTCGGTTAAGTTTTGGGTGTTGGTAGTGTAAATTACTGAACCAGAACTCATAAATAGTAGAGCTTTGGCGACGGCATGGGTCAGCAGTAACATCAGTGCTAAACCACCTTGTTGTAATCCCACTGCTAAAAATACCAATCCCATATAAGCACTGGTGGAATGGGATAGCGCTCGCTTCACATCAATTTGGGCGATGGAAACTAAAGTTGCGCCAATAGCTGTGACTGTGCCGATGATTGCTAAAGCATTTAAAGCTACAGGGAACAGGGCTAAAATTGGCTGGAGTTTGAATAACAAATAAGCACCCGCCGCCACAACCATTGAGTTCCGCATAATCGAGGCTGGATTTGGTCCTTCCATTGCCTCATCTAACCAGAGATGCAAGGGAAATTGGGCGCATTTACCCGCAGGTCCGGCAATCAAAGCTAATCCCAAAAATGTTGAGGTCACAGGATCTAAGTTCGCTGTTTGCACCCACTCATATAAGTCAGGAAAGTTCAAACTACCAGCTATTGACGAAAGTGTCACTACCCCCATTAGTAATAATAAATCTCCCACCCGCTTGGTTAAAAATGCATCCCGTGCTGCTGGCCCCACTAATGGTTGAGCATACCAAAAACCTACTAAGAGGTAAGTTGAAAGGGTAAGAATCTCCAACATCGTGTAACTCAAAAACAAAGAATCACTTAAAGCTAAGCCGCTTAACGCCGCTTCAAAAAATCCCATCATGGCAAAGAATCGCGCGATCGCAAAGTCCTTTTCCATGTAACCTAATGCGTAAATTTGCGCTAGCAAACTCAATACCGCTACTAAAACTGTAGCCCCAACACTGATGGGGGAAATGTCCAAGGCGAACGTTAAGTCCAAATCTTTTAAGCTTAGCCAGTGAATCAAAAATTGCTGTGGCTCCCGACTCCAAATGTCTTTGAAGACAATTAAGCTATGGAACAAAGCCAGTATCGTCATCAACAAGTTGATATAGGCTGCCGGACGCGGTCCAGTCCGCCGGATGATTCCAGTCATCCACGGTAAACTTAAAAGTGCGCCAACTACGCCATAAAAAGGCACACACCAACTTGTCTGGAATAAGAATTCACTCATACTCTTCCTTAAGTATATTTATGATTTAATCTATTTCTCGCTTCCACTCTGAGAAAATTTGCCTAAAGTATGAGAAAGTTTGCTGATAAGTAAATTTATTTGCTGAAACTTTTCATATCTTATAGCTTTACATTAAAAAGATATATTTTCTCAGATTAAGTTATGCAATTATTATACATAAGTTTTCGTTATGTGTGACCAATCGCCGTTACAAGCTGCCCCAAGGCATCATTTATAACTCATATTAAAAAAACTTATGTAATGGAATCGATTCTCGAAGAATGTGCGTACAGTAAGGGCTGAAGCGATTTCTACAGGCGCACAGCCTATTGCCGAACCGAATAAGCTCTAATTGCTTTTGTGATGAATGGGTTGTAGGCAAATGTAATTAAAAAATTATCAAGCATAGCTGACACTTCATCAATCCCCCTGCTACAAAGGCTACCACCGTGAATTTAAGTTATATTAAGTTTTCTTAATCAGACTTATCATTAACTACTATAGTAATTAGTATTGCCAGAAGTACCAACCTTTCATATGCTGAATTTAGGAAGATTTTTGTAAAGCGAGAATAGGCATTCTCGTCCAAAATTGCCTGGTTGAAAGTTATCTATGTTACGCTTTGTGTCAAGGAGTTCAAATAGATGCCAATTGCAGTTGGAATGATTGAAACCAAAGGCTTTCCATCAGTGGTGGAAGCAGCGGATGCAATGGTGAAAGCTGCTCGTGTCACCCTGGTTGGGTATGAAAAAATCGGTAGTGCTCGCGTCACAGTGATTGTGCGCGGGGATGTTTCAGAAGTACAAGCCTCAGTAGCGGCTGGAGTGGAAGCAGCCAGACGAGTCAATGGTGGAGAAGTTTTATCGACTCATATCATTGCGCGTCCGCACGAAAACCTCGAATATGTCTTACCGATTCGCTACACCGAAGATGTAGACCAGTTCCGGGTATAAATGTGTCTTGATAACGATACATTTAAGAAATGACACGCTCTGGAACGCTCTTCGTAGTGACCGTGTCGTCTTTCTAAAATTTCTTCGCCTTAAAAAGCAGGAAAATTCAAACAAAAACAAATTCTAATTACGGATTAAACTAATGTCAATTGCAGTCGGAATGGTAGAGACCCTTGGCTTTCCAGCAGTGGTAGAAGCAGCAGATGCGATGGTGAAAGCCGCTCGGGTAACGCTGGTTGGTTATGAAAAAGTTGGTAGCGGTCGTGTAACTGTGATTGTGCGCGGAGATGTTTCCGAAGTACAAGCTTCAGTCGCCGCTGGTGTTGAATCAGTGAAGCGAGTTAATGGCGGACAAGTTTTGTCTACCCACATTATTGCTCGTCCTCACGAAAACCTGGAATACGTTCTGCCAATTCGTTATACCGAAGATACACAACAATTCCGGGAGAATGTGAACGCGATTCGTCCCTACGGCAACCGTCCTTAAGTTATAAACTGAATTTTGGCAGATTTCACTGATTAAATGTGTGATCTGCCAAAATTCACATTTGCTTGCTATCAAATACATGTGGGATAAATAGGAATGCAAATGGCTAAAGTTCGCGGCACAGTAGTCAGCACTCAAAAAGACCCAAGTCTTAGAGGTGTGAAGCTACTGATGTTGCAATTTGTAGATGAAGAAGGCCAGAATCTACCTAAGTATGAGGTAGCAGCTGATATAGTTGGTGCTGGGGTTGATGAGTGGGTACTGGTCAGTCGTGGTAGTGCAGCTCGCCAAGTTTTGGGGAACGAACAACGTCCGCTAGACGCAGTAGTAGTGGCGATTATCGATACTGTGAATGTAGAAAATCGCCAGATTTACAGCAAAAAAGAACAGTATCAATAGTCAAGTCACTAACTTGACAAATAATAAACAATAAACACTCCAGGAGATTTAGAGCAATGGTAGTCCGCAGCATCGCGGCCCCGCCAACCCCGTGGTCGAAAGATTTGGCTGAGCCAGAGATTCACCCAACTGCATATGTCAGTACATTATCCCGGATAATTGGAGATGTCACAATTGGGGAAGATGTGATGATCGCCCCCGGATGTTACGTTCGTGCCGATGAAGGGACTCCTTTCTGGATTGGGAGTGGGACTAACATACAAGATGGGGTTGTCATTCATGGATTAGAGAAAGGTCGAGTTGTGGGCGATGACCAAAATTCATATTCAGTATGGATTGGTAAGGATTCTTCCATCACTCACATGGCTTTAATTCATGGGCCAGCTTACGTGGGTGATAATTGCTTTATTGGCTTTCGCTCAACCGTATTTAATGCCAAAGTCGGCAAAGGTTGCATTGTGATGATGCACGCCTTGATTCAAGATGTGGAAATTCCCGCTGGTAAGTTTGTGCCTTCCGGGTCAATCATTACTAACCAGCAGCAAGCCGATCGCTTACCAGATGTGCAAGCAAGCGATAGTGAATTTGCGAATCATGTCGTCGATATTAATGATGCTTTAAGAGCTGGTTATAAATGTGCTGGCGATACCGCTTGCATGAAAACCTTCCAGACGGCTAATGTTAATGCTGTTGGAAGTGGCAACGAAAATAAAAATGGAAATGGTCATCACATGTCAAGTAAAAATTTAAACCAAGAAACATTAGAACAAGTCCGCCATCTATTAGAACAAGGCTATAAGATTGGCACCGAGCACGTAGACAAACGTCGATTCCGCACTGGTACATGGGGAAGTTGCAGCCCCATCGAAGCTAGCACACCTCAACAAGCGATCGCCGCATTAGAAGCATGTCTAGCAGAACATCAAGGCGAATATGTCCGCTTATTTGGCATTGAAACCAAAGGGCGGCGGCGCGTGTTGGAAACGATTATCCAACGTCCAGATGGCGAAAGTCCACAACAAGCATCCAACCTCAAGTTATCGTCTTTACCGAAGGCAGCAAGTCACCATAACGGCAACGGCAACGGTAGCAGTAATGGTCTGAGTGACGAAGTCCTAGCTCAAGTTCGCTACTTAATGAACCAAGGTTATAAAATCAGCACCGAGCACGTAGATCAACGTCGCTTCCGCACTGGTACATGGGCAAGCTGTAGTCCAATTTCGGCAAAAACAGAATCCGAAGCGATCGCTGCCCTCCATGAGTGTCTAGACAATCACACTGGAGAATACGTCCGCTTGATTGGTATCGACACCAAAGTCAAGCAACGGGTGTTAGAAACAATTATCCAACGTCCAGATGGCTCAGGCAACCCCACAACTAGTAGCCACAAATCAGTAGCCGCAACAACATCAACTAATGGCAGTACCTCGACCTCGACCTCGACCAAATTAACTCCTGAGGTTGTCCAGCAATTGCGCCAACTGCTTTCCCAAGGCAACCAAATTAATGTTGAACACGTTGATGCTCGTCGTTTCCGCATGGGGAGTTGGAACAGTGGTCAAATTCATGCAAGTAACGAAAGAGAGGCGATTATTGCCTTAGAAAATTGCCTGGAAGAATATAAAGGCGAATACGTGCGGCTGATCGGGATTGACCCGAAAGCAAAACGCCGGGTATTGGAAACAATCATCCAACGCCCATAATCAACACAGAAGAGTAAAAATTTCCATGTTTGTGCCGCCGTTACACTCTCACAATAATTTTGAAATAAGTGTCATTGGCGAAGTGAGCATCGATCCTAGTGTAGCGATCGCTCCCGGAGTCATTCTCCAAGCGGCCCCAAACAGTCAAATCATCATCGGTGCTGGGGTTTGTATTGGCATGGGTTCAATTCTCCATGCCTATGAAGGCACTATGGAAATCGGAGCAGGAGCTAACCTCGGATCGGGTTGCCTAATTGTCGGCAAAAGTCAAATAGGTGCAAATGCCTGTATTGGCTCTGGGACAACAGTTTTTAACTGTGTGGTTGCGGCAAATGAAGTTGTACCTCCAGGTTCAATTATTAGTGAGTTCGGAGTTAAAACCACAGAAGTGGGATCGTCCAATGGCGCCGGCGGAAAAAAGAAACAGGAACAACCAGAGATACAAGTTAATCCAGGCGGTACACCAACACCCCCCGTATATCCTCCCTATCTCACCCCCATTCCTCAACTCACCCCCGCCCCGGTTGCCCTCACCCCCGCCCCCACTCCTCCACTCACTCCCGCCCCGGTTGCCCTCAGCCCCGCCCCGACTCCCTCACTCCCCGGTCACGCCTACGGACAAGGAAGCGTCAAACAGCTCATATCCACTTTGTTCCCGCATAAGCAAACATTAAACAAATCCCTCAATGAGGATAAATCAGAGTAGCTTAGAGTTGTCAGCTGTATGTTTTATCAACTGACCATTGAGTATTTGGGAGAAATGGCATGGAGGCAAAAGATCATTGGTCAAGCGAGACGCCACAAACCAACGATGACTATAAAGACACAGCTTTAGGTTTAGTCTCGACTCGGAGTTTTCCAGCGATCGTTGGTACAGCCGATATGATGCTGAAATCAGCGGGAGTACACTTAGTTGGGTATGAAAAAACTGGCAGTGGTCATTGTACGGCGATTGTTAGAGGTAACATTGCTGATGTGCGGCTAGCGGTAGAGTCTGGAGTCCAAACTGCAGAACAATTCGGTCAGTTAATATCTAGCTTAGTAATTGCTCGACCTTATGCCAACCTTGAAGCCGTACTACCAATTGGTGGTCGCCTACATCAACTGGCGCAAAATGGTGGTAGCAATCGTTTGAGTAATCAAGCGATCGGTTTACTCGAAACGCGAGGCTTTCCGCCAATGGTGGGTGCAGCCGATGCCATGCTCAAAGCCGCTGATGTACAGGTAGCATCTTATGAAAAAATCGGTTCTGGCTTGTGTACCGTGATTATTCGAGGTACAGTGGCAAATGTCGCCGTAGCAGTAGAAGCCGGTATGTACGAAGCTGAACGGATTGGGGAGTTAAATGCCGTCATGGTGATTCCTCGACCTTTAGATGAGTTAGAGCAAACCTTGCCAGTAGCAAGTTGTTGGATCGATCAGCCGGAACCTTTCCTGATGCCATTAAACATTAAGAAGAAAACGCCTACGCCGGAATTAGAATTGGTAGAATTGCCAGATCTAACTAAGTTACCTTTGGAAATCAAAAGGGAAAGGGAAGAAAAGTAAAAAGTCAGGAATCAATATTACTTAAGTAAGGTTATATACCTTATTTAATTGTAAATTGCCTTAAAATGTGAGGGTATTAAACTCTTTATTTATTCATCAGTCACACAGAATCAATACTGAATTCTGACTGGTGAATACTGTCTCTTTCTTAATAAAAATGCATACATTTAGCTGGGGTAAACCAAACTAAATGTGTGCAATGTTGGAAGGTATCTTACGCTTTGTTTCTTGTGAAGATCATAACTGGAAAACCCGCTAAATAAAACTTATTTCTTCTGATAGCAATCATAGACCAAGCTCTATGTACCTGTTAATTGAGGATGATTACCTTGAACCAAGCAACATTACATCAACTAAAAGTATTTGAGGCAGCGGCGAGACATAACAGTTTTACCCGCGCTGCCGAGGAACTGTTTCTCAGCCAACCGACCGTTTCGATGCAGATCAAGCAACTGAGTAAATCAGTCGGCTTACCACTATTTGAACAGGTAGGTAAAAGACTGTATTTAACTGCAGCCGGTGAAGAACTATTTATAACTAGTAGAGTAATTTTTGAGACTATTGCCCAATTTGAAATTAAAATCGCCGATCTCAAAGGCTTAAAACAGGGAAAATTACGGATTGCCACTATTACCACAGCTAAATATTTTATTCCTCGGTTATTAGGTCCATTTTGCAACCTGTATCCCGGAATTGAAATCTCCTTACAAGTCACAAATCACGAGCAAATTCTCGACCGGATGGCTGATAATTTGGATGATTTGTATGTGATGAGTCAAGTCCCAGAAAACTTGGATGTATTTTGTCAGCCTTTTCTGGAAAATCCTTTAGTCGTTATCGCGTCAGCCAATCACCCTCTAGCTAAAGAGAAAAATATTTCCATCCAGCGACTGGCAAAAGAACCGTTTATCATGCGCGAACCAGGATCGGGTACTCGCAAAGCCGTCCAAAAATTATTTACAGATCATAAAGTGGCAGTAAATGTCAAGTTGGAATTGGGAAGTAACGAGGCGATTAAACAAGCGATTATCGGTGGTCTCGGTATTTCCGTTTTATCGCGCCATACTCTCACCCCAGAAGCCTTAGCCGATTTGACCGTGCTTGATGTGGAACACTTTCCCATCGCTCGCCAATGGTTAATGGTTTATCCTGCAAATAAACAATTATCGATTGTGGCGCGGACTTATGTTGATTATTTATTAACTGCAGCTAAGCAATTTGAAATTGCAAATCAACATCTGACCGATAAGTGGAAAAATCTGCCTTCGGGTGCTGACTGTAGAGAAAAAGATATAATATGTGAATAGTTCTTCAATTTATGTATTGTCAGAGATTTGGGGAGTTTAAAGTTGGTGGATATGCGATAGCGAAGCGCTGCCGCCTGAAGGGCGGATCGCTAGCCATTTTTGAGTTTGCCCGTGGTGTGTCGGAACAATCTACCTTCTACGGTACTATATTCTTAGGGAACAGTGAATCAACAAAATCTTTTTCGCTTGGACGTAAAGATAGACAAGTAATGTGAATCTATAGCTAATCGGCTTTAAATTAGTAAAAACAGAATGAAAAACTCAATTAAAAAAATCAGTGCTTGTACGCTTTTAGGTATAACTGTACTCACAAATATAGCAATTACGAGAGCGCAAGCAGATATTTCTCGTAGACCTCGCTGTGACACCAACCAAGTTTCTCTGCGCTTTGTAGATGGAAGTCCCGGTGCTGGGAATGTTTACAATCAATTTGCTTTTACTAATATATCAAACAGAACCTGTACTCTTTACGGCTATCCAGGTGCAGAATTACTAGATGCACGTAACAGACCAATAGGAGTGAAAATCGAACGCGATACTAGTAAACCAAGAAAAACAGTAACTCTTGTACCTGGAGGCAAAGCTTATTTTGTTCTAAGATATGGTCAAAAAACTAACTACACCAACTATCAGAACAAATGTGCCCCTGACTCGGCTAAGTTTGAAGTCACTCCTCCTAATACTTACAATCATCTGATTATAAGGGACGTAGAAACACCGTGTCGAAGGGCTACTATCAGTCCAGTTAGTGGTACCAGTTACTTTTAGAGTAAACCTCGGACAACTAAATCTGTCATGATGCGCTAAGAAAGTTTGTTGGTGGAAGAGCTAGAGCGAAAAATAAAAGAAATTTATAACCAGAAGCTAGCTGAAGGTATTGAAGATCGCGAATTCTTAGAATCTACTCTTAAAGATAGTGAATCATACACTAAAAATTCTATTAATCAATTCACCAATTGTTTGAGATTAGTAGTTAACTGCTTGCTTTATTTACAGTCTTACCCCGATGAAATTGAAGACTATTATCCTGAATCTGCACCCGAACGCTTCGTAGCTCAAGCTAAAACAAATAATTTTGTCGCGCGTACTGCTGCTCGAAAGCTGAGCGATATGGGCTAGAGAAAAAATAATTTTTGCGGTAGAAATTCATAGTTATCAGAAAAATGGGTTGAAAACCCTGCGCTTCTAGCGCGGCTTTTTATTGGTTCTAAATATATTTTAAAAATATTTTCAGAGATATCAATAGATCTATAATTAGAAGATAAATAAAATACAACACGTCCATTTTTAAAATGGTGAAAGCATACCAAACCCAATTAATTCAAATAAAGTTACCCGACTTTGAATCGGGCTTGTTAAAATTCGTGTGTCAACGGTGACGGCTCAGGAGCTTCTAGATACCGAAGAAATAGTTTTTCCCGACATTAGCGAGCTGGAAATCGAGGACGACCAACCAGTGGACAACTTTTATAGCGAGAAGCAACAACGGTTTCTGGTAGATTCCGCTTACAATTCCCAATTACTCGCGCTGCCTTTTATTGCCGCTGCAAACGTGGGAATATTCTACGGAACTAAGTTAGACCCACTAGTCCCAGATGTCTTTCTCAGCTTAAATGTCCAAATGCCTGTGGATTGGAGTCAAAAGCAGAATCGCAGCTATTTTGTCTGGGAGTTTGGTAAGCGACCGGAAGTAGCGATTGAAATTGTTTCCAATCACAAAGGCAAAGAATTAAGCACGAAGAAAGCTGATTATGCCCGGATCGGTATCGCTTATTACGTAGTATTTGACCCGTTGCTTCAAATTCAAGAAGCAGCACAAATGAATGGCGCAATGTTACGAGTATATGTACTCACAGCCGGAAATTATGTAGAACTATCAGAACCCTTCTGGCTAGAAACCGTGGGGTTGGGTCTGACATTATGGTCAGGTACATTTGAACAGCAATCAGGGATCTGGCTACGCTGGTGCGATCGCCAAGGTCAAGTGATTCCAACTGGAGCCGAGTCGAGTATTTTGGAGCGCCAAATAGCTGATAGCGAACGCCAAAGAGCCGATAGCGAAAGTCAAAAAGCAACTCGACTAGCGGAGCGGTTGAGAGAAATGGGTATAGACCCAGACACAGTTTAATCCCGATTAGGATCTGGCAAAAATTCCGTTGTGGCGAGCTAATTCCAGATCCTGAGTTTTACGGGCAACAGCTTGGTAAATATCTAACATTAAAATAGTTGTTGATTCATTTTTTTGTTTAAGAATGGCAATCTGACTCACCCAAGCCGGAAATCCGATTTGGTGGAAAGACTGCGGGACTGGTTGAATACTGGTTTCGGGAATGTTGAGGAGATTTGGTGGCGCATCCACGAGAATGCCATATAGTTCTCCCTCACGACCTTGGGTAATGATCAGAAAATATCGGTGCTCGTTGGAGTGAGTATGACTAAATTGCGGATCGAGAAAAGCCCGGAGATTAAGTAACATCACCGTGCGATCGCCCATTTGCGCCAATTTTGCTTCTTGCAGGGTTTGACCCAAATCGCTAGGACAAGTAATCACGCGAAAAATGCTATCGATTGGTAAAGCGAGAAGATAAGTAGAAACTTTAAAAGTGATGTACTTGCCTTCAGTCAGCGATCGCCCCATAAAAATCTCTTCCTTTAATGTAATATATCGTTACGATTACGCGTTGAGAAACTAGTCTTGAAGGAAAAATTGGGCGATCGCTTTGGGATTCAGTACGGTTGAACTATTCGGGAGATAGCCAGTCACAAATGGAATTAACGGCGAAGGTATTGACCCAGGCTTGGCTGGTAACAAGGCTTTGAGGTCGTGGAGTTCAATTTCATTCATTGATTTTACTACTAACCCAAAATAATAGTTGTCAACTTGCAAAACTATCGCGATCGGTTGCTGAGATAACGGCTCATCTTCATATAGAGACTCGCCACCAATTAAATGTTCTAAATCGATTAACCACAGCATGTCACCACGCCAGTTATATGCACCTAAAACACTGCTAGGAGTTTCGGGAACACTTAAAATTTCATCTAAGTTGACGCGCAAAATCTCGGTAATTTGCTCTAAAGGAATTAAGCTATTTCTATACTTGCCAATCGGAAAACTCAGCAACCGTTGTCGATTGTTTTGAGTTGGTGTGTCAAAGATCGATTGGGCGAGATGAGCAGTTGTTAATACTGAATCTAACGAAGGCAGCATTATGTATCTAGTTAAGTATCTGTGTTGCTATCTCATTTTTCCCACAAATCTTCGGGAACTAACATTTGTTTTTAAAATTAACTAAATTATTTATGCAAGAAGTTTAATTTATACAATTAGTTGGCTTACGTGCGCTAAAGCGCAACTACGAACAATTGATTTTTTTACAGTGGGAGTTTAATCGTAAATTTTGCGCCTTGACCCAATTGCGAATCAACTTCTAAACAACCGCCGTGCTTTTCGACAATGATTTGCCACGCAATTGCTAAACCTAGTCCTGTACCTTTGCCTACTGGTTTGGTTGTAAAAGCGGATTTAAATATTTTTTGCTGTATATTTTCCGGAATGCCAATACCATTATCTTGAATAGAAATCACAGCCTGATTGTGATGATTCAATTCGGTCTGTATTTGAATTTTTGGTGTATGACTGCTCGAAAAGTGTTCAGTGGAATCCCGTAAAGAGTCAACTGCATTGGCTAACAAATTCATGAATACTTGGTTTAACGCTCCTGGAAAGCAGCGCAACTTTGGGAGATTACCATATTTTTTAATAACTTCAATATCAGATTTTCGACTATCGCACATAAGTCGATGTTTCAGAATTGATAGTGTGCTTTCTATTCCTTGGTGTAAATCAAAATCAATTTTCTTGTCAGTATCACGGCGGGAAAAAATTCTCAGCGAATCGCTAATATCTTTGATGCGGATAGCGCTTTCATGCAGAGAATCTAAAACACTAGGTAAATCGTCAATTAAAAAATCTAAATCTATTTCTTCTGCATGGCTAGCAATCTGCTCAGGACTAGCTTTTTGTTGATGAAGCCGGAGATGTTGAATAAATTCTCGAAAATATGTTGAAGCATAAATAGCATTAGCGTTAATGCAACCAACCGGATTATTAATTTCGTGCGCTACACCTGCAACTAATTCTCCCAAAGCTGAATTTTTTTCATTTTGGATTAAATGCAATTGAGATTGTTGCAACTGGTGTAAAGCCACGGTCAATTCTGAAGTTTTTTCCGCCAATTGCTTGTTTAAATTTCTGAGGTTTAGATGGACATTAACTCGGGCGATAATCTCTTCTTTCTGCAACGGTTTAGTAATATAATCTACCGCACCTAAACTTAATCCTTTCACTTTATCTTCTGTTCTAGACAGAGATGTCATGAAAATGATCGGAATTTCCTGCGTTGTGGTTGTGGCTTTGAGATGGCTACAGAGTTCAAATCCATCCATTTTCGGTAGCATAACATCGAGCAAAATCAAGCTGGGTGAGATTTCTGCGACTAAATCCAGCGCACTTTCGCCACTACTCGCAACCACAACCTCGAATCCAGATTGTTCTAGCATCATCAATAAAGCCGCAGCATTTGTTGGGCTATCGTCAACAATCAAAATTGGGCTGTTTAAAGGTGAAATCATGGATAAGTTATTGTGAAAAACGAGTGTAGCTGGCGACACAGTCATGCAAAAAATAGTTTTTTAGGTTAATCTGGATTTTCCGCCTCTTTACTCTTAGTCCTGTTAAATTTATAAGAATATATCGCAGGATTCTCATAGAGAAAATTCACTGAATTTACCTCTCAACTCAGATGCTAAGATAGTAAATATACTTATTTGAGTATAGAATGTTGCATATCTTACTAATGAATTGTAAATTTTTATATAGATTAAACGAGTAAGCGCTCTCCTTTATTAATTATGAACAAACGTACTATTAGCCAACTACCGATTCCCTCTCACTTTGATAGCAAAAAAGTTAGCGAAGTTTGGCGCGTACCTTATCAACAAAGGGCTACAGAAGCTAGAGACTGGGCAAAAAAACACGACATTAAACCTGCATCTACAGATAAAAGGCGTGTTTGTCTATTATTGATTGATGTGCAAAATACTTTCTGCATTCCTGGATTTGAACTATTTGTGGGCGGGAGATCGGGGATTGGCGCAGTTGAAGACAATCAGCGCTTGTGTGAATTTATTTATCGTCATTTAGGAGTAATCACTCAGATAATTCCGACACTAGATACTCACACCGCGATGCAAATTTTCCACCCAATTTTCTGGATTAATGCTAAGGGGCAACACCCCACACCGGCGGTGACTAACATTACTTCAGCTGATATTGAACGCGGTGTTTGGCAAGTTAACCCCGCTGTTGCTGATGCTTTAGGATACGATCGCTCATTCTTCGCTCATCACGCTTTTCATTATGTGCAGCAGCTGAGTCAGAATGGCAAATATCCACTGACGATTTGGCCCTACCACTCGATGCTGGGCGGTATCGGTCATGCATTAGTTTCATCCGTCGAGGAAGCGGTGTTTTTTCACTCTCAAGCACGGACTAGCCAGACAAAATTTGATCTCAAGGGTGACAACGTGCTGACAGAAAATTATTCGGCGTTACGTCCAGAAGTACTTGACACTGTTGATGGGAAGGCGATCGCTCAAAAAAACACTAATCTCATCCAACATCTGTTAAAATTCGATGCCGTTATTATTACGGGTCAAGCCAAAAGTCACTGTGTAGCCTGGACAATAGACGATTTATTAACTGAGATTAAGCAAATAGACCCCAAACTTGCTCAGAAAGTCTATTTAATCGAAGATTGTTCCTCTCCTGTTGTCGTTACTGGCGTAGTTGATTACACTGAATCTGCAACTGCTAGTTTTGCGCGATTTGCTACTGCCGGGATGCATATCATTAAGGCGTCCACCGATTTTTCCCTAGTATAATATCCACCGAAATCACAACATCAGAGAATGCTAATGGGCTGATATTACCTATATTGTAGGTTTGCTTGGACTGATACTCTCCGTCCACAGGGTCACGAAAAACAATTAGTTTGGTGGCTTTGAGATCAATCACCCAATATTCCTTTATTTCTGCTTGTGCATAAATTTCAGTCTTGAGTTCTAAGTCTTTTTTGAGGCTAGTTTTCGAGAGTTCAATTAACCAAAAGATATTTTCTGGGTAGGGGTGGTGTTCGTTATACTCCCAGAAAAGTCTTTGGACGATTGCGATGTCTGGCTCTGGTTCTGATGCACTATTAAAGATGGTAATCGGTTTACCTTCACGGATTTGGGCGCGTTGACCCAATAACACCCGCAGGTATTCAACTGTCATATCTCCACGACAAGCGTGAGGTTCACCCTCTGGTGGCATAATTATAATCTCCCCATTTAATAGTTCGACTGCTTGTGCATCAAAAACTCCAGCACTAACCGCTTGGTGATAGCGGTCAATTGTCCATTTGTAAGTAGTTACAGTCATCGCGATCGCTCCTACTTTAAATATTGAACAGGATCTTGAGCTACCCAACCTTGAGGAGAACTCGAACGGACTTCAAATAACAGATGTGGTTGCGGGGAAGTTGCTTTACCAGTTGTCCCGACTGTACCCACTAAATCTCCGGCTTTCACTGTCTGACCGTTCTGCACTAAAATACTCTGCAGATGGGCGTAACGAGTTTGTAACAGTCCGTTGCGATGATTGATAATCACTAACTGACCATAACTTCCTTGTTCTTGGGCTAAGACGACAGTTCCCGCATCAACGGCGCTGACTTGTGTACCTACATTCGCTAGCAAATCCCAACCACTATGAAAAAAGACTTGATTTGTCATCGGATGAATTTGCCATCCATAAGCTAAGCTAATCGGGGCGACAGCCGGTAGAGGATAACCACTTAACTTAGTTGGGGTGGTGATTGAAGTCTGAGGGCGATATGAGACTTTATTACCTAAGGGTATAAAGATTGTATTTGGTGATTTTTGACAACCGTTCAACTCGAATAGCACATCAGGACGCACTTTGTAAGCCCGTGCTACCTCTTGCCAGGTTTTACCGCGAGGTATTTGGACTAAAATCCCATCAGCCGGAGGAACTAATATTTCCTGACCAACCTTCACACCGTTACCTAAACCTGGATTGAGGTTAGTTAAAGTAGCTGGCTTCAGATTATAATTTTGAGCAATACTCGCCAAAGTTTCGCCATTCGCAACTGTATGGCGGATTATACTGGTAGTCCCCGCTTGACATTGCTCTGACTGAGCTAAAGCAGGTGGAATTGTCGGCAATAACCCGAAAAAGTTCAGTAATACGGCGACGGAAAGTAGTGCGTAACGTGAATTCATAAGTAAGAGTAACTTAAACAAGCGGAGCAACAAGTTGTGTAAATAGACGTAATTTAATTTTTAATTCTCCCGCATCATCTGGAGATCTATGCATTCTGACAATTGCTTGACTACACTGAGGAATTAGCATCTACATTGCTGTTTTACGCGTAACTACTATGAAATTATCATTAAAACAACTAGCTATCTCTCTCACCTTACTAGCGATCGGTGGTGGAGCCGGATTAATCGGTAGTCGTTTTCTACCTGACCGCAATCGCCCATATGTAGAATTAAACACTGTACCAGTAACTTTACCTCCTGGTACAGTAGTCCCCAACCAATCGCTAGGAATTAGCAGCGCTACAGGGAGTGAAAACATTAATTTTATTGCTACCGCTGCTCAAAAAGTCGGTCCTGCAGTTGTCAGAATTAACGCTACGCGTAAAGTTGCCAATCAAATCCCCGAAGCTTTTAAAACTCCCTTGTTCCGCCACTTTTTCGGCGATGACCAGCCAATTCCTCAAGACCGGATTGAACGCGGTACAGGTTCTGGCTTTATTGTCCGTCCAGACGGAGAAATTGTCACTAACGCTCATGTGGTAGCTGACACCGATACAGTGCAAGTGACCTTAAAAGATGGTCGAAGTTTTGAAGGTAAGGTATTGGGGGTAGATGTGGTGACAGATGTCGCTGTGGTCAAAATTACTGCCGATAAATTGCCGTTTGTGAAGCTAGGTAACTCACATAATCTCATTCCTGGACAATGGGCGATTGCGATTGGGAATCCTCTTGGTCTTGATAATACTGTCACAGTGGGCATTATTAGCGCCGTCGATCGCACTAGCGCTCAAGTTGGTATTCCTGACAAGCGAGTCAACTTTATCCAAACCGACGCCTCAATTAACCCTGGTAACTCCGGCGGTCCGTTGCTAAACGCCCAAGGCGAGGTAATTGGCGTTAATACTGCGATTCGCGCCGATGCACGCGGACTCGGCTTTGCTATCCCCATCGAAATCGCCGCCCGCGTCGCCAATCAACTTTATAGTACTGGGCGGGTTGAGCATCCTTTCCTAGGAATTCAAATGGTTGACCTGACTAGCGCCAAAAAAGACGAGATCAATAAGGAAACTAAACTTAATATCAAGGTAGATAAAGGCGTTTTGATTGTCAGGGTGATGGATAAGTCCCCCGCCGAAAAAGGAGGATTACAATCTGGCGACTTGATTCAAAAAATTAACCGTCAATTGGTACGTAATTCGGCTGAAGTCCAACAACTAGTCGAATCTAGTTCTGTTGGCGCAGTGCTGGAAATGGAAATCAGCCGCAACAATAAGACTCAAATCCTCAAAGTCGAATCTGGTGCTTTTCCCAATGAATGATTGACCACCATCGGGCGTTTTGGACTTAGTGTCCGCTGCGATTGAAATCAGTCAAATTATCCAGCTGCATCCGTTGTTCCATCTGGCGGAGAAAATACCCAGTCATCATCGCCGAAGCTAAAAGACCAGCTAGGTTTTCTCGGTCGGTGGTTACTTGCACATGAAAATTTTCCCCTGGTAGCAATCCGACCAAGCCTTGGACATTATGGGAAATAATTTCTTTAATTTCCGGGCTGACGGACTTGGCGACATGGGCGAGAACTTCGGGAGGTTGGTGCTGGAGATATTTCAGCAACGGATTAACTTGAGCCGCCTCTTCGTTCTCATTTAAAAAGTCAGGATGAAATGCCATTGGCGATCTTAATTGACTGCTAGATTTGCTAATCCTAATGTAAACCATAGTTAAAATGTATCGCCGCTTGCCTCTGCTTGCAGCAGTACATTTTCATAATAGACAAGAATTATCCAGCTTCTGGTTCACTCTCATCTGCTAAGGGCGGGTCATTAAACGGTTTAGGTAACTGATCGATATGGAAGTACTGGTGGAATTTTGGGGTAATTTGTAACCCATAAGACCGAGATTCTCCCCGCCGTTTACGGACAAAACCCAGTTCTACAAGTTCCTGAACGTGTTGGTAGGCTCCAGAACCACGTAAATCGATGAGTGTACTTTGGAGTATGGGGCTGTTTAAGGCGATCGCAGCCAAAGTTCGTAATGCACCCACTCCTAATTCTAGAGGAATGAGGGTTTGCACCAACTCTTGAAATTCCGAGCGCAGTTGCAAACTATAACCTTCAGAAGTTTCCACTACTTCTAAAGCGCTATCTCGGTGGGCGTAGTCGTCCATCAATTCAATCAATCCGCTTTCCACGGTGGGGCGATCGCACCCAGCATACTCGGCAATCTCCAATAGCGATAGCGGCTGACACTTGAGATAAAGAATTGCTTCAATTTTGGTGGCTAAACGAGTCATTAATCTCCTCGCTTTTTTCTCTCCCTTGTAAAATAAATTCAGCTAAAGCTAAATCTACAGGTGTTGTCACCTTCAAATTCGTCTCCTCACCAGCAACAATTTGCACCTTGTAACCGCATTTTTCAAACAAAGCCGCATCGTCAGTAACTTCCCACCCTTGCTCTCGACCTAGCGAATGACACTCTTTTAACAACTTCACATCAAAACCTTGCGGCGTTTGTGCTGCCCATAACTGTCGGCGGTCAGGTGTACTTTGAATTATGCCAGTTTCATCTACCACTTTGATCGTATCTTTCACAGGAACCGCCGCAATTAACCCAGGGTATTTATGCACAGCGACAGCACACTTGTCAAGTAAATCTGGTGTTGCCAAACATCTAGCGCCATCATGAATCAAAACCTGTTCAGCAGCGGCTGGCAGTGCTTGTAAACCGTTGTAAACTGATTCTTGGCGAGTTCTACCACCCCAAATCAACTCAACTGGCTTAGTCAGCTGCAAATCAGCAATAATTATCTGTAAATCTTCCCAATCTGTCGGCTGAGAAATAATGCCAATCCAGGTAATCTCTGGCGCGGCGGCGGCGGCTTTCAGAGTCCAACTGATAATAGGTTGCGATCGCAACTTCAGGAGAAGTTTATTGCGATTGCTGCCCATCCTTTTTCCCATTCCGGCTGCAGGAATTAGTAAATACACGATATACCTCAATCTTCATGCTTATCTTCCCCTAAAATAAGGAGCGAGTAAGCGTCAAGAAATATTATGCGAATATTAGCCCTTGTCCCTGGTGGTATCGGCGATCAAATCCTCTTTTTCCCCACTCTTGACGATCTGAAGCGGTGTTATCCGCAAGCGACGATAGATGTCCTTGTGGAACCCCGCGCTAAGAGTGCCTACCGAGTCTGTAAATCAGTTCATGAAGTCCTGACTTTTGATTACAAAGATCGCAATAGTCTGGCAGATTTCGGCAACCTTGTCGGTATTATGCGCGATCGCGAGTACAACACGGCTATTTCTGCTAGCTATAGTGCCAACATCAACTTTTTACTTTGGCTGACCGGAATTCCTACCCGCGTTGGCTATCAAAACAAAGGTTCTTACTTCCTCACCAACTCTGTACCGTTGAAAACCGAACAGTACGCAGCGGCAATGTATCACGATTTGCTCCAAGGTATGGGGATTAAATCTCCCACTCCTGATTTAACAATCAATGTACCCAAACCAGATATTGATTGGGCGCAAAACGAGCAAAAACGCTTGAATATTCATGCTGGCTACATTTTGATTGATGGCAGTACAAACGCGACCAACAATAGCAGTGAATACCCAGCATCAAGTTGGCAGCAAATTATCCAAGATTTCCGCCAAAAACAGCCAGAAATGCCTGTCGTCGTTGTTCAAGCACCAGAAGATAATTTTGGGCGCAACTTCTCACAAGGAGGGAGTGACATCAAAATTACCTCTCCTAGCGATCTTGGTAAGTTAGCGGCGATGATTTCTGGGGCAAACTTAATGCTGTGTACAGACAGCCCATCCATGCATTTGGCTGTCGCCGTCCAAACTTATACCATCGCTTTATTTGGTCTGACCCTACCACAAAAGCTATTGCCGAAGAGCGATCGCTTCCTTGCTATCAAATCTCCCACTGGCAATTTGGCAACCATCTCCCCCGCCACTGTTTTGGAGAAAGTCTGGGGTGCATAGAGTCTGTTACGTTTTTGTAACATAAATTAAAGGAGCAGAAACCGTGTTTTTTGCTCCGGTTCGCCGAAATACTTGATAAAAACCCTATTTATTGGCTTTTTTAGCCTACATCCTACAACACCAAGCCTTTACCAAAAGAAGTTTTGGTGCTACATTAAATTTCCTTCTTAAAAAAATGTTATTTATGATCGCTTTCTGGGAATCATACACGTTGACCACATCAAGTTACTGCGGGACTGGCAATTGACATAGAGCATAAAAAATATTTGGTTTCTATACCTTGAGACTGAAGACGGGCAGTTAGAAAAATTCTAAGATGTTCTATCTTGATGACAAAACAGGTACGTTAACCCTCTGTTCAGCATCTTTGGTGCAATATATGCTACTAACATAAACAGTGATTGCGGAACTTATAAATACAAATGGAGTTCTCGTCTGTTTTTTAACAAAATCAATTTCAATTAAGTATTAAGTTAGAACAAAGTTGAGCAATTGTCGGGAAAGAAAGTCCTAAGTATTTTTGACTTTCTTGCCCGAGTTTACAGTTGGCTAGTTGGTGGTCAATAATACCTTTTTCACAAGTGAAAATCTAAATATTAAGTTGTGATTTTACCGACAAATTGTAAAAGCAATTTAATTGATTCATTTAAAAAAAACGGGATAATATGCTACATTCTTTGTTTCTTCACATTTCCAAAACATGAACTATCAAAAGGAAAAGTAAATGTCTATTCGATTACATAGCTTCATCAGTAGTGCAAAACGTTACATTCAAGTCGAAAGTCAGCCTCATCAAATTGTCGGAATTTTTCAAAAAATTACTCGTGCGAAAAGCTACCGTAGCTTTGTCTTAGCCAGTGCTAATACTTGTTATAAATGTGAAGAAGACGGCACAATAACTTTTTATCAAGCCGGAAGTTCCGACTCTCCTGCGGGAATTTGGACTTATCTCATCTATGAATGTCCCGATGGTGAAGAAAAAGTATTTTCTGATGAGTCAATCGATACCAGCACCAATCCTTTGTGGGAACTAGCGGGGGGCGGATATCTGTCAAAAGTGGCTGTAGATTTGCTTGAGTATATTAAATATCAACAATCCCCTGTTGAATATGTAAATGTGCAACTACCCAGCGAGTGGGATACGTCAACCGGAAGAGAAATTGTCCAGCTACTGACAGAAGAGATTAATGCTTGTGAATCTGCTTCAATTTTTGCCGAAGAAGCGGGCAAAGAGTATATCCAAGCAGTTTTACAAGAATTTATCCAGGCGGCACAAGAAGTTTTACAAGCCGGTGGGACATCCAGAGATTTTGAAGCCACTCAATATTATGTCTTGAAACAAGTTAAAAGCGATCGCATCGCTAACTTAATCCTAGAATATAACGATTATCGGATTTGGCAGGAAGCTTTGCCGAGTAAATCAAAAGCAGTAGAATACGCCTTTAACACGGCTTTGAGTTTAATCTGCCGTTTGAAATAGGTATAGCAATTTAAGGAACCGAACTCGGGCGCAGAGAACACAGAGAAAGAGAACACAAGTCCTAAACGGATTTGTATGGTCGTTGGGGAGTGAGAATAGTTCTCACTCATTTGTTTAAAACATTTCAAATAAACCATCATCTAATTCATACCCCAGCAGTTGCGCCATTGATTTTAAGCGCGATTGACTGGTAATTGAGTGCTGTTTCATCCAATCGTGTAAAACAAATAGCTTATGCATTAAATATATCTCTAAAGCTTCGGGATTATACTGTATTCCCTCTTTGGTGGTAAAGGTGTGTGGTACTAACATCGCGGTGTAACGCACAAAATCCCCAGCTTGCCAGTCAAGTAAAAATGGCAACCAAGGATACTTAGCATCCAAACGAATAAACCATAACCGCACTTCGGGAATTTCTGATAGTTCCCTCGGATCGCCTTCTTCTTGAAGATATTGAATTTGAAAGCGCAGCTGCTGTTCAGAGGCTAATAACGCTTGCTGTTGCTGGAGATTCTCAATCACCGTTTGCACCGGCGACAAATCCAAATTGTTGATCAGGTTCGTGTCAAGGGCGATCGTTATCGTCATAAGCTCAAAGTATTTTAATTTATACATTTATCGGATGTCAGCAAAATCCACACTAGCAGTTTTGCCCGCTGAATAGCTAGCGCCAACTGCAACTCCAATTCGCAATTCGCAATTAAAAATGCGCTCTAGTTCGGATTGTTAATTGATTAATTGCCTAAAAGCGGGGAAAACGCGAACACTAATTGTCTTAATTGCGAATTGCGAATTGGAGTTGACATCCTCCTTAGGGTAGAGTAGACGTTTACTCTATTTTTAAGTTAAAGTTGTAATGAGTTTGTTTTAGTTGGATAAGTATTATTCCAGCAAACTCGCGTAGGGAGGCACAGTGGGAATATTGAATCTACTCGTTGACAAATGAATATTTTTGATGATTATACATCTGCACGAGTAGTAAAATTTTGCTCATAGCCAAAAAAACTCGTTCCAGGTGCAAAATCTAGAGGTCAAAATCATAGTAAACAATTTTTTTTAATCAGAGTTATATATGCAAAACGAAACCGTATCGACAAAACCAATTCGTTCCTTAGAAGATGCGATTGAACAGTGTCAGATATTGGGTATGCGTGTCAGCCGCCAGCGACGCTTCATTCTGGAACTGCTGTGGCAAGAAAAAGAGCATCTTTCCGCCCGCGAGATTTACGATCGCTTGAATCAGCGCGGTAAAGACATTGGTCACACTTCTGTATATCAAAATCTCGAAGCTTTGTCTACTCAGGGCATTATTGAGTGCATTGAACGCTGCGACGGGCGTTTATACGGTAATATCAGCGATTCCCACAGTCATGTCAATTGCCTGGATACCCATCAAATTTTAGACGTGCATGTGGAATTGCCAGAAGCTTTAATCAAAGAAATTGAACAGCAAACTGGAGTGCGGATTACTGATTACAATATTAACTTTTATGGCTATCGGAATTAGAGAGTGCTTTTGCGTAGAAGAGTGGGGGAATGTTGAAAATTTCGCATTTATCATTCAAAATTTATAATTATTTCCCCCCTCCTCTTTTTTAGAAGGCTTTTTTCAGCTTACGTTGACTAGCCAAAAGACCACAGACTCCCAATAAACCAAGCATGACGGAGGGTTCTGGGGTTGATTTTGGTGAGGAAGATACTGTACGCACGCCTTGGAAACTAACTTCGTAGTTACCGCTATGAGATAAATTATCATCGGCAGCAACTAGCCCAGATCTTGTTGCACTGAAACCATATAGTAATTGAGCAGGTCCACCATTGTAAGAAACTTTGACGATTTCACTCGCTTGTATTTTCTTATCTCCGAGAGCGGCTAGTAAATATCCGGCTTTAGACTTATTGTCAGAGCTAACATTTTGATCAGTTATGTACCTGTTAATCGAATTTTTTAAGAAAGAACTTGCATCATAATGACCAGCTAGTCCAATATTGATTAAGCCAGTGCTGTCATTTTGGTTGACATAAGAGATGTTAGGATCACTAAACCGCTGAGGTCCGCCATAGCTCGGATTCATGAAAATGGTCGAGAGAAAGCCAAATGTCTGCTGATTTGAGGCTAAACTACTGAAACCATTAGCGTTTAAACCTGCTGTCAGCCATTGATTAATAAAGGTTGGAGTCCAATCGGAAGCTGTCAAACTGCTAAGGGTAATATCTTTACCGTTGAGCTTCCCACTGATGCTGGTGTTCTTTCTAAAATCAAACCCAGATGGTTGTTCACTGGAAGCGGCTAACTCAATGTTGCCAGTAGGGTCTGTAGCATCACCACCTAGAACTCGATTAACGTTTGCGAGGGAAATGTCGTTCGAGCGTACTGTCTTAGACCCACTAGTATCATAAATAAAATAATCAGTTGGGGCTGATCCTCCAACAGTAACGCCAGTGATACTCGCTGCTTGTGCTGGAGCAGAAGCGATCGCGCTAACACTAGCAACAAGCGATGCACCGATTAAAATGTTTTTAACAATCCCTTTCATGACAAGTCTCCTTTACGATGGCGATTCTTTATACAATCACTCTGGTTGTGTTAGCTGGCTAATCATGCAATTGGGATTTGCTGGCTAAGCCTGCTAAAACCCAGTTCCTGATTTACATTCAAGTATTTTTTAGCTTTCAACTAAACAACAGTCTAATTGCATCTTCACTGCAATCAGGTAAATTAACTGTATTTTGTTATTGTTTATTTGTTAAAAATAGAACTGATTTTAATGCAAAAATTTCAGTTTAATTACGTAGGTATACTGTTACTGAATTAAGTATTGTTGCTTTTAAGGCAAAAAATGAGACTACTTAAGCTGTAACGTGTCTAAATCACAGTTTATTTTCGTGAACGCAGTCAAAATCTCATAATAACTACGTAGACAGCAGAAATACATCGCGATATGAGCTAGAAATGTGTATATGAGCGATCGCCGATTGAAACTGTTGTTAATTGACCCAGACCCAATTTTTCAATTGGGGCTGCGGGTAGCTGTGGCGCAAATCGCCGATGTGCAAATAGTCGAATCAGCGTCTATTCCTGCTATTGCTTTGCAGATTTTGACAGACGGACTCAGAGATCCGCAGTTCATCAATTTAATTGTCCTCGAAGTTATTTTAGATATTCAGAGCGCTCGCTACTTCAGCGGTTTACAACTGTGTCGTCACCTCAAAACCTTATACCCAACGCTGCCAATTTTCATCCTGAGTTCTCTCACCGAACCGGAATCATTAGCCGCAATCAAGGCGCTAGGAGTCAATGGCTATTGTCCCAAAGGAACAGCCGTTTCCGAAATAGTCGCCGCCATGCGCCAAGTCGCCGCCGGTGGTTTTTATTGGTATGGGGAGGGGAGTGGGGGAGAGGGAGAGTCGGAGAGTGGGGGAGTCACTCCCTTTCGCACACTGCGAAAAAATCTCCGGTTGTCAGGATTTGCACAAATCAATGCCACATTGGCAGCAGTCACGGCGGAATTACAAGTTCCCGGCATTCCCTTAATGGAGAAGGCGATTCTGGCTGGGCAACGCCGAGAATTGCTGGCTGCTCGCTGGTTGCTTTCTCGGCTGTTACCATCAGTAAAAGAGGTGTCACCAATTGGCACTAGTCAATTAACACTCTTAAATGATTCCCTTTCTTCACCAGTTAGCGACAGTACATCCACCACAATATTTACATCGACAGCAGCAAAGCTACAGTTTCCACTCCAGAATCTGACCGACGAGCCTTTAGAAATTGACATTTTCCGCGAAGATAAAAAACGTGAGTTGTTTCATCTCATTTTGAGGAAAATTGAAAGCATTTTAGAAGATCTACGATTTTCGCAAGTAGAAATTAGTGAACTACCTAGTAAGTCGGCGGCAATTATTAAAGATTTATGGCAAATAGTAATTACAGATTTTTTTGGGAGATACTCAACGATAAAGGTTGGCGATCGCTACTTAGAAATTGTGGAATTGCTCCTGCTAGATCAGTCAAGCGTCCAAACGGCAATTTTCAGCAAGATCCCTTTATTTACCGAGTTTCTAGCTTATATATTATTTCAAGCGCCGTTAATGATCGATCATCTCTCCTACCAGGCGGATACCCCAGAAGCAATGGCGAGAGCTGAGTTAATTTTACATAACTTATTAATTCAGATTGCTAATGCTGTAGTTCAGCCGTTACTAAATCAGTTGGCAGATTTAGAAGTAATCAAACAAAACTTTTACGATCGCAATTTACTTTCCACCCGCGAAATTGAAAGATTTCGTAACAGTCTATCCTGGAAATATCGCTTTAATAACTATATAACTGAGCCAGTAACCATTTTCGAGAGTCGCTACAACATATTAGTATTTGCGCCGCGTGGGATTGCGAAAATTGCGATTTATGCGCCTCGCGGTCAAGAATTAGCCCAACTTTCCGGAATTCGCCTATTAGTCACGCTGGTACTGGAGATTCGCGATGCTTTGGCTCCGCGTATACAAGCGATCGTGAAATTTTTAGGTAAAGGACTTGTCTATATTTTGACACAAATTATCGGTCAAGCAATTGGTTTAATCGGTCGCGGCATTCTCCAAGGTATCGGTAACATATCTTTACGCGAGAAAAAATAGGGAGACTTTCATCTTTTCCGATTTTGTCAGCATCTTGCCAATAGCTACTCTAATCTCTACATTGTATGAAAAATCAAATATTATTTTGGGGAAGGATTTGATGTACTTCCTCTAATCTATTTGCTGTGAGGGTAGCTCTAAAAATCTCTGTTAATCTTTCTAAATCTGAAATTTCCGAGATTTGAGTCATTAATTCTGATCCAGGATTGCCGAATTTGACTTCCAAGCTCATTTGAATATTCCCTAAACTTGTACGTATTTCAGCTTGCCGCTCAATATGTTTATACCAAGGAGATTCTATTAATAGACTCATGTCCCACCTCATGATTTGTTGAACTAAAGTACCAGGATTATTTCATTCTCTCCAAAACCGCCTACATTGCATGAAAAATCAGATGTTATTTTGGGGAAGGAGTTGTTGTACTTCCTCTAATGTATTTGCTGTGAGGGTAGCTCGAAAAATCTCTCTTAATATTTCTAAATCTGAAATTTCCGAGATTTGAATCATTAGTTCTAATCCGAGATTGCCAAATTTAACTTGCAAGCCCGCTTGAATATCCGCTAGCTTTTCACTTATCTTACCTTGCTGCTCAATTTGTTGATACCAAGGAGATTCTAGTAATATACTCATATCCCACCTCATGATTTGTTGAACTAAAGTACTATCTAATACAAAAGTTGCGAAAAATCCCAAAACCGTTTCAAACTGGTTTAACTGCTCATCCCTACGGATCAATTGCAGTGCTTCTCTGATTGTAGATTCTTCACCACCATCTTTCAAGACAGGTACAAATGGAAGCAATGAGGGTATGGGCTGTTCAAACACCACTTTCACATCGACTTCCCATAAATTGATGACGCGGTAGTCCTGACGTGCGTATATTCCCTCAAAGTTGGACTCATAGTAGTCTGGAATTGGCTCATCGCTTCCTTTTAAGATGTTTATTAGTACTGGGAAGATGGGTAAGTTATACTTTTCTTCAGCAAGTGCTGTATATGCTCTTATCCGCCTAGGCAGATTGGATTTGTAACGCAATTGCACCTCGTTGATGACCAGAAAATCCCGTTTTTGCTCATTTTGAACGCGAATTAACACATCGCTTTCTCGACTTATCCACTGAAACTCAGTGTTTGGCATTTCTTTCACAGAGAGATTGGGCATTTGCGTCACCCACCGCACCCAATTTTCGGGAGCAATACTGATTAATCGTTTTGTGCTGATATCTGCAGCTTTGGTCATAAAAGTGGGAAAAAGTAGTTTTTATGAGAGATAATCATCTTTTAATATAATTTAGATGTGTTTGTCGTGGGAATGCTTCGGTTTACATTCGGCGGCGACGGTGGAAGTAGCTAGCGCGAGAGTCGTAAAAAGTAGTGGTACTTGCTTGTTGTTGCCATTGTTGGGCTGTTTGGGAAAGAATTTCTGAGAAGCTGGGGTGAGTGGGAGATAAATTAGCGATCGCCTTGACGGAGATCTTTTGCGCGATCGCTAAAGCAATCAGATTAATTAATTCCCCTGCGACTGCTCCCAAGACAGAACCGCCAAGAATTTCCCCATTACCCAACACGACCAACTTACAAATACCTGTCATCGCACTACCTAGTTGCGCGGCTGCTAGTGTTTTAAAATACTGTTGCAAAACAACAACATCTTCTGGCGGATAGCAGCGTTTGGCTTGTGCTTCTGTCCATCCTACCTGCGCCAGTGGTGGCTCAGTAAAAACACATAGAGGGATGCTTTGATAATTTACCTGACTTGGAGAAAACAAAGCATTATTGACAGCAATTCTCGCTTCATAATCAGCTAGATTCGGGAAGTCATAACCGCCAATCACATCACCACAGGCATAAATCCGGCGATTGGTTGTTTGTAATTTTTTATTAACTTGTAAGCGATTTGAGTACCTTACCCCAACTGCTGCCAAATTAAGAGTTTCAAAATTAGGCTGCACTCCTGTAGCAACGAGAATTGCCTCACATGCAATTGACATATCTCCGGCTTGCACCCGCTTTTTACTTTGAATTTGCTGCACTTGGGTAACAGTTGTTTGCGTGAAAACTCGCACTCCATCGGCTTCTAACTGTGCTTGGAGTAACTGAGTAATCTCTGGTTCAAACCCAGGTAAGATTTGCGATTCAGCGACGATTAAAGTGACTTTTTTGCCAAGGCGGGCAAGAATTTGGGCGATTTCAACACTTTGAGGAACACCGCCGATAATTACCCAGTTTGTTGGGAGTAAGGGTTGTTGATGCCAATTAGCTAAAGTCAAGTAGCCATTTTGTAATCCTGGAATATCTGGGATTATCGGATGAGAACCACTAGCAATTAAATATTTAGGTGCGCGGAGTTGACGGTCTTCAACGGTAAAAGCTAAGTGAGGTGAGGCTTGAAATTGACCGCTACCGACAATGAAATCAACCCCTTGAGCCGCGAGGACTGCGGGATTCGATTGTTCAGCAATCTTTGCGACAACCTCCTCAACCCAGTCTGGGGAAGGATGATGAATACTTTCTCTCATGGCGTAATTGTAGAGACCTTGGTTGAATTCAGGTTCAACTAAAGCAACTCTAGCTAGCTGCTGACTGGCGGTTAAGGCTGCATATCGTCCAGCCGCACTACCACCGACAATTACAAGATCGTAATCAACACCCACGGCACTCCTCTCTCAATGCTGCGAGTAATCGCTGATTATTAGTTACTGATAACACAGCGACACGGAAGAAACGATCGCCGAGTTCGGGAAAACTCAAACAATCCCGGATTAAAATTTGGTGATGTTGGAGTAAGCGCTGCTGTAATTTAGCACAAGATTGCTGCGACTCAACGAGCAAAAAATTAGCAGCACTTGGATAAGGATGTAATCCCGGAATATTGGCTAAACCCTGAAATAGTTGGTCGCGTGTCGGTGGTAGCCAATCCCAAGTATATTGTTGAAAATCGCGATCGCCAATCGCCGCAATGGCTGCCGCCGCCGCTAGAGTATTCACAGGCCAAGGGTCACGCTGCTGTTGCCAAACTTGCAGCCGGTCGGGATTCGCGATCGCATATCCCAGTCGCAGTCCAGGGAGACTGAAGAATTTAGTGAGCGATCGCAAGATCACCAAATTCGGGTAGTTTTGCACCAATGATATTAAACTTTGTTCCTCTGGCAGAAAATCCATAAACGCTTCATCCACCACTACCAAAGCAAATTGCTCTAAATAGGGCAGAATCGACGCCCGCGAAAACAACCTTCCCGTAGGATTGTGGGGATTATTAAGTAATAACCCACAATGAGAGAGGGGGAAAGAGGGAGAGGGGGGGAAGGGGGGAAAGGGGGAGAAGGATTGTAACTTACTAAATTCTCCCAAGTCCCCTTTGTCTTTCTGATCTCCCCCACTCCCCCACTCCCCCACTCCCCCACTCCCCCACTTTCCCAAATCCAGAGGAAATCCCAACACTGTGGCACCAAACGCCTTCAAAGCACGGTAGTAATCGCCAAAAGCGGGGGTAATTAAAGCTGTAGCAGTTAAGCTGGCTAAATCCCGACCAGCCAAAGAAAGCAACTCTGCCGAGCCATTACCGGGCAGAATCCACTCAGGCGTTAACTGATGAGCCTGACTGAGGGCAACTCTCAGTTCACTGTAATTTGGGTCTGGATAGTGTCTCAGATTGCCCAATTGGGATTGAATAGCCACAAGTGCGCTGCTAGGAGGTCCCAAAGGGCTGATACTGGCAGAAAAGTCCAGAATAGTGTCAGCCTGACAGCCAGAGACTGCGGCGGCCCAAGCTAAATTCCCACCGTGTACAGGTCTCATCAAAAATCAATCCGTCAACTATTCTTTTGGAGGTGCAACTTTTTCTCTAAACATTTTACCAGCAGAGAAGGCAGGAACCTTGGTTGCGGGAATTTCCATTTTTTCATTGGTTTTCGGGTTGCGACCTTCACGGGCTTTGCGTTCCCGTGATTCAAACGAACCGAATCCCACTAAAGTCACCTTGTCGCCAGAAGACACAGCTTCGATAATTGTTTCTAACGCCGCAGTTAAAACTGCATCAGCCTGTTTTTTGGTTACAGTAGCCTTTTCAGCTACAGCATCAACTAATTCACCTTTGTTCATACAAACTCCTTGAGGTTGACAAAAATCCTACAAAATGATACTGAAATCTTCTTTTTGAGATCAACTCACGTTAGCCCACAGAAGTACTTCAAATGAAAATTGCTGAAACTCCTGTAAGCTCGTTGTTTCAATGACCCATTCTAAGGGGTGCTTGACCAATGTGGATCGACAAAAGCGTTAATTTATATAGATTTCAGCATTTTTGAGGTTATAAGGCAATAATGTTACCATTAGAATTGGCGCATTACTTATGTAAAAGT
>JBBQRU010000020.1:0-48844 GCA_038214545.1 Cyanophyceae cyanobacterium | reverse complement strand
GAAGGGGTTGAGTGTCCAGTTATGGAAGCCTTGTAAGAACAACAAGAAGCGGAAAATCGCCGCGACGCCGAAGCTCGGTGCGAAGAACCAACTTGATTGTCCCAATGGGTACATCAAGAAGACGCTGACAAATACGGCGATTGGGGCGGAAAAAGCGATCGCATTATAAGGACGAATCCCCACAAGACGCGCAATTTCAAATTGACGCAACATGAAACCAATCAAGGCGAAGGCTCCATGTAAAGCGACAAATGCCCACAATCCACCCAACTGGAACCAACGGGTCAAGTCACCTTGAGCTTCTGGTCCCCAGAGCAACATTAGGGAATGTCCCATGCTGTCGGCTGGTGTGGATACGGCAACTGTCAAGAAGTTACAGCCTTCGAGGTAACTTGAAGCTAATCCGTGGGTGTACCAGGAAGTGACAAATGTTGTGCCGGTTAACCAACCACCTAACGCCATGAAAGCGCAAGGAAATAATAGAATCCCTGACCAACCTACAAAGACGAAGCGATCGCGCTTCAACCAATCGTCTAGGACGTCAAACCACCCGCGAGTACTCGGGGCACGTCCAACTGCAATAGTCATTACAGCAGATCTCCAAAATATTATAAGTACAGGTATTCATCGCTCTGCCCTCTGACCAATAGTTTATATCAGCCGATAGACAGATAGTCCTCTGAGTTGTCAACTCAGTTTACGATTCTTTACCGACTCTCATATTCTAGGGTGAAATCGCTAATTTACCCACCTTTTTTTTAACTAATCTTAATCTTTGGGGAAATTGGGAGGGCAGGGGGGAGGGGGGGAGGGGGAGAGTGGGGGAGTGGGGGAATTTTTATTGTTTAGGTAATGCTTTTAAGCGGTAACGTTAGAATTATTTATACAGTTACATTGCTTAATGCTCCATGTTCACCATCGACTTGACCATTAGAAACACACCCTTCCCACTATCCGTACAGCGCAAGACAGTTGAGGAGGCAGAGGCTTCATATCAAGAAATTATCTCCGCGATGCACTCCCTCAAGCCGGAAATCTTGGAACTGAAGTGCGATGGCAAAACCGAGAAAAGAATCGCTGTTCGGACTAGTGAAATCTCTGGTTTGCAGATGTTGATGAAAGACGGCACAACTATTGGTGGTGGTAGACCACCGGGCTTCTTTGCTATGGCTGAATAAATGAGCTACCCCCTCCTACTTCGCGAGGAAGGGGATGAAAGCAGGTCTGTTAAAATCAACTAAAATCAGCGGTCAATAGTCAATAATTATTGAGTATTGACTGCTTTTCAGTATTTAGGACATGATTTTATGACAGAACTGGGCATCAAGGTTAAAGATTTAAACTTCAGCTGGCCCAAAGGAGAACAAGTGTTAAAATCTTGCTCTCTGGAAGTGCCTAGAGGTGAGTTTTGGATGCTTTTAGGTACTAATGGTAGCGGTAAATCGACGCTATTGAGGTTGATTGCAGGGCTTTTAGCTCCTCAGTCGGGAGAAATTCTCACTCTTGACCCGGTGGGTTTTGTTTTTCAAAATCCTGATCATCAATTGGTGATGCCGACTGTCGGTGTGGATGTAGCTTTTGGGTTAGTCGCTGAAAAGTTGGCACCAGTAGTGATTCGACAACGAGTTACCGAAGCGTTGACTGCTGTGAATTTACAAGCTTTACAGCGGCGACCGATTTATGCACTTAGTGGTGGACAAAAACAACGGGTAGCGATCGCTGGGGCAATTGCCCGTCATTGCGAAGTTTTACTTTTAGACGAACCAACTGCTCTACTCGATCCAGATAGTCAATTAGATTTAGTAGCACAAGTTCGTACTTTAGTCAAGAGTCGCGGCATCACTGCTCTTTGGGTGACACATCGCTTAGATGAATTGGATTATTGTGATGGAGCTTTCTTGCTTGAGCAAGGCTCACTGGTGGGTCGTGGCGATCCTGCACCTTTAGTACAAAAGCTCATGCAGGAATATTCTGAGTATTAAACTGGGCTTTTGCGGCACTGTAACACAGTATTACAAGCAATACGTAGATTACTATGAAAAAGATGAAACAGATTTTGTTAACTTTAGAAAATTGTGATCAAAAATCATGTCCCGTTACCTATCCCCAGCCGTTTTGCTAGTGGACGGCTACAATATCATTGGCGCTTGGTCCTGCCTGAAAAGAACCCGTGATACTGCTGGTCTAGAGGCAGCTCGCGGTGAACTGGTTGAAGCACTCATAAATTATAGTGCAGTTGAAGGCTACAATACACAAGTTGTATTTGATGCTCAGTATCAAAATACTTGTGGTAATGCAGAAATTATTACTAATTATTTATCCGTCTACTACACTGATTTCGGACAGACCGCAGACACATACATTGAAAAATCTTGTGCAGCTTTGCGACAACAAGTAGCCCAAGCCTTGGTTTCGCGGGTGATTGTGGCGACATCTGACAGATTACAGCAACTGATGGTACAGGGATACGGCGCACAATGGTTGTCAGCACAGCAATTAGCTGGTGCGTTAGACAACAGTAATTATCGGATGCGTCAAAAATATCAATCTAAAAAACAGCCTCAAAGCCGATTTTTAGCTAATTCGTTAGACCCGAAAGCGAGAAAACGCTTATCTGATTTACGCATGGGAGAGAATACTTGAGCAAAGACTATTTGTAGAGGCGCGAAATAATAGCGCGTCTCCACACACCAAATTTTTTAGTCGTTCACTGAGAGTACAAGTTGTGGCGTGGGAATATGATGATCGGCGCGAATCGGAATCACAGCCGTGCCCACAGTAAAAAATTCAATTACATGAGAATTCCAAGAATATCTGCCTTCATGCAGTTGCACACCGACAATCCCTTCAGCCTTGAGGTGAGTTGCTTCTGCTTGCATCCGTTCCATCGCTAATTCACGGGCGTCATAAAGGGCTTGGGTAAAGTTAGTCATCTCAACATTCTTACCCATATTTTTAAACCACTGACCTAATCCTTGATAGGCTACATGATAGACACAATTACCCATCACTAGTCCCACGGGTCGATAACCCGCCCGTAACAATGTCCAGAAATCCTGACCGGAAAGATCGCTGGTAAAAGGTTTATTGTCTAATGTACGGTAGCTCAGATCTCGGTTACGCGATCGCACGGCTGTTCCAATCGCCACAAACTCAGCTAAATTGGGTTCCCACTCCATATGTTTAGCAGTCAAGCGCACACCGACAATTCCATCTGCACCCAACATATCCGCCTCTTCTTCCATCCGACTCATCGCCAGTTCACGGGCATGATACATTGCCTGAGACAGTACCGTCATTTCCATATTTTGGTTCACTCCGGCAAATTGATAACCGATGTGATACATCGAACAACCAACTACCAGTCCTACAGGATCGAAACCTGCTTCTTTGACTAACAAAAACTCATTTACTGACAAGTCACTCGTAAATAGCCGGTGTTGTTCATCTTTACCTCGCATTGCTTGCAGGCGTTCGCGGGCGTGGATGGGGATATCATTAGGTGATGGTTGATTAGAAGTCATATTAATCAATAAAGTTATTTATTTAAATCTGAGTGGATTTACCTGTGGCGAGGTCGTAAAACAGTAGCGGTGGTTTCTGAGAGGTATTTAGAGGTTGGGTATCTTGAACGATCGCGGTGCCGACAGCCACAAAATGTGTTAACAAATCGTGATACTTAGTGTCATTGAGTTCGTACTCAATATCTTCGACACCCATGTCAATGTGCATACCGACAGCACCTTCCGCCTGATGCTGACGAATATCTTCAAGTAAACGACTGGTTGCTAGATGACGTGCTGTTTGGAAACCTTGAGTATATTGACTTACCTCTTGATTTTGGTTGCTACCTCTACCAAAGAATCCGCCACTGGTTAAAGATCGGGTGCGCCAATCGCTGTGGACATAATAAGAACAGACGCCAAAAACTAAGCCTCGGGGATAGTAACCAGCAGAATGCAATAGCCAAAATTCCTGACCGCTAAGGTCACTAGTGAAAGGTTTTTCAGCTTGTCGTCCGGGAATTCTAATTGCTGTGCCAATCGCCGTAAACTCAACTGTGCGGGAACTCCAATCATAACCGCCAATCTTTAACCGTACCCCAATCACACCATGAGCACCAAGAATCTCAGCTTCTTGGCGTAACCGACTGACAGCCAATTCTCGCGCTGCTAGTTGGGCGTGACTCAGTGCAGTTAGTTCACCTGTATAATTCTGATATCCTCTAAAGTAGCCCCAAAAACTGACATTGTAGAATGCAGTTCCCATCACCAAGCCGATTGGTTCGTAACCAGCCTCACGGGTCAAAAGATGCTCGTTTGAGGTCAGGTCACTGGTGAAGAAACGCTGATTCTGACGTTGCTTTGCCAAACGTTGCTGTGCTTCCGGCGGAACTTGACCTTGTTCCAAAGCACGTTGAGTCGCCTCTCGTGCTTCCCGGCGCTGTTTATCATCTGCAGACTCTCCCCACAAAGGCATCGACCTAGCCTCCAATTACAAACTTATTTAAAGCATCACGAGTTTGGGCGCTACGAGTCGCTAACTGTGACAATTGTTGTGCTACATTTTCGGTCCATTGGTCAATCGGAATTTCCGTTGTTTTGAGCACAACTCCGCGAACTAACTTCATGACTTTGGCTGTCAGCGAGCCGTGACGCTCCCTAGTAACTTGATAGTGGTAATCGTCAAAGCGAACTGTAATTTCTTTGACAGAACCTCCGCCGAATATACCACTACGAGTCACCGTTGTATTTTGAGGTAAAGACAGAAGTAGCTTCTTTGCCAGAAACTCCAGTAAATCTCCAGACTCTTGGCTATCCATTCGCAGAGCAGCTGCTAAAACATCAACTTCTAAAGCTGGGTCAAGTTCTCCCATTGAAAAGTTACTCTAAGAGTGCCTACCACTATTAAAGCATTGCAATTTTCTGACTGGGGGTATAACTAGGGAAGACAAGATTAAGTTTTGATGCTTCTAACCCGACATGGCTTTCTAAAACGGTAGCTAGCACATCAGGGAAGTCTGTTGTGACTGGAATGGCGCTTTAGAGATTTTCCTTAAAGCATTGCGAGACATGTCCGGGCTTGAAGTATCTGAGAAAAAGGTTCAAAAAATCCCTCTCAAAAAAAACTTTCCCAAAAAGCTTGCCATATCCAGCAACTTACGTCTATTATTATTAATCGTAGTCCTCAGTAGCTCAGTGGTAGAGCGATCGACTGTTAATCGATTGGTCGCTGGTTCGAATCCGGCCTGGGGAGTTTAAAAAACGCAGAGAGCGCTAAGGTGGCGCAGAGTAACGCAAAGAACCTCCGCGCTCCTCCGTGTTACCTCCGCGCTCCTCCGCGTTTAAAATAGATCTCATGCCCCAGCTATCAAGTCTATGGCAACTTGACCCAAATGTTGTCTTCCTCAATCACGGCTCATTTGGTGCATGTCCAAAAGCAGTCCTCGACAAACAAACGCAATGGCGATCGCAATTAGAAAGCCAGCCACTCAGATTTTTCATGCGCGAGTTTGAGGAGTTATTAGATGCTTCCCGAAACTCTCTCGCCGCTTTTGTCGGTGCGAATCCCGAAGAGTTAGTATTTGTCCCGAATGCAACCACTGGTGTCAATGCCGTGTTGCGATCGCTAACTTTTTCCCCTGACGAAGAATTACTCACCACTAATCACGAGTACAATGCTTGTCGTAATGCTCTAGAGTTTGTTGCTCAGCGCAGTGGGGCGCGGGTAGTAGTAGCGCCGATTCCTTTACCGATTGAATCACGGACGCAAGTGATTGAGGCAGTAATGGCGCAGGTTTCTCCTCAGACTCGGTTGGTGTTGTTAGACCATGTCACGAGTCAGACTGGTTTGATTTTTCCAATTGCGGAAATAGTCAGCAAGTTACGGGAGTATGGTGTGGATACTCTGATTGATGGTGCTCATGCGCCAGGAATGCTGCCGCTAAATTTAGCGGAAATTGGCGCAACTTACTATACCGGAAATTGTCATAAGTGGTTGTGTGCGCCTAAAGGTGCGGCATTTTTGTATGTGCGCCGCGATAAACAGTCGGAAATTCGTCCGCTGACAATTAGCCACGGGGCAAATTCACCGCGAACTGAGCGATCGCGTTTTCAATTAGAATTTGACTGGATGGGAACTACAGATCCCTCGGCTTATTTCTGTGTCCCAGAAGCAATTGAGTTTATGGGTTCGCTATTACCTGGTGGTTGGCAAGAGTTAATGGTGAGAAATCACCGCAGCGTGTTAGCCGCCAGACAGTTACTTTGTGATGCGTTGGGGGTGCAGGTGCTTTGTCCTGAGGAGATGATTGGGGCAATGGCGGTGATCCCAATGCCGGAAGTGTTGGAAAATCGGAGCGTTTTGTCTCTACACGATGAATTATTAGATAAATTTGGTATTGAAGTCCAAATCGTTCCGTGGTCGGAAAAACCCAGGTTATTACTGCGAATTTCCGCCCAGATTTATAATACTCAAGCACAGTACGAATATTTGGGGCAGGCGATCGCTCAGTTATTAAATTGGGAAGTTCATCAAAGGATTATAGCTCGCAGCGAAGTTGTCCAAGCCAAAACTGGAATTCAACAAGCCTCTACAGATCTGATTCGCCGTCTCAGAGAAGGTGAGGAACGACGTGACTAGAGTTGTTTGCCTAGATACAAGTGTTTGGATGTCTTATTTATTACCAGAAGATTACCAATCTCAAGCCAGAACTTGAGTGGAACAAGCATTGAGCCTTGACATCAAGAATAAATATCCTGGGACAGATGTCAACGGATAAGGTATCTTGTATAAATTAGTTAGGCGCTTAACTACATCCTGCCAAAAGGAGAGTGATTGATGAGATTTAAAGTGGTTTGGGGGTTGTTGAAAGAAACATTTGCAGAATGGAATAAAGATAAAGTATCGCGCTTAGCGGCGGCATTGGCTTATTACACAATTTTTTCTTTAGCACCGCTGCTGATTATTGCGATCGCTATTGCCGGAGCGGTATTTGGCAAAGCAGCAGCCAATGGCGAAATTGTTGGGCAACTACAAGGTCTAATTGGTAAGCCAGGAGCCGACTTGATTCAGACAGCCATTACCAATGCAAGCCAACCGAAACAAGGTAATATTGCTTCAATTGTCAGCGTTATCGTCCTGCTATTTGGTGCCTCTGGCTTATTTGCCCAATTGCAAGATGCCCTAAACACGATTTGGGAGGTGCAACCGAAACCAGGACGCGGCATTATCCCGATGATCCGCGATCGCTTTTTATCTTTTGGGATGGTGCTGGGTGTCGGTTTTTTATTGATCGTGTCACTGGTGGCTAGTGCCATCTTAGGGACGGTATCAACTTACTTCCATAACTTTCTCCCTGGTGCAGATTTTCTTTGGCAGATTGTCAACTTTGTGCTTTCTTTTGCCGTCACGACACTGCTATTTGGACTAATTTTTAAACTCTTGCCGGATGTCAAGATTGTCTGGAGTGATGTTTGGATTGGGGCGGCACTTACCTCTGGCTTATTCTCTGTAGGCAGATTTGTCTTAGGACAATATCTTGGTAGTAACAGTTTCGGCTCCATTTATGGTGCAGCGGGTACGTTGGTAGTGATCTTAGCCTGGATTTATTATGCCGCGCAGATTTTATTTGTGGGTGCTGAGTTTACCAAAGTGTATGCGCGAAAATACGGGTCAAAAATTGTCCCGGCTGACAATGCTATCCCTGTGACCGAAGAGGCTCGCGCTCAACAAGGGATGAATAACCCCCAACAACGGATGAATAATAACAAGCGACCAACGGGTAATTTATTTGGTCGTCTTTGGCGTAGCTTGACGCAATCTAAGCGATCGCGCCGCAACAAATCTCGATGATTTTGTAGCAAATATAACTACTAAAAAATTATTTTATATGAAAACAAAGCGCCGTCGTCCGCAAAATCGGATGGTGACCAGAGATGGTAGCTTCCAAGTGTTGCGAAAAGGTTTGTTGATATTATGTCTCGGACATCAGAGGGAAAACTTAGCATTGATTATTCACGGTTTCATGATGTAATCCCTTTGTATTAATTAAGTACTGTGATTAAATATGACTGCCATCATTTATAAAGGAAGCATAACAAATCTTAAATCTTAAGAAATTTAATGATTAATTCCTTTATACACCACATGGCTGGATGATTCTCCTCAAATAAAATCTACTAATCACAAGCGGTAGCCTATGTCACTTGTCAAACGTTGTGCAGCAGAGTTCATCGGAACATCTTGGTTGGTTTTTGGCGGTTGTGGTAGTGCTGTAATAGCGGCAGCATTTCCTAAAGTTGGTATTGGTCTATTGGGAGTAGCTTTAGCTTTCGGTTTAACAGTTCTGACAATGGCTTATACGATTGGACATGTTTCCGGTTGCCATCTTAACCCAGCCGTATCCATCGGACTTTGGGCAGGTAAGCGTTTTCCTGGTGGTGCTGTACTTTTGAGTTACATTGGTGCTCAGGTTTTTGGAGCGATATTTGGTGCTGGGGTACTGTTAATTATTGCCAGTGGTAAGCCGGGATTTGACCTGGTTGGTGGTGGTTTTGCTGCCAATGGCTATGGCGTACACTCTCCCGGAAATTACTCGCTGCTATCTTGCTTTGTCGCAGAAGTATTTTTGACTTTCATGTTTTTGCTAGTTATCTTGGGTACAACCGATCGCCGTGCGCCTCAAGGTTTTGCTCCAGTTGGTATCGGTATGGCATTGACATTAATTCACTTGATCAGCATTCCGGTAACGAATACATCTGTAAATCCCGCCCGGAGTTTAGGACCAGCGATTTTTGTTGGTGGTTGGGCAATTGAGCAGTTATGGTTATTTTGGGTAGCGCCAATTCTGGGAGCAGTCATCGCCGGTTATTTCTATAACGCTGTATTGGACGAGCCAGTACAAGAACAAACACACTTCATGAGCAAAGTTTAACTGGGACGTTTTTTGAGATCAGTCAGCGAAATCGCCACACAAGTTTTTAAATTGGTTCGTAGTAGCGCTTTAGCGCCTTAGTACTACTACGAACTTTTTTTGATTTTATTCATTCCTCGCGCGAAGTGATAATTACACGAGTTGCAACAGAGCTGCTACTCTGTCTATGAGTTGTTGAGTGAATAGAGTATGGGGATTAGTAATCTTTTTGCCGCAGGCGGGGTGGTGATCTGGCCGTTGATGATTTTTTCGCTGGTCGCGATCGCCTTGATTATCGAACGGATCATTTTTTGGTATCGTATCCACACCCGGCAAAATCGGGTAGTGCGCGATGTTCTGAATCTCTATCGCTACGATAATGTCGTTGGGGCTTTAGATAAACTCAAGAAAAATACAGATTTACCAATTGCCCGGATTTTTCTAGCCGCATTAGAACTAGAACAGGCGACACCCGAAGAATTCCGGCTTTCATTAGAAACAGAAGCACAAGCCGAAATCCCGCTGCTGAAACGGTTTAATACTCTATTTGAAACGATTATCAGCTTAGCACCGCTGTTAGGTCTTTTAGGGACAATCTTGGGATTAATCACTTCTTTTGCTTCCCTAAATATTGGTGATGTCGGCGGGAGCAAAACCACAGCAGTCACAGGTGGAATTAGTGAGGCTTTGATTTCTACGGCTTCGGGATTAGTCGTTGCTATTTTCACTTTATTGTTTGCTAATACCTTTCGCGGCTTTTACCAACGGCAGATTGCCTTGATTCAGGAGTATGGTGGACAGCTAGAATTACTTTATCGCCGCAAATACGAACGAGGAGAAAAGCCCTATGCGTCTTCCAGATGAACCGGAACCACCTTTACAGATCAATGTCGTCCCATTGATAGATGTGATGTTTGCACTTTTGACTTTTTTCATTGTGTCGAGTTTATCTTTAACTCGGTCGCAAGGTTTACCTGTAAACTTGCCTAAAGCCATCACAGCGCAACAGCAGGAATCCACCGAAATTACGGTGAGTATTGATGCTCAAGGACAAATCAATTTCAATCAACAGCCAATCGCAATTGATGCTTTAGCCAACCAAGTGCGTAGTTCTATCGGTGAGAATGAAGCACTAGTGATTATTAAAGCTGATGCTCAGGTCAGTCACGGTCAGGTCATCGCGGTAATGGATCGTTTGCGCCAGGTGAAAGGAGTCAGGTTAGCGATCGCTACACAACAACCTTAGTCAAGATCGAAAGATTTGTAATGTTATTTGTTAAAAATAGCGAAAAATTAGAAATGTTTTTATTTAAAAAGCTTTGCTAAAGTTATATATATAAAAGTTTACATTGAGGCAAACAGAAAACTACATGCTTGAGCAAGCTCATAGCATGAGTAATATTTAGCTATCAATGGAAATCTTTATATCAGCAATTATACTTTTTGCAAGAGTCTTTACCTTTCCGGTTAACGGCTCTGCTAACGCTGCGCTAACGCATAGGACAGAAAGTATTTATACAAGAAGCCTGTTTTCTTATAAGTGTTTGGGTGCAGTTAGTAAATTTTATGGTGAGTATTCGGTAAAGATGTTTTGAAGTTTACGCTGAGTTATGTTGCGTATAAGAAAACTGTGAGAGAGTGTAAATCAAGGTAGCTTTTTAATAGGAAAACAACAATGCGTCATTCATATCTATTAGGAGTAATGCCGCTAACTTTGATGTTAGTGGGATTCGGTTTAGGTACAGCAAAAGCAAGCGCCCAAACTGCTTATAATTTTACAGTTGATTATGATACTTTACTGAGCACAGATCCGACATTTAAATCCGATGTACCTGGAGTATCCAAAATTAAAATTCAAGGTACTAGCAATGATGCGCCTTACGGATTAAATAATTTTATTAGCAATAATTATAGTCAGTTTGACCCTGCTACCAGCATCGCTACTTCTTACGGCGATCCATCTAAATTAGGTGTCAAAGGCGCACCAATAGGTGGTGACAGGTATTTTGGTGGTAGCAATGAGTTAATCGGAATTTCGGAACTTGGAGATGATATGGCCAAATTTGGTCCTGGTACTGTCTCCGGTTCTGGTACAATCTCGATCAAAGATGGTACAGGCATATTTAAAGGCGCTCAAGGTACAATCAAGTTTACCGAAAACGATATCCTCGGCAGCGATCCTACTCAACCAGCAAAAGGTAAAGCAACGCTGAAATTCTCTTTCACAACTCCTAAATCAGTTCCAGAACCAAAAACAGATGCAGCGATAGTTGGGATAGGTGTAATTGGCACTAGTTTACTACTTCGTCGCCGCTTAGTGAAATCTCCACTCAAGTTGAACTGAATTTATAAATTTGTGTATTAGTTCGTAGTTGCGCTTTAGCGCATAAGATCTGGAGCGCTGAAGCGCAACTACAAACTTTCAAATAATCAAGTGTGAAACGGTAAAGCGACTAAAGGAATTGCCGCATAAAGCAACCATGTCCAAGACCACCAAATTGACGGTGCAGGTTCTGGTGCTAAAAGAGCGTCGATTCTTTCCGCAAGACGATTTTTTTGGGTCGTAGCGCTAAATGCCGCACAAAAGACTTCTGATTGACCAGGCATTTCGCTGACCATCAACAATAAAGACTCAGCTAACAATAAATTATCTACTTTCGTCGCTGCCCAAGCATCAGCACGCATTTCGCGCAATAGTAGTAATTCTTGCCACAAAACTTCTGTTTGCGGTAGCCTGGGTGTACAGTGACGCAACCAACCCAGCCAGAAAAACCAGAAAGTATCTCGGTAGTAATCGTGTGCTTGTTCGTGAGCCAAAATTGCTTGTAAGCAATCGCCATCCAAATCCAAAAGTCCAGCACTAACAACTAATTCCGATTGCCAAAAGCCGATTTTTGCCGAAAATAAAGCCGGAGTTTCCAGGAGACGAGTTTGTTTACCGTGAAGATATATTGTCGGCATTGAGCGGATGTGTTGCACTGATTGCCAACCCGCGATCGCTAACTTAATCCCGCAAACACCCACAAACCCTAAAAAGAGCATCGCCACACCGTAACTAAACCAACCTTGCCAACCTTGCCAATGTCCCACCATTCGTCCTTGTGGACCCATACAAACCACAGCCAAAGCCGTCACTATTAATAATAGTGGCGGAAACAGAAATTGAAATAACACTCGGTGCCAACGCACAACCCAACTTTGCGCCGCCGGAGTCAACCAAGCCTGACGCAGACAGTAAGCTAATGTCAGGGCGATGAAAATCAAGAATAAATGCATAAAAATTAATGCTGTTCTCTAGCCTTGCGTGCAGCTTGGATTTTTTGAGCGATCGCTTCTATTTGTTCACAGCTAGCTTGATCTAGACTATCTGCAAATGCCGCCACGATATCTGGATTGCCGACTGCCAGAAAGCGGTGTAACTGTTCATGAGCCTTAATCACCGCTGCTTGTTGCTTCGTGACTAATGGTTGCCAAAAAAACGCCCGTCCTTGTTTGCTGTAGGCTAACCAACCTTTTTCTGTGAGACGACGCAGTACAGTAGTCACGGAAGTATAAGCCAACTCGCGGTTCGGATCGCTCAGGATGCGATCATGGACATCTTTGACAGTCACCGTACCAAGTTCCCAAACAATCTCTAAAATCTCTGCCTCTAAGGGACCGAGAGATAGTTGCTTGGGACGGTAGCCAGGTAAAGAGGACATAGGAATTTTAGTATTTTAGATTTTCTGCTGCTAACCAGATCATGACTCAAAAAGTGCATTCAGCAAAGTTTGACAACGTGTCTTTTGACAAGGTCAGACTTAACTAACATACTGTGACCTGGGTTTGTTCTGCCCATTTTACAAGTTGTTTTTTGGAGAGGAAACGTGACCGTGAAAAAGATCTTGTCAATCATACTCCTAGCTATAGCCATATTTACCTTTGCCTTTAACTCTCCAGCTTTAGCCGATGCTACAGGCGGAGCAAAAATCTTTAACGCTAATTGTAATGCTTGTCACCTAGGTGGGAAAAATGCAGTTCAAGCAAACAAAACTTTACAAAAAGCTGCATTAGAAAAATATGGTATGAACTCAGTTGCCGCGATCGTCAATCAGGTAACTAAAGGTAAAAATGCAATGCCAGCTTTTAAAGGTCGTTTAACTGATGAGCAGATTCAGAATGTCGCAGAATATGTGTTAGAGCAATCAGAAAAAGGTTGGACATAAAAACGCAGAGTCTCGCAGAGTTACTCCGCGTACCTCTGCGTTGAACTCCGCGTCCTCCGCGTTTCAAAACCCTCAAATCAACTTTTTTTGCATCGCGACGACAACAGCTTGAGTGCGATCGCGGACCTCTAACTTATGCAATATTGTATGGACATGAGCCTTAACTGTCCCTGGGGCAATATATAGCATTTCGGCGATTTCTTGATTTGATTTTCCCGCAGCGAGCAAGGCTAAAATCTCTAATTCACGCTGAGTGAGAGGATTAGTTGATGTGTCTAATATTGCTGGTGTGGCGACGGTCGAGGTACCACCAAAAACAGCGCGAATTTCGTTGGTTGCTGTTTGATCCCACCAAGAGGCTCCAGCAGCGACAGAACGCAGAGCTAAAATTAAAGTCTCAGCAGCTACACCTTTGCGACAATAACCCTGTGCGCCTACCTCAATTAAGCGTGTAATCAGCGATGTTTGAGCGTGGGAGGTCAGGACTAAAATGGGTAGATTGGGATTTTCTTGCTTAATTTGGCGACAGGCTTCAAGACCGCCGATTCCAGGGAGTCCAATATCTAGCAAGACGACATCTAGCACATAGCGTTTGACCAATTCTACAGCCATTTCCCCGTCTTCAGCTTCGGCAACAACTTCAATTCCGGTTTCTTGTTGTAGCCGCATGCGGAGACCCAGGCGGAACAGTTCGTCATCTTCCACGATTAAAATTCGCAATGCAGCAGGCATTTGGCAAGTTGGGATTGGGGATTGGTCAGGAGTTTTCAGGGCGAAAAGGTAAAGCAGGCAAGCGGAATCCAAACAAAGCACCAGTCGGAGAATGGTTTTCTGCCCAGATTGTCCCGTTATGTGCATCGATAATTTGCCGAGTTAAATACAGCCCAAGTCCAGAGCCTTTAGCTTGGCGATCGCTATGACCTTGATAGAACCGATCAAATAGATGCGGTAACTGTTGTTCTGTAATCCCTAACCCAGCATCGATCACTTTTGCTACCTGAAAAGCAGCCTGAGACTCTAATACTACTTCGACTTTACCACCACGAGGTGAATGATTGATCGCGTTGGTCAACAAGTTACTAAATACCCGCCGCAATTGGAGTGCGTCGCCGAGTACCCAGAGAGATTTGCGAAAATCTGAATCACCGTGCGTCAACCGGATATGCACGCGCCGAGTCGAAGCTAAGTCAAAAAGTGTATTGATTGTTTCTTCGGCGATGGCGACCAAATCTACTGTAGTTAGTTGTAATTTTAATCCTTCGATATCGTTGCGATAGATATCTAATAAGGTTTCTAGCAGTTGTAGTGAAGTTTGGTGGGATCGCACCATCATCGCTAGGACTTTTTTTTGTTCTGGTGTAACTGTACCAAAGTTCTCTTGCTCAAAGACTTTTAGGGTTTCTATCGCTCCTAGCAGTGGTGTTTTTAAGTCATGTGTCAAAGTTGAAGCAAAGTCTTCTCGGACGCTGGTTAACTCTTCTTGTGCTTGGAGTTTTGCTTGTTGTTGGGCAATTGCTTGGGCGTAATAACGGTTGCGATCGCTTAAAATCCCTGTGACAATCAGTGCCAAGATCGCAATCACGCGACTAGCGATTGTCGATGCTGTAATTGAGTAGCCGCCGGGAATCCATAAATCCATCAACGTTAAGATGGATGCCATCACCGTAATTACAAGAGTTGCTGTCCGATTCCATCGCGCATTTGCTAGCAGAATTGGACCGATGTAGAGATAGCCAAATACGTACTCTGGCGGTGTTGAGAATTCCAACACACTGACTACGGCAGAAAGTCCCACAATTAACCAAAATGTGCTGATCTGTAATTCTTTAGTTAAGACATTAAATTTTGCTAAGGTCAACATCAGTAAGTTCGATCATTATTTTATTTATTAAAGCTAAAATTTTTCTAAATATCTACATTTTTTATAAAGAGACCAAATTCTTTCTTATTTCCTCACAGATAGATATATATCTCTGGACATATATCTGTGAATTTATCGATATAAACATTATATATATTCCTGAGATTCAGTTATTGAAAAACATCTATACATATATAGATTGGGTTTAAATAAAATTTTTGCTCTTGTAATTTTGACACTAAATTCAGATAATTAATCGTGAAGCAGCCATGTGTCTTTCAACATTTCCTTCACGGATTTGGTTCGTGAAATTATAAATCCTATTTTTCTATGACTCCAGCAAACACAACTAGAGCACCTCGTCCTTCGGCTCCTGCTCCGCGCCAACAACGCCAGCGGACGGCGAAAGTCAATACCTCAGGTCTTTATAATCGGGCAATTCGCGATGCTTTTGCTAAGCTGAACCCGCGCCTGATGGTCAAGAACCCAGTGATGTTTGTGGTTTGGGTTGGCACCATTATCACAGCGATCGTGACGATTGACCCAAACTTATTTGGACCATCCCCTGGTCACAATCTGCGCTTATACAACGGCTTACTGGCGCTGATTTTATTTCTCACTCTCTTATTTGCCAACTTTGCGGAAGCTGTGGCAGAGGGGCGAGGAAAAGCTCAAGCCGATGCGCTGCGGGCAACTAAAAGCGATACATCGGCGCGAAAAGTTTTACCAGATGGTACTATCCAAGAAGTTAGTTCCACAGCTTTGCGGCGTGGCGATCAAGTTAAAGTGATTGCGGGAGATGTAATTCCTGGAGATGGTGAAGTGATCGCCGGGATTGCTTCGGTTGATGAATCGGCAATTACCGGGGAATCGGCTCCTGTTTTGAAACAACCAGGGACAGATATTGCGAGTTCAGTCACGGGAGGAACACGGATTCTGTCTGATGAATTAATGATTCGGATTACAGCCGATCCGGGTAAAGGATTTATTGACCGGATGATTGCCTTAGTAGAAGGTGCTGAACGCAGTAAAACTCCGAACGAAATTGCTTTGACTATTTTGTTATCGGCACTGACGCTGATTTTTTTAGTAGTAATTGCGGCAATTCCCCCGATCGCTAACTATTCTAAAAGTCCAGTCAGTATCGCCAACTTAATTTCGCTGCTAGTAGCGTTGATTCCCACGACTATCGGTGGTTTGTTAAGTGCGATCGGGATTGCCGGGATGGATCGGGTGGCACAGTTTAATGTGATTGCGACATCTGGGCGAGCGGTGGAAGCTTGCGGGGATATCAATACCTTAATCTTAGATAAAACGGGTACAATTACTCTGGGAAACCGTTTAGCAGAAGAATTTATGCCGGTGAACGGTCATTCTCCTGAAGAAATGGCTCATGTGTCTTTAGCTGCCAGTGTATTTGATGAGACACCAGAAGGTAAATCGATTGTCCGTCTGGCAGAGAAGTTAGGTGCAACTGTTGATTTTGATCCCAACAAAGCCGAAGGTGTGGAATTCTCGGCGAAGACACGGATGAGTGGTACTAATCTTCCTAATGGTCAGGAAGTCCGCAAAGGCGCTGTGAGTGCAATTAAGGGATTCGTGCGATCGCGGAATAATAGTAATGCGGATCTCTCAGAATTAGATACGGCTTACGAGAAGGTTTCGCGTTTAGGAGGAACACCATTAGCTGTTTGTCGCGATGGCGAGCTTTATGGTGTGATTTATCTCAAGGATATTGTCAAGCCGGGGATCAAAGAACGGTTTGACCAGATGCGGCGCATGGGGATTCGCACTGTCATGTTGACGGGAGATAACCGGATTACGGCTGAGGTGATTGCGGCGGAAGCTGGGGTGGATGATTTTATTGCTGAAGCGACACCGGAAGACAAAATCGATGTTGTCCGGGCGGAACAAGCTCAGGGTAAGTTGGTAGCGATGACGGGAGATGGTACCAACGATGCGCCAGCGCTGGCTCAAGCGAATGTCGGGGTGGCAATGAACTCTGGGACTCAGGCTGCGAAGGAAGCGGCGAACATGGTAGACCTGGACTCTGACCCGACCAAGCTGATTGATATTGTGACAATTGGGAAGCAGTTACTGATTACGCGTGGGGCGCTGACTACTTTTTCGATTGCGAATGATATTTCTAAGTACTTTGCGATTATTCCGGCGATGTTTAGTGCGGCGGGTTTGGGAACTCTCAATATCATGGGGTTGGCAAGTTCACAATCGGCGATTCTTTCAGCTTTGATTTATAACGCTTTGATTATTCCGGCCTTGATTCCTTTGGCACTTAAAGGTGTGGAATTTCGACCATTGACAGCCGATCAGTTATTGCAGCGTAATGTTTTGATTTACGGTGTTGGTGGTGTGATTGCACCTTTCATCGCTATTAAATTGATTGACATTGTCGTTGCGGGGATTGGTTTGGCTTGATCACGCACCAGCGTAAAGAAGCCCGATAGAGCGTTAGGCGCAGAGACGCGAAGAAGAGGATGTCATTTTTGTCATGCAAAGACGCGTTAGGCGTTAGCCGTTAGGCGCGAAGAAGAGGATTTTTGCTAGAAGTATATGATGAGCCAATTTTGATTTAGGTGAAATAAGAATGAAAGTCAAACTGATTGATGAGATACCGAATCAGGTAGTGGAAAGTGTTGGATTTTTGCGGGATGAATTGCGAAAGCATCCGCTACCGTTTCGACTGTTTTTGGGACTTTGTTTCAATTTAATTCTGGCTCCAGCAGTACTTGCTGCTTCTGATGGGGCGATTTCGCGAGGCAATGCTTATGCGCTTGGTGTTTTGGCTTTGGTAACAGTAGCGTTGGCTATTTATTTGTTTGCTGTGATGTTACAACCGGAGCGATTTTAGAATGAATGATTTACTTTATGTCGGCGTGATTTTACTGATTTTTGTGGCTTTTCTTGGGGTTATTCAAGTTTTAAGTTGGTTGTAAACAGATGATCATTAATATAATTCAAGTGGCGATCGTCCTATTGATTGCTGTCGTTTTAGTCGTACCAGTTGGTAATTATCTCGTCAGGTTATTTACGGATGAACGAGATACGGTTCCAGAAAAGTTAACTTATACACTGTTGGGGATTAATCCTCGCGAGTTGATGTCTTGGCAGCATTACACTCGGGCGCTGGTTGTCTCTAACCTGGTGATGGCATTAATTGGCTATGCTTTGCTGCGATTGCAAAAATTATTACCTCTTAATCCTGATAACTTAGATCCGCAAACTCCCGATCAAGCTTTTAATACTGCGGTTTCATTTATTACAAATACCAACTGGCAAAGCTACGGTGGTGAGACAAGTTTGTCTTACTTTAACCAGATGGCAATGATTACCTTTTTAATGTTTGTTGGGGCGGCAACTGGGTTATCTGCTGGTGGGGCAGTAATTCGGGCACTAAGTCAAAGCAGTACCACTCACATTGGTAACTTTTGGGTCGATATGACGCGATCAATCTATCGTTTAATGTTACCGCTGTGTTTAATCATGGCGTTGATGTTTGTCTGGCAAGGTATGCCGCAAACTCTTGCCCCGGCGGCGACTGTCACCACCCTTGAAGGCGCAACCCAAACGATTTCGCGCGGACCTGTGGCTAGTTTAGAGGCGATTAAAAATATTGGTACCAATGGTGGTGGCTTTTTTAACACCAACGCAGCACATCCGTTTGAAAATCCGACTCCTCTGACTAACGCTTTAGAAATTTTATCTATGCTGCTGATTCCGCTCGCATTACCTTATGCTTTTGGTAAAGTTCTGCGGCGCAAGAAACAAGGATGGATATTTTTCGGTGTATTTGCTGTCCTGTTTATCGCTTTCCTGGCAATTATTGCCCCAGCCGAACAAATCGGCAATCCGCTATTAAGTCAAGCCGGTGCTGACCAATCTTTAACGGCGCTGCAAAGTGGTGGCAACCTAGAAGGGAAAGAAGTCCGATTTGGGATTGCCCAAACGAGTTTATTTGTGACATCGACAACTGCGGCAACTACTGGTGCGGTTGATTCAATGCACGACAGCTTGACGCCAATCGGTGGATTTGTCCCCTTAGCGGAGATGATGCTGAATGTCGTCTTTGGCGGTAAGGGTGTCGGATTAATTAACTTAATTCAATACGCCATTATTGGTGTGTTTCTCGTGGGATTAATGGTGGGACGCACTCCAGAGTTTTTGGGTAAGAAAATTGAAGCCAGAGAAGTGAAGCTTACTTCCTTAGCACTTTTAGCCCATCCTTTCATCATCTTAGTTTTTACCGCCTTAGCGCTGGTTTGGCATGGTGCCATAGATAGTATTAGCAATCCCGGTCCTCACGGATTCAGCCAAATTGTTTATGCATACACTTCGGCAACTGCTAACAATGGTTCAGCCTTCGCCGGATTAAATGCCAATACTCCGTTTTTTAACACCACGATTGGTTTAGCCATTCTCTTGGGACGTTATTTGACATTATTGCCAATGGTCGCCGTTGCTGGTTCTCTCTCAGCGAAACAGAGTGTACCCGCCAGCGCTGGTACTCTATCTACAGACACAATTCTCTTTGGCGGACTGTTGCTATCGACAATTTTGATTGTGGGAGGGTTGACCTTTTTCCCGGCTTTAGCACTTGGCCCCGTCGCCGAACAAATTCAATTGATGGCTGGCAAAACATTTTAAAGCAAAATTATGGAAATTCAATCTCGTTCATCAATCACGGCTTTATTAAGACCGGCAATCATTTTTTCGCTGCTAATGCTGCTGATTACAGGTCTGGCTTACCCACTACTGACTACAGGGATCGCCAATGTAATTTTTCCTCATCAGGCACAAGGTAGTTTAATCACTTTAAATGGCAAAGCGATCGGTTCGGAATTAATTGGGCAAAACTTTGCCTTACCGCAATACTTCCATCCCCGACCTAGTGCAACGAATAAAACAGGTACTACTGACAAAGGTGAAGCTTACAACGCAGCACAAAGTAGTGGTAGTAACAATGGGCCAACTAACCAAAAATTTATTCAATCCGTAAAGGATGCGAGTACTGCTTATCGCCAGGAAAATAACTTGCCTCCAACTACACTCGTACCTGTAGACGCAGTGACAGCCTCAGCTTCAGGACTCGATCCTGATATATCCCTTGCCAATGCTAACATTCAAGCTACCCGCGTCGCTCAAGCTCGCAAGGTTCCAGCTAATACTATTCAACAAATCATCAGTAAAAACACTACTCTTCGAGATATCGGATTGTTAGGAGAACCACGAATCAACGTTTTGAAATTAAATCTCGCGTTGGATGCTGCTAAACTAAGCAGTTAAATGGTTGAATCGAGACATGAGAGCCAGAATCGACAACACAGTTCTATTACTACACCGCGAAGATGTCCCGAATTTTAAGAAAGGCGGGAGTGTAGTCAGAAATAGTTACTTCTGGGCACTAAAATCAATCGCCGGTCAAGCCGGACGCAGCCGCGATTGGGAATATGAGTCAGAAGTTTGGCTAGCCCTGTGTCGGATGTTGTTGTCTTTCACCGAGTCTGGCTATTTGAGTTTGAAAGAAACACAGTTGGAATTTCCCTTATCTCAAGGAGAAATTCCGGCTGTTTTACGACCTGTGGCGACTTGGGAATAGGTATTATCTACCTTGATTACACTCGTCTAACATTTGACTTCTGATTCTAGAACTTCCGCCAGTTGGTCTACGTGGCTCAATTCCACAGGCTGCGTTATTAGCTTCACGAGTAGTTGTAACGGGTTTGGGGGCTGATGGGTCGCCATTTCCAGCATTTGGTGGGGGAGTTGAGGGGCTATTTGCTGGGTCGTTACCTCCAGGGCTGACGGGGATTGGGGCGGGAGGTGTTGTTGGGTCTTTGCTTCCCGGACTGGTAGTGCTATCTGGTGAGGGAGTCGGGCGGTCGGGTACTTTTTGATCGTTGACTCCCGGACTTACTGGAGGAGGGGAGTTATCTGGTGAGGAAGTTGGGCGGTCTGGTGAGGAATTAGGGCGGTCTGGTGCTATTGGGGGAGTTGCATCGTTTGGTCCACGCGGTGTTGAGTTATCTGATGCTGGTGGGTTTGAGGGGGTGTTTTCGGTTTGCGATATTGATAGTGGTTGTTTGATTGTCGCTTCAGCAGCAATACTGCCTCCTAACAACAAAGCGAGAATCGAACCACTGGTGATAATTTGCTTCAACATTTTGGATCTCCTTGATACTTGTAGGCTGCAAAAAAATTCACGAATCACAGCCAAGCAGAACATTTCTCAATTAAGAACTTTTAACACCATACTTTAGATTCGGTTTTCTGTTTAATCGTATACAAAAAAAAAGTTTTATCCTTACGGTAGATTTTCGTTAAAATGTGTTTTTAGATACAGATAAACTATAACTAAATTCACTCATAGCTAGGTTTAGATGATATTTTTTATCTCGGCATGTAATAATCTATACTGCAAGTAATAAATTTTTTAATATTAGTTTCACTTATGTGCTTAGATTGCCGCGAATACCATTGTCGGGATTAATACTGCTTCTTCTGCTTGGGCGATGCCTAAAAAGCGTTGTGATTCGTCGTAGACTCGCACTAGTCCGCAAATTGGTTCGCTAACTGCGACTCGTTGTCCTTGGCACCATTTCTGAGCATCTACGAGGGGTAAATAGATCGCTTTGAGGTGTTGTAGGGCTGTATCTGGCGCTACCGGCTGAAATGTTTCTAGCTGCTCGGTTATTTGGTCAAAGGTCAGGCTAGATTGCAAGTCAAATCCGCTACTTTGAGTTCGGGTTAATTTTGATAGGGTACCTCCAGTTTCTAAGGTTGCACCTAAATCGCGAGCGATCGCCCGAATATATGTTCCCGCACCACAGGCGATCGCGACATCAACTTCTGGGAAATCCCCTGTGCGCCAATCTAAAACCTCAAGTTGAGAAATCTCTACTGTCCGTTCTGGCGCAGTGACTATTTCTCCTTTTCGCGCTAGGTCATAAAGTCGTTTACCTTGGACTTGAATCGCACTATAACTTGGCGGAATTTGCTGAATTGTGCCTTGAAATTGGGTGAGTGCAGTTTTCACTGTGGCTAAACTCAATTCCTGACAAGGTCGAGAGGCGATGATTTCTCCTTCTAAATCATCTGTCGTTGTCTGCACTCCTAAGCGAATTGTGGCTGTATATGCTTTTTCTGGTCGCAGGTACTGCAATAGTCGTGTTGCTTTCCCGACAGCGATTGGTAAAACCCCACCCGCCAGCGGATCTAATGTCCCCGCATGTCCGATCCGCTTGAGCCGCAATATTTTCCGCAAGCGGGCTACACAGTCGTGAGATGTCCAGCCCAGTGGCTTATTAAGATTTACAAACCCTGAATAGTCATTAGTCATTTCGATTGGGATGTAGTCGTGTTACCATCTAGCGCTTGTTGTAACTCGGTTGGTGTCAAGGATTGAATCAAACTCAGACCCAGCGGGTTGGTAGAAATTTTTTCGATGTAAAAGGAATTTAGGTAAGCGCGGTATGGAGATATGTTACCAACATATGTTTTGAAAAAAGCCAAACTCAAAATATTGAGGTAACGTCGTGCTTGGGATGGATCTTGTCCAATTACCCGGCTTGGTAATGGTACAGGATCTGGGGCTTGGCTAGAAGAGCCGATTGTGGAAAAGTGGGTTCCGCCTTTAAGTAAGACGAGATACTTGTCTAAATTGGTTAGCCAAGTGAAAGGCTGAATTTGTTCGGAGAAGGAAGGCGCAACTGTATCATCGCTACTAGCGACAATCATCACAGGAATTTTGATTTGGCTGATGCTAGCTTGTCCAAAAATACTGCTTGTGATTGGGTTGACAGCGATCGCTGCCTTAATTCTCTCATCTCGGAAATTACTTTGGGCGCGATTGAGTTTTGCCGCTTCACACTGTAACAGTAAAGAGATATTCCAAGACTGATTTAAGGCTCCAGGAGCGCAGTTTTTATCTAACTGTGGGTAGTTAATTGGCGCACCCGCTACGGCTAAAGCTGTGTAGCCGCCTAGAGATTGACCTACTATACCGACTTGTTGGAGATTTAATCGCGATTTATATTCGGAATCAGAGTTGCTCAGACGCTCCATTTCATCGAGTATATATTTTATGTCTAATGGACGATTGATTAATTCCTGGGAATCTGCAATTTCGCTGGCGCGTCCACCTAGTAGCGATCGCAATTGTTTGGCATCGCTACCTGGATGATTTGGTACAATTACACCAAAGCCGTAGGAAGCTAGCTGATTCGCTAGATATTGAAAGCTACCGCTGTCTGATCCCAATCCGTGGGAAATTATAATCACTGCTGCGGGCTTTTGCACAGAGGGAATGTAAATATCTGTCTTCAACATCCGGGCGCGGGATAAGTCAAAAAATGTCCGCGTGGTTTTTCTATAGCTAATTTGTCCTCGTCGCCGCAAATCAGGAAATTGCGCTAAATTAGCTGGTGGTTGAAAGGCGATGGCTGTGGTTCTAGATTTCTCGGCGACAGCAGCATTTGCGCGGTTTGTTTGCGTTACTAGACCTTCTAATTGTCCGGCGATGTCGAGAGTTTGCGCCAAATCTATGCGAATACTGCGGGTGGGAAATTTCTGTAAAAAAGTTAGCAGGGTTAAACCTTGCGGATCGTCTGCGGCTAAGATGAGTGCTCCGCGCAGTGCTAAAGATCCTTCTTCACGAGTTTCGGTTTTGACGATTTCTCCGAGTTTTTGCAGTAACATTTCGCCTTGGTCGGTATAAAGAAACTGCGAAATTGCTACCGGACTCAAGTTAATACGCTGTAACAGCGCCCGTCGTAACTGCGCCATTTGTGGCGGTTTTAGATACTGGGTATAAATAGATAAGTCGTCATTAATAATGCCTTTTTTGGCATAAGCTTCTAAAGAGGCGACCGCTACAGAACGCTCTAGTGCTGAATAAGAAGCGTAAACTCGCTCTGCTGCTATTGTTTTCTGTGACACGCTTAAGGGCGCTAGTAACACGGCTAAACCGAGCGAGCATTGTCTCACTGTGGCGAATAATTTAAACAAGGGAGGTTTTTTCATATATAGAGGTTTTCGGCTTGATTTCTGACACCATGCTGACTCAAGCAGACGCGTGTCGTCACGTCACTATCTAAGTAACAGGAGTGCTGAGAAGTGCTGGTAGCCTTAACCCTGGTAAAATGTTTTGCAGGCTTCTCTATTCGGTAGTACTCCTCACGGATATGATATCGAGGAGCAATTGTATACACGGCAACATCAGTAATTAGTCGGTGATGTTGTTAAAGGTCATATTTCACTATCGTAGCAATCATCGAAAAACATAGTAGATCGGGATGAATTCCGATTAAACAAGATCAGAAGATAACATGTTTGGGTTACATGAGGACACCTTTTACAACTGTAGTCAATGTTAAGTTATAAGTGTAATTATGCTTACCAGTTCATCACTGTGGGTTCTATTGGTACTAAGCAATGCTCTTCTCCATGTGTGTCTAGGCAACAATTGTTGACAAGGTAACTGGGAATTCCACTCAGTAACTCTACCTACGTGTCAGATCAAAAATTGTCTATTGTGTTTGATTTTCTGGAGATTTACTGATAGCGATCGCTGCCGATCCACAAACAACAAAAAATGCTCCGAAAATTGCTAAGCTTGTGAGATGCTCAGGTGTGAGCAAATTAGGTGTAAGCGACGACACAACCCAACTTGCAATCAAAGTGACTATTGGTGACAACGCTAAAATCGCGCTTACTCTGGATGCGTCCCAATGTTCTAACGATTCTGCAAACGCACCATAAGCAATTAAAGTATTTAAAGCACAAAGAACTAACATGCCAAAATGAAAAGGATGCAGTGTCAGAATCCGCTGCGGTACCGCAAATGGTGTGAACAAGATGGCACAACCACCGTAGATCATCAGCATGATGTTGGCGGAAGAGAGGCTCTGTAACAATTGCTTTTGGGCTAGTGCGTAAATCGCCCAGGCTGCTGCGCCTAAAACAATCAGACCGGAACCAAACAGATATTTAGTTTGAGCTGTTATTAAATTTGTTAGCTGTTCGTGGAAGAATAAGGCGAAGCCTAGAGCCAACACACCAACGCCTATCCACTGTGCTAGTGTATATCGTTCGCGGAAAATCACTAATCCTCCCAAACCCATGAGGAAGCCAGCTAGCTGGATAATTACTTCGGCGTTGTTCGGCGTGGTCAGGGCTAAGCCGATTAAGAAAAGTATATAATTGCTGGCGAGAAAAATTGTGGCGATCGCTAGCAACTTCCAGCCAGCAAAATTCTGCAATTTCGGTAATTTCCCTTGCCAGCCGAGATAAATTCCTAACAAGGCAAACGACACCAAAAAGCGAAACCAAGTCACTGTGTAGGGATCGAGTTCTTGCAGGGTGATTGCTAAAGTAATCGGTAGAATTCCCCAGAGAAAAACAGTCAACAGCGATAAAGCTAGTCCTAACTGCCATCGACCTGAACTTTGATGCATAATCATTGGTATTTTTTAACTTACACTTAAAAGTAATCTGGCATCCACGGTGATGTACCAGCGAATATTTGCGTCGCCGCACTTAGTCCAGTTGCTGTCGCCTCCAGTTTGCCTGCAAGTTGCAACTGCTGCGGTGTAAACAAGCCTGTATATAGTGGTGCTAATCCGCGCACGTCTATTTTCAACTCGCCTTTGCCACCTTTTGTGACTTCACCTCGTCCATTGGCAACAGTTAGCACGAATTTACCGTTATTTTCCGCGATTAAGTCATCTTGAACTTCTAGATGTAGTTCTGCGGTTGTTCCTTGTGGATATCCTCGCATGAGGAGTGCTTTTTGCACATCAATCACTCGTAGTAACCAACGCTCGACAAATCTAGATTCAACGTTTTGCTCTGGTAGTAGCAATGTCATGATGTCGCAAGATGATCCTTTCCAGTGGATCTCCTCCATTTGAGTGCGATGATTAGCCAGAAAAGCCCAAAAAGTTTTTCCGGCTTCCGGGGTGAGAACTACCCAATCTTTCACAGAGAGAAAATCGTCATCTGCTTTCTCTTGGCTGAAGATGATATAGCCTTGGGGTTGGTCTATCCCCAAAATATAAGTGTAAAGAACTTGCTTGTCATCTGGGTGAGTCCAATATTTCCAGATGGTCGCCCCTCGATCTAAATTTCCATTATTTAGTATCGCTTGTTGATTGTACATTTTTTGGAGGATTTCTTGCTCGCACTTGATGGAGGCGATCGCTAAAGGTTTCTCTTTTACCTGAATATCCCCCGTGGAAATTTTCCAACCGCAAGCAGTACCCGCCTGCTCATAGCCAGCTTTGCGATATAAATGTTGTGTTGCTGCATAGAGAACGGAAATTGGGATACCGCGATCGTACAGTTCCTTCACAGTGTGCTGCATCAAGGTCAACGCCGCTTGCGAGCCGCGATATTCTGGCGCAATCCCCACAGAAGCAATTCCAGCCATTGGTACACTCTGACCACCCCACCACTGACCCATCGGAATGATCGCCAAGCCGCCGATAATTTGTTGACCTTGACGGATAATCCGGTAATTTTCTCTCCCTATTCGCTCAAAGTAGGGTTCGCTTTCACCAGGCGATACAAAACACTGTTCTAAAATCTTTCCCAGTTGCTGAGCATCTTCGTCACTGGTGACGATACTGTATGCAAATTCAGACATGAGCGCATCTTTAAGTATTACGATAATACAATTATACTACATAAGACAGCGCGTCAACACTTCATCCTACAGGGAGAAGACAACAAAATTATTTTCATGCTGCTTTATTAAACATTGAATACTTAAATACTGTTTTGCTGCGAATACGCAAGACTGGTTTCATATCCTCATATGATGATTAATACTAGATTAGCTCTACCCTAAGTATGATGGTTTTAATTTTTTTACTGGTAAACATTATAAGCGTAGAGCGTAGGTAGTACTTTTTACTATCTTGTAGAAAAGACTATTTTTTACCAGTTTCACTTAAGCATATTGAAACCTGATTAGTATCCAAACTTATACTAATCAATCTAATACTTACGGTAGCAAAATGTCTCAAATAACTCTAGAACAGCCAAGTAAGCAACGGTTGCACTTAGCTTACTTAGATGGCTTACGTGGTTTGGCAGCTTTTTATGTGGTATTGGTTCATTGTTGGGACTCCAAGCTTGTTTTAGAACCAGTTTGGGCATGGCTACTAGTAACAAAGTTCCTAAGATATGGAATTTTTGCAGTTGTCATTTTTATCGTTCTTTCTGGCTACTGTTTAATGCTTCCGGTAGTACGTTCTCGCACAGGTTCTCTGACTGGAGGCTTACGGCAATTCTTTCAGCGACGAATTCGTCGGATTTTGCCACCATATTATGCAGCGCTAGTGTTGTGCATGTTGCTCGGTATATCAATACAGTGTCTACAGGATAATAATATTTTAAACTGGAGCAACGAGGGATTAAACGATCTCAATAGCTTATTCTCTCCTGTCTTTTCGTTGAAGGATGTGCTTGCTTATGTTCTGCTTATTCAAAATTTTGGTTTAAATATCAGCAAGATTAATGGTCCAACTTGGACAGTGGCGGTAGAGTGGCAAATCTACTTTGTGTTTGCTGTTTTGTTAATTCCAATATGGCGGCGTTTAGGCTCATTATCTACGGTAGCGATCGCCTCCAGTTTGGGACTGGCGCTTAAATATCTGATGGGTGAAGTATCCTCTAATGTCTCCCCCTGGTTTTTGGGTCTTTTTGCCTTGGGAATGGCAGCAGCAGATATTAATTTTTCGCAGAAACTGTCTTTGCTCCGGCTCAAAAAATCATTACCGTGGCGTAAGCTTGCCGCTATCTTTGCTTTTTTTGCTTTCTTGACTGAGTGGCTGAGATTTAGTTTAGTCACAGAATTGCCGGAATGGGTTGTCCATTATTGTGTTGCCTTAGCAACTAGTTGTTTTTTAATTTACTGCACTAAATTTTTGACTGCGGATAAGCCACTCCCTTCAGTTATCAGGTTCTTGGAATCAAAATGGATCGTAATTCTGGGTAGATTCTCCTACAGCCTTTATATCACCCATGCACCTATCGTCTGGATTACGTATCAAATTTTACGAAATAAACACCTGTCTCCAACAATGTTCACGGTCTCCTGGTTTCTGATAGCTGTGCCATCCTCACTCATATTTGCTTACTTATTTCATCAAGTTTTTGAGCGACCTTTCATGTCTTCCTTTTCCTCCAACCTTAAATCCCATTCCCAAAAATACATATGATCGGGGCATAGATAATATTAGACCCAAAAACCTCTCAAAGTATCCGCAGCAACCTGTTTCAGCTAAAATTAGTGTTTTTGTGGAGTTTATAATCGAGTAAATGTTAGAGACCATGAGGAGCGATCGCTTATGGGCGAATACTTAAGTGATAAAAAAACAATGTATTTATTGATGCTTTAATATTTTGAGTACTGTTTTATACTGAATTATAATACATAGAGTCTAAGTTTTAAAAAAGACATGTATGTTGTAATTCGATATGGATTTTGTAGTTCTTGATACTGAGGGCAACCCCGAATTAAGTGAACTGGCAATTGTGGATAGTCAGGGACGTGTAATTTACGAAGGGTTTTCCCGCGACCATCCCAATAACGCTGCTCATTTACCTAACCTCAAAAGTTTAAAAACCTTATTAGAAGAGTTTGCAAACATTGTTCAAGGTAAGAAAATAGTTTGTCACTATGCAGAACACGATATCAAAGTACTTAAGTTCAGTTTTATTAAGGCTGGCTTAAAAATGCCTTTCCTTGAGTTTGATTGCACTTGTATAGGAGCAAAAAAATCTTGGTTTGGGCTGGAAAGTTACTCATTAGACTATTTAAGTCAATATTTAAAGTTGCGGGTTAATAACCGCTATTTTATCCGAGACATGGCTCATTGCGCCCGGTATGATGCCGAGTTTACCTATTACCTTTATGGCAAGTTAATGACAGACCAATTGAAAGATCAGCCTAATCCCTTTAGTGGTAGCCGAGTTGATACTCCTTTTCAAAGCCATCCTGATTACCTAGATACTTATCACCAACAATTTCTCACCCTTGAGTCAATATTAAAGGATATTAAACTCGACTCCAATCGTCAAAGTAAAGGAGCGGTAGTAATTGGCGAACCAGGGTCGGGTAAAACTCATTTAATGATGCGATTAGCGCAAGCGCGATTATCGAGCAATCGACTGTTATTTATTCGTCAGCCTAATCATGCTTCTTCTGTGTTGTACCATATTTACAGCCGGATTTTGGAGTCTTTAATCGAGCGCGTTGGGTCTTTTACCAATTAGATTATTTAATTATTAATAGCTTTCATAAAATTGTTGATAATCTCCCCAAAATTACTCAGAAAGACGAGGAAATTATCAAAGCACTAAAGAATGATAATCTAACCGCTCTTTGGGGAGAAGAAAGTTATAACAAGCTAGTGTACTGGCAGTTAATTCAAAAACGAATTAATGAGTGGTGGGTGAAATCTTACTCTGCTGGTGGTTTTGCTCCCTCGATTCTCAAGGGAATTATTAAGTATTGTAGTTACACCGATCCAAAATACAAAGATATTGCTACGCGTTGGCTGGCGGGTCAGGCTTTATCAAATGAGGAGGCAGAAAAAGTTGGTTTACCAAACTGGGGGGAAGACCTTAGCTTGGAAGCATTTTCTTTGGAAGCTATTTCGGTTTTAGGTAAACTATCTACTCTCGATGAGCCTTTAATCATTATCTTTGACCAGCTTGAAGGATTGGGACTTCCGCATAACAAGGAAATATTGCTAAATTTTGGGGAAATTATCAAGGAGATTTTTACCCATGTTCCAAACAGTTTGATTATCTTGAATATGTTTCCTGAGCGTTGGGAGCAGTTTAATCTAATATTTGATAATTCAATTACTGGACGCATATCTCAATACCAAATTCATTTACAAAGACCACAGAGAGAAGAGCTTTTATCTATTCTTAAGGTCAAACTTCAAACTCTTGATGTCTCGCTAGAACAAATATTTTCACCGGAAGACTTAGAGGATATTATCGAACGAAAATCTATTCGTGCGGTTTTGAACCGAGCAGCTGACTATTATAATTATCGGGTTCGTCAAATTCCTTTACCTTCTATAAAGGTAGAGATTCGTAAGCTAGACGGTATTGAAAAAATAGAACAACAATTGCGAGTATTGGTTTCTCAGCAGCAGGTACTAACAGAAGCATTCCTCAGCGTGATACAGGAAATCCAAAAACCTGGCTCGATTGATATGATAGACCTGGTTAAAAAACTCGCTCCTGATGTTAAGAGTGAAGAACAGCAAATAGAAGATTATGTGATTGAGTATTTAATTAAGCAGAAGGAGCATTTTGAGAGACAGTACAATCATCTGCCAATTATTTCTGACTCGGATGATATAGGTAAACTCAAGACCATCGCCGAAGCTTTCAACCACATCAAACCGATTAAATTGACTTTGTATAGGTTGGGTAAAAGAGTTTTGCCAGAGCATATTGTAATTGAGACTGACCACCAAAATTATGTAATGGGTTTTCTACAAATTGCTCCAAATACCTCGTTCACTAGTCGAATTGGTAATTTTAATGAGCTAGTATGCTTGCATCCTCAAGACCGCTTTGGTTTATTTCGGGATGAGCGCTTAGCTGAAATTAAGGGTAACGTAGCGAAAGAAAGGGTAAATCAACTTAGAAATGCTCCTAATGGTAAATTCGTTTTATTTTCCAAAGAGGATAGGATTCACTTAGAAATGACTTACAAATTAATTATCGATATTCAAAATAGAGATTTAGATGTTGAATTAAACTCAGCCTTAAAGGTGCTTGTAAATCACCACGAATGGTATCATTGGCTATTTACTATGCTTGGCTTCACAAAACCGACTGCACAAATAGAGGATGATTAAAAATTTAGTTATGGGCAAAGGCTGCTAGACCAGTTTTAGCTTCACCGATAGGTTCACTCACCAGGTTCGGAGTGCAGCATGGTGGTTAATCCAGTTCTCACAATAGGATGATCATTACCTCGTTATTCAAAATCTCAGCCTTCGGAGGGTGATTTTCTGAAAGCTGATTGCTAAGTTAACCCTTAAAGACGGAGTCACAAATCAAGGAAGGAAAAAATGGCAAATTTAGATCAAACCATTCTCGTGACTGGCGCAACTGGGAACCAAGGCGGCTCGGTGGCACGCTATCTTTTACAGCGTGGGACTTTCAAAGTTCGTGCCTTGGTGCGCGACTCAAATAAGCCCGCTGCTCAGGCACTCAAGCAAGCGGGTGCAGAACTGGTCGAAGGAGATTTTAGCGATCGCGCATCACTCGATCGCGCTCTGCAAGGGGTATCCGGCATTTTTTCCATGCAGGACTTCCGAGATGGAGTGGAAACTGAAATCCGTGAGGGCAAGGCGGTCGTAGACGCAGCGAAAGCAGCGAATATCCTGCATTTCGTTTACAGTTCAGTAGGGAGTGCCGAACGCAACACGGGCATTCCGCATTTTGACAGCAAGTTTCAAGTGGAAGAATACATCCGAGCAATTGGTTTACACTACACGATTCTGCGACCAGTTTTCTTCTTTTACAATTACAACATGATGCGCCCAATGGTTGAAAACGGAACGCTTTCTCAGCCACTCAGTCCTGATACGAAATTGCAGCAACTTTCCGAAGAAGATTATGGGGCAATGGTCGCCGAAGTGTTCGAGCGTCCTGAAGAGTTCATGAATCGCGCAGAGGAAGTCGCCAGTGTAGACATGACCATGCTAGAAATTGCTGCCGCGTTTAGCCGAGTTTTGGGAAAAAAAGTCGAGTATCAGCAAATTCCGTTTGAGGCGTTTGAGCAGCAAGCTGGAGAGGAAGTGACTATCATGTACCGCTGGTTTGAGAACGTCGGCTACAATGCAGATTTAGCGCAGTTAAAAAGCGATTTTTCTAAACTGAGTGACTTTGAATCTTATTTGCGCGCTCGCGGTTGGGCAATACTAGCTGGAAGCATATCTGGTGGTGCGTCAAATGATCAGTAGGAAGTTGTAGGCGTCATCCTGACAAGTTTGAGATGCAGCATGATCGCCTGCACATCCTCTTCATGACATAACTTACATACCAGGATTTGCAAATGAAAAAATTAGAAGGAAAAGTTGCCGTTGTCACTGGATCGAGCCGTGGAATTGGCAAAGAAATTGCGCTAAAATTGGCGCAAGAAGGCGCTAAAGTGGTCGTCAATTACAGTAGTAGCCCTGAAAAGGCTGAAGAAGTTGTCAATCAAATTAAGCAAGTGGGTGGCGAAGCCACGGCGATACAAGCAGATATGAGTCAGATTGACCAAATTCAGCAGTTGGTGACAAAAGCCCTTGAAAAGTACGGTCAACTAGATATTCTGGTCAGTAATGCAGGGATTGAACATTTCGGAAAGCTGGAGGAGATTACCCCGCAAGATTTCGAGCGTGTGTTCTCAGTCAATGTTGCAGGTCAACTGTTTGCTACGCAGGCTGCCGCTCGTTACCTTCCTTCTGGTGGGCGGATCGTGCTGACTTCCTCAGTCAGTGCTCGAATTGCAGTCTTTTATCATACGCTTTATGCTGCCAGCAAAGCGGCGGTTTCGGCGATGGTGCTTAACTTAGCTCCTGAATTGGGAGAGCGCGGGATTACAATTAATGCGATCGCACCGGGTGGCACAGCAACAGATATGGCGTCCGAGAATGCGAAACGCTACACACCCCCAGCACTACAGAACGTGTCACCCGATGCTTTGCTCAAAAGCGCAGCATCCCTGCAACGTCTAGCTCAGCCAGAAGAAATTGCAGCAGCTGTCGCATTTTTGGTCTCTGATGATGCTTCTTATATCACGGGTAGTACGCTCGCAGTTGACGGCGGCAGACTTTAAAGCTGGTCAATCTGGGCGAGGTGTCTCTGTGACAAAGTTTACAGGCAAGGATTTAGTAATTAAACAAGTACTTTAGTAATTGGGACGGGAGGTTTAACTGTGACAAAGTTTGCAGGTAAGGTGGTGATTATAACGGGTGCCGGATCAGGCATTGGCGAAGCTACAGCGGGTCGCTTCTCGCGCGACGGTGCAGCCGTGGTGCTGGTGGGGCGCACGACAGCGAAACTGGAGGACGTGGCGCGGGAGCTAGACCCAGATCGTACCTTGATCCATGCTGCCGATATTTCCGAGCAGTCTGCAGCAGAGGGGCTCGTAGCTGCTACCCTGGAGCGCTTTGGCAGGATAGACGTGCTGGTCAACAATGCCGGTTTGGGACATATGGGTCCGTTCCTCGAAATCTCGGTTGAAGACTGGCGAAAAGTCATGGCGATTGACTTGGACGGTGTGTTTTTCTGCACCCACGCAGCGCTGCCGGGCAGGCGCTACGACCGGAAATGTAATGATTAGCGCCTACATGTGCAGAGTGATTATAAAAACATAATTCTATTGACAATATCAGTAAAAATACACAAATAAAATTTATGGCAAAAAATAATCTAAGCTGTTACGCGTTTAATTTGCACAAATAGCATCTCCCTTATTTTTGATTTTTCTTCCCCACTTAATAATAAGCTCTCCATCATTTAAGAGCTTATTTAGCGTAGATTTTAATTCACATACTGATTGAAATAGTCGATGCGCTATATATTCTTTACATGAATGCCAGACTAATTCAATTAAGTTAAAATCGGGACTATAAGCAGAAAGATATTCAAGAATAATGCGAGTGCAAGTTCTTTTCGATTTCTTTACAGATATCTTTACGTTTGTGGTAACTTGCATTATCTAAAATTATAATGATTTTTGGTCCATGTTCACGAAAGTCTTTTTCATTATTTCCCAAATCCAACCATTCTTGTAATACAAATTCATGTAATTGTTTGAGCTGCTCGTAAAAGGTTTCTGAATTTCCTTGAGCAATAAAATAACATACCCGCTTTTTATCAGAAAGTCTTAAACCTCCCATTATATTTACTCGACCTTTGATACGTTTACCACTAACTTTTTTTCTTTTTCCTTTTTTACTCCAAGTTTTCCTTCTTATGACTCTTAAGCTAAAACCACTTTCATCCCAAAACCATATCTGATAAAGCTTTGGATTATTTTTTGCTATTAATAAATGGTTTTCAAATCTTTCTTTAAATTCTTTTCTTTTCTCTAGATTTTGCTTGTCCTCTAAACTATATTTTGCCCAGAGGTAGGCATACTTTTTTCTTTTTAATATTTTCCTCACTTGAGAACCACTTATTTTTATTCCTGTTTCTTTCTCCAAATATGTTGACAATCTTTCTGCTGTCCACCTGCCAAATTCATAGCCAAACTCCGAAGGTTCTTTATCTACTGTTTCTATTAGCTTATCTATGTAAGCTTGGTTGACTTTTCTATATTCTCTTTTTCTTCTTCCATCTTCCAAACTTTCTATCGTATCTGGGTCTCCATGCACACACCAATGTGCTACTGTCCGATGAGAGCAACCAATTAATGAGGCTATTTCTTCTTGTGTCCTACCATCATTCATCAATAATAGTATCAAAACCCGCTCTCTTATTTCACAGCGATCACTCTGTTTCAAGAACTGTTGTAGACGCTGTTTCTGTTCTAAATTTAGAAAGTCTTTAGCAGGCATAGCACCCTGTTCCGAAGTTGTACTCTCCTCTATTATATGCAAATTGTAGGCACAACAGCTTAGCTCAGTCAAATGCTGCGTACCGTAAAGTCAGCAAAGCGATCGCTGTTTAGCCAACCTAAAATACACAAGGTAGAGACTGTAACAAAAACCTCCTAGTAATACTCCTGCGGCACCAATTAACCCCATGAGTGGAGGAACAGGAGCAGGAAGCTTCAACCAGCCAAAGGCAACGCCAATAATCCATCCACCTAGCAATGCAAGTCCAGCCTGTTTAAAAAAATCCCTTCTATTCAATTTCAGATTGTGTGATAGACGACCCAGTCTTGAATTTGTTTTTGTTTCAAGACCGATTCTGCTTGCTGAATTTCTGCATCAGTTCCTTCAATCACCACAAGATTTTGTCCTTGTTTTAACCTTTCAGCGTAGAGTTTTGCATGTTCAGGTGGAATATTGCTGTTGACTGTGGCACCGAGTAAACCACCCGAAACAGAACCATAGAAACCACCAGCTAACATCCCAATTAAAGCTGGCGTTGCGCCCAGCATCACAACTGAGCCAATACCGGGTATAAACAGACTTGCCGCACCGATGAGCAAACCCACCAGCCCACCAATTTCACCACCCTCAAGTGCGCCGTGTTCGAGATGCTTGATCGTTTCATGACGGTTAAATTCTGCGGGAGAATCTTCTCTCGCATCGTCTTGATCTTTATATTGCGTAATCAGCGAAACTCGATCCATTGGAAAGCCATTCTGTTTAAGCTGCTGTAGGGCTGCTTCTGCACAAGCATGATCTGGAAACACACCTGCTGCACCTGTAGGACGAATTGAATTCATATGATAATTTTCCTATGTTGATTAATTACACTCTTAACTACTGGTGAGATCGTTTAAGCAGCCAGAAAGAAACAACAACCCCAACAAATTGAGCAGCAATCATACAAATATTCGCTTGAACTACGAAAATATCTAGCGGCTCGATCAGTTGGTTGGATTGATAAATTGCTGTTCCCTGGGGGATGGACAAAACTTTGATTAATAGTGCTCCGGCAACTGTTTGAGATGATAAGAGAGTAAACAGCATCCCAATCAAGTTAACCATCACTCCCAGATCCAATACTTGAATAAACTCTCCTTTGGTCGGGTGAGTACCCATATGGACAGCTTGAAGTTGTTTTGCTAGGCGGGTATAGCGAAACATCCAATAAATACTCACTCCTAATGCCAACACTCCACCAATAGCGGCAAATAAACCAATGCCAGATTTAAGTGTGTTGAGATTAAAGTTAGGAGCTAATGTTGCAAATAACAGAATAATCATGCTAACAACAGTCAGTACTAACTGTACCCAAAAGCCGAACCAGCCGACTGTGTAAGAAGCGTTGGCAATATCCTGTCTGCTTACAGTAACTGAAGAACTGGGAGTATGATCTGACATTATAGTTCCTTGTTAAAAAAATTATCATCGAAAAATCATTGGTTATGAGGAATCAAAACCACTTTACTTTTGGTGTGATTCACGACTTGTTCGTAAGCAAGAGATGCTTGGTCGAGATCTTGCGTGGCGATCGCGCCCAAACTTCCATACCCATTAGTGATGGATCACCTTCGATCACCACACCTGCAAAATCACGCCCAGGAATGCGCGGTAGTGTAGTTTGTTTCATCGCGCCTTGAAAGTTTTTCACATCGCTGGGATTAATCGACGCGGCGTGAATTTCGACTAAAACTTCTCCCGGATTCGGGCGCGGTTGTGGTACATCGCGAATCTGTAGCGCAGAGGGATCGCCAAATTGCTCGATCAAAACAGCACGCATTGTAAAAGCCTCCTCGTTAACGTGATTGTAAAGTAACTGAGGATAGATTCTCTCTGACTCAAGGTAGATACTTGAGTATTAGTACACGCTTAATTATGGTGGTTCCAGGTAGCAAACAAATCGCTCATCATCTTCCAACTTTACAGACTGAAGAAAGTTGAACTAACTAATTGACTTCGGTTTCACGAACCACAAACACTTTGCCTGCTTGACGACTCAACAAATGGAGTTAAATACTTTAAGCTCTCTTGAAATTTTGGGGATTTTTTTTTCCTCCTTAAGATTGATGTTTAGGTAGGCATGAAACATCCAAGATGAGGGAATAACTGCAAGCAAAGCAAGTGAGTGTTCTGAAAGACCAAACCTATGCCATATCAGCAAATAGCCGATTTACTTTCCTTCAGTCAAAAACATTTGCCGACACATGCGGCTGAGATATTTAGGGCTGCATTCAATCATGCTACAGAAGAGTATGGTGAAGAAGAAACCGCTTTTCGAGTGGCGTGGGCAGCAGTAAAGCGCGACTATGAAAAAGGTGAGGATGGTAATTGGCACAAAAAACTGGAGTAGCTGCTGTTATTAAGAATGTAATCACTTAAACTAAAAAATGGAAAACACATTATTCGATAAAACCTTCCGCGATAGTAGTGGTCAGATTGTTTTGGCACAACCGCCAAATCTACCAATTATTGTCTGGGGTGTAGCGAGTTTACTCAAACTAGTTTTTACCACGGGAGAAATCAGTACAGGGTTAGATTTGGTGGCTTTTGGCTCTTTGTTTACTTGGGCTTGGGAGGAATTATTTCAAGGCGTAAATTATTTTCGCAGAGCTTTAGGTCTCCTTGTGTTGGTGGGAATTTTGGCGTCGAGGACTCTAGCCCACTAAAAAAACAGTTTATTCTGCGAGATTGCTGTAGCTTCTAGTAGTAAATAAATATAAAATGCCACCGGAGATAAGTTAGCTTGAATCGTTAACTTTTTCCGGTTAAGCATATTATATAATTTACTTTTTAATGCGGAACCATTTCCAATAACTGAGCTTCACTCAATTGAGTAATTCCCAAAGATTCAGCCTTCTGCAACTTAGAACCTGCATCCTCGCCCACAACTAAGTAATCAGTTTTCACACTGACTGAATCTGTGACTTTCCCGCCACATTGCTGAATCAAAGCTTTTGCCTCATCTCGCTTTAATGTTGGTAAAGTCCCTGTCACCACAAAGATTTTACCTGCTAAAGATGAATTGCGATCGCTTACTAATTCCTTGTCAACCACAGCCGCAAATTGCAACCCAGTCGCTTGCAAACGCGAAATCAAAGTTTGATTAGCGCTAATGCGGAACCATTGACTTACAGATTCGGAAATCTCCGCCCCAATCCCATACACAGTTTCAATTTCTAATTGTGTCGCCGCTGCTAGTTGTTCAACGGTGGTAAATCTTTCCGTTAATAACTGAGCATTCACACTGCCGACATGGCGGATACCTAAACCATATAATACCCGCGACCAGGGTTGTTTTTTGGATTGGGCGATCGCCTCGACTAATTTCTCAGCCGACTTTTTCCCCATTCTTTCTAATGCACAAAAACTCTCAATTGTCAACTCATAAAGATCGGCAACTGAATGCACCACACCTTTATCAACGAGTTGTTGCACTAACTTTTCTCCCATACCTTTAATATCCAAGGCATCGCGACTCACCCAATGTTCTACCGCCCCACGCAGAATCGCTGGACAAGAAGTATTAACGCACCTCGTCACCGCTTCCCCAATTTCTCGCACCACTGCACTAGCACAAACTGGGCAATGGGTAGGCATCACAAAAGGCTTGGTGTCAGGCGGACGCAATTCTTTGAGGACACGCACAACTTCAGGGATGATTTCGCCAGCTTTGCGGACAATTGCCGTGTCGCCAATGCGGATATCTAATTGAGCTACGCGATCGCTATTATGTAAAGTAGCGCGAGAAACTGTTGTCCCAGCTAGTTGAACTGGACGCATCTCCGCCAAAGGTGTCAACGCCCCTGTCCGTCCGACATTCACGGAAATATTTTCCACGCGAGTTGGTGCTTCTTCTGCAGCATATTTTAGCGCTACCGCCCAACGGGGAAACTTTTGGGTAAATCCGAGTTGTTCTTGTAATTTAAAAGAATTCAGCTTCACCACTACCCCATCAGTCATGTAGGGTAGATTCAGTCTTTCCGTGTCCCAATGCTCGTAGTAATCCGCGACTTCTTGGATGGATGGACACAATTTTTTGTTAGGATTTACTCGGAAACCCATTTTCTGCAACAATTCCAGCGCTTCCCATTGGGTATTTGCAATACTCGCATCATCTTGACCGGGAATGTGCAACGTGTAAGCAAAGAAATCTAATCGCCGTCGGTCAACGATGCGCGGGTCTAATTGTCTGAGGGTACCTGCAGCCGCGTTGCGCGGATTGGCAAATAATTGTTCACCAGCTTGGGATCTTTCCTGATTGATTTGTTTAAACACGTCTAGGGGTAAAAAAGCCTCACCGCGCACTTCCACCCTCTGCAAACCTTCAACATTCAAGCGCAAGGGAATTGCCCGAATTGTCCGGACATTTTGGGTAATCTCTTCACCCGTGACGCCATCACCTCTAGTTGCGCCCCTTACTAAGACGCCATTTTCGTAAGTTAAAGCTAGGGCGGAACCATCTATTTTCAATTCGCAGACATATTCAACTGCACCTGTATCCGGTGCATGTCGCCGCCAACGATCTTGCCATGCTTTTAACTCATTAATATTAAACGCATTTTCCAAACTGTAGAGAGGGACGTTGTGCCGTACCGAGGTAAATTGTGTTGCAGGCTTTTCACCTACGCGCTGAGTCAGACTATCTGAGGTCAGCAATTCCGGATATTCGGTTTCTAGCTGTTGCAACTCTCGATACAGGCGATCGTATACAGCGTCCTCCATGATGGGATTATCAAGGGCGTAATAAGCATAACTTGCTTGCTGCAACAATTGTCGGAGTTCATCAACTCGCTGGTTAACTTCTGACTTTATCTGTATCATTACCGATCCCAATCTTCCACTTCATATAAAAAACGCGTTCCGCCTACCAATTTACGGGTAGATGAGGTACTTTGCACGAAAACAAAATATTTTTCTAGGTTACTGGGTTTGAGGCGTGCTGTGGCATCCATCGGTAGACCTAACATTTCTCGTGCAGCACTACCTTCAAACAAATCACCTGTACTTCTATCCATGAGGATAATTTGTTTATTGCCCTGGATAGTTTCTGTTTTTGTAAATTCGTAAAAACCTCTTCCCGTTTTGAAAGTTAAGCCATTTTCCAAAACAAATGCTTTAATCGAGATATCTTTGTCTATATCTAAAACTTGAAAGCGACCTGGAGAAACAGCCCGTAAATCTGCTGATTCATAATAGGTTGTGCTTTCGCGATGCATCATGGTATTAAATATCTGATTTAATCCCCGACTCATCCGACCTTGGTTCAGCACTTCTTGTTCGTAAGCTTGTAGTTGTTCGGGTGAAGATTGCTGGTAACAGACAGCTAAAAACAAATCGGTAATATAAGAGAATTGATCGAGGTTGATATGAAAACCGCCAGATTTTTCGGCAATCTCTTTATAAAAAGCAGTTGCATAAGGTCTATTGAGTGCTTGGACTCCGTAAACGGGAATCCCTAGTTCACCTAATTTAGTGATTTCTTGTCGCCAGTTGAGTTTGTGCGGATTGTGTGCTGGCGGGTGCGGAATATCATCACCAATTAATACCATTGATTTCGCTGCTTCTGGCCGCCAAGAAAAAGACTGGACTTCGTGTAATACTAACTCGTAGCATTCTGGTGCATCTCCACCATCAGTTGGCTCAACATTTTGGACAAAATCACAAATGGCATCGACATCATTTGATAAATCAAATTTTTTTGTCACATAAGTTGATTTTTTATCATAATAGTCGCCATGCGCGACAATCCCAATTTTAATCATCGCAATTTCATCCATCAACCGCGTGACAGTACTTTTAATTTTGCGACGGACTTGGGTAAGACAAGGGTACATACTGCCAGTTGTATCGAAACTAAAAACAACTTCAATATTCTTGTTAGTCATGTCTTAATTCTTGATGATTTTGATATCTTAATTTTAACAAAATATCTTAAATCAAGCCCGTAAATAGTTTAAAGATTGATTGATTTTTATATGAATTTAAATCTGCTTATACAGTATATTTTCGCAAATCACAAATATATTTAATACATTAGCTAAAATGAAAAACTGGGTTGTTTTATTCTGAACATCAGTAATTTTTCGATTAAAATAGGTGTAGAGGTAGTTGATTACAACTTAATCGTAGTCAATTGAACAAGAAGAGAGGAAGTTAAATTATGGGGCGATCGCGTCAAAAAGACTGTACACTTTGTCATCAATCAGAACCCGTACTCTACCGAGTGAAATACGATGATTCTGGTCAATGGGTCTTTGTTTGCCGTAACTGCTGGAATACGGTAAGTCAAAATAACCAGTTATATGTGTATGGCGGCACTTGGAAAGCAGACAAATGACTGCAACTTTAACCTTTGGTAACAAAAATAGCTGCAACCCTTCTGAGCGCCACTGTTATTATGAATTTGTAGTCTAGTCCCCTGCCAAGACTGGTTAAGGGATATCCATTGGGTTGAGCAACGGCAATCAACCAATGCTAATGATGGATTTTAAAATTCTACCCAACCTAGATAAATACAGTAAATTTTTATTGCCTATCAATATGGCTCATCAAACGATTTATCCCAGAGGATGCACATTTACTGAATCTGATTGGCAGGCGCTGACGCCATTTTGGTATCCAATCGCCTTCAGCCGCGAGGTCAAAGATCAGCCAGTTGCCACTAAGCTGCTCGATCAGCGTTTGGTGATTTGGAGAACTTCTGCGGGACTGTCGGTGGCGAACGATATTTGCCTGCATCGCGGTGTGCCTTTAAGTATGGGTCGGGTTGATGGAGATGCACTTGTATGTAAATATCACGGCTTTCATTACTCAGCCGACGGTCGCTGTGTGTTGGTGCCCGCAAATCCTGATATCGCCATCCCACCGAAATTGTGCCTTAAGACTTACCCTGTGCAGGAAGCCTACGGATTGATTTGGACAACCCTCGGTGAAGGTGTACATAACCTGCCTGATTTTCATGAGTGGGACGATCCTGATTATCAGCAAATTTTACCTGAGGCTGTCGATTTGAATGCCGCAGCAGGTAGACAGATGGAGGGTTTTCTCGATGTGGCACATTTTGCCTGGGTACATACTGAAACCTTTGGTGACAAAAATAACCCTGTTGTGCCGCGTTACGAGGTGGAAAAGGTGCCTAACGGGATTCACGTCGAATATCTAAGCTTAGTGAGTAATTTCCCCAAAGGTTTACAAGATCTTGCTCCCGCCGATTTCCAATGGTTGCGAGTTTTTGATGTCCATTTTCCTTTTACAGCGCGGCTAACAGTGTACTTTCCCGACAATGGACGCCTGTGCATTCTCAATGCGGCTTCCCCAATTTCCGCCCGGAAGACGCGGGTTTTCGTCCCAATTTGCCGCAACTTCGACAAGGAGATGCCTCTCGAACCTGTATATGATTTTAATTACCAGGTTTTTGCCGAAGACAAGGAAGTAGTAGAAGCCCAATATCCTGAAGATTTACCGCTTGACTTAGTTGCAGAGGCGCATATTCGCGCCGATCAGACCTCAATTGCCTATCGTCAAGGACTGCGTGCTCTTGGTCTTGGTACAAATTATACATCATGATATTTTCTACAATATGTTCTGGCAAATCCTCTGGTCGTATCAGAGTAGATAATGCCAAAATGATTAACAGATGGCGATCTTGCTGTCTACGATTGATAGAGAGCGCTATTCTCATGGTTAAGCGCGATCAGGTTGAATTACGTAGAAAATCCTTATTCCGAACGCAGGTGTTTGAGCCAAGCGCGTAAGTTTCTGTACAATTGATCATTTCACCCCATGATGAGGAATTTCAATGACAAATGTTGTTCCTTTCCCTAGCGTTGAATCGTACCAAAGTTTACCGCCATGCTTCTCCACTATAATTTGATGGCTGATAGACAATCCTAAACCTGTTCCTTTACCCACAGGTTTAGTGGTAAAAAACGGGTCAAATATCTGATTACGAACTTCTTCAGGAATGCCAGTACCATTATCAGCGATGGAAATTAATACATTATTTTCTGGAGTAAGTTGAGTATGAATCGAAATCGTCGGTTTATAGTTAGATCTACCCCTATACTCTTCTAACGCATAAATTGCGTTAGCAATAATATTCATAAATACCTGATTTAATTGTCCAGGATAACAAGTAACTAATGGTAAATTACCATATTCTTTAATAACTTGTATTTCGTCAAGGTTAGATTTTGCTGGAAAATTATGTTGTAAAATCATGAGAGTACTATCGATACCTTCATGAAGATCGACTTGTTTAAATTCCGCCTCATCCAGGCGTGAGAAATTTCGGAGCGAAAGAACTATATCACGAATACGTTTTGTGCCAATTTGCATTGATTGAATAACTTTAATTAAATCAGTTTTCAGAAAATCTAAATCTATTTCTTCAGCTTCAATTTGGATATCTAATGGTGGATTTGGAAAATGGTTTCGGTAGAGAGATAGCAATTTAAGTAAATCAAAAGTATAAGTACCAATATAGGAAAGATTGGCATGAATAAAATTAACAGGATTATTAATTTCGTGGGCAACTCCGGCAACGAGTTGTCCTAAACTTGACATCTTCTCGTTTTGAATTAATTGATTTTGAGTAAATTTCAGTTCTTGTAATGTTTGCTCTAGCTGAACCGCTTGTTCTTTTAATGACGTGTTTTTTTCTTGTAATTCTTGCGTCCGTTCTTCAACCTTTGTTTCTAGCTTCTCGTTAGCTTGTTTTAAATCAAAAGTTGCTTTCTCTAAATTTTCGTAAAGACGGGCATTTTGCAAAGATATACTTATCTGCGAGCAAAGAAGCTTTAAAACCTCTAACCGTTGACTTGTGAATGCACCTACCGCTAAATTATTTTCTAAATAAATTATCCCAACTAATTTTCCTTGATGAGAAAGAGAAGTACATAAAATAGATTTAGGTTGATTTTTATTAATATAATCATCATCTGCGTATAATTTCTCTTGAGTTGCATTAGCCAACACAATACTTTCCTGAGTTCTTTGCACGTAATTGATAATTGCGATTGGGGCTTCGATACAACTTTGGTTTAATGGAACTCGTTGAACTGAAGCCTCATCTTTTTCGGCAAAGCCGACGGCTTCGATAAATAGTTGATCATCTTCTATTGCAATAAGGAGACCATAGTCTGCTCCCGTATTTTCAATTACTATTTTTACTAACTTTTCTAACAATCTATCTTTAACAATCTCGCTAGCAAGAGTTTGGGAAGCTTTAATAACTGTTGTTAAATCAAGAAAATCGCAGCTTCCACCGTTAGTAGCTATGCTATTAGTAGTTGACAATATGCTTGGTTGATTGATAGACGTGATTGATATAAACTCAGAATATCGTGCTTCTAAATCTTGGATTTTACTATTTGCTCCCCATCGTGTGTAGTGATAATAAGCATCTACAAAATAAGGTTTTGCTAGTTTAACTTTACCCATCGTCAGGTAAAACTTGGCTGCAAGTTCGTTAGCAAGTGCTAAATTCTGAATATATTCGCTTGCTTGCGCCGCTTCAATTGCCTCGTCATACAAATTAATTGCTTTCAAGTGATTATTTGAAACTCCGGCGATTTCGGCTGCTACTAATAAGTATTTATGCAAAAAATTGTCAGGACAGTTATCTGCCCAATGTTTCATCTTTTCCTGATTACTATTAAGTGTTTTTCTGATTTCGTCTTTTTCTGAAGAGGATACAGTTGGGTAAATAGCAGTAAGACTTAATGAATAGTAAAAATTGTGTTCAGTCATGGGGAAAAAGCCAAAATTAGAAAACAGCTTTTTCTCTGCTTGTTTGCCAATATTACTAGCTGCAACATAATCATTACAAGTATATAATATTTGCATTTTCAAATAAGAGTGCCAGTTAACACCGCTATCAAAACTATTGGATTGCCAAAATTCTAAGGCTTTTTCTTCATTGAACAATTCATCATGAAAAACATTCTCTTTTTTTGTAATGCCTTGAAGGCTCCAAATAGTACGTTGCAGCATTTGAAAAGCCAATATCATATTTTGGTCTTGAATCTGTTGAGCAGAAATTAAAAACTTGCTAATTTGTTCAGCAACTGTCTCTAATTGATTACCAATCACAAACTGGGCGTAAACCAAGAAAAATATCGCCCAAACTCCATAGAGTAAATCCCCGCTTTCCATACAGGCAGCGTATGATTTTTTATACAAGGATATATTGCTGTTTAAATGATTCTTATATGGATTTTGGGAATGGCAGAATAAATTATATATTTTGCCAACAAGACCAGAATGGTTATATTTTTCATTTAGCTTAAGTGCTAATTTTCCAAATTCGTATGCTTTTTTATAATCTCCCTGCATACCTAAAATCATTCCGTAAGTGACATAACCAAAGGAAGATGTATTGGCATTGCCATATTCAAGCGATAGATTAACAATTTTTACACTTGTTACATTTAATAAATTTGGTCGGGCTGCAATGTAAGCAAGAGTCCATAAATCAATCAGAATACTAATACTAATTTGCTGAGAACGCTCGGTCATTTCTGCGGCATTAAACAAATCAGCGATATTCCTTTGATTAAGGTTTATTTTAACTTGTTCCAATTCTTGTTGAAGAAAAATTTCTAATTCATCTTCGCTTTCACTCAGGTGTAAATCGAATAACTTTAAAGCTTCATACCCAGCTTGGATTCCATTTGAAAAATTACCTTGGGTCATATGACAATTCATTTTTAGCTGATAAACATCGGCTTGGTCAAAAATTGAATTAGTCTGACCTAAAATCAGCTTAAAAAGTTCTTCTGCTTGCTGAAAATTACTTGTTAAATATTTACATTCTGCCAAAAGTAGGTAGAATTTAAATGTTAGTTCATAATTGTCACTCCAATCATTACTTGATAGCAAGGCTATTCCCTTCTCAAGAAGTTTGACCGATGTTATATAAGCAGTTGAAGCTTTAGCTTTTTTTGCAGCGATTAAATTAAGTTCTGCTAATTTTATTTTTTCTGACTTAGAAGTAATTAGCTCTTGACCTATGTTTAGATGGTTAATAATATCGAAAATTGTAGAGTCTAAAATTTCTTGATTACTACTAGCAAGCAACAACCTACCTATTTCCAAATGAACAATCTTTTTATTATCTTCAGGGATTAGTGCATAGGCAGCTTGCTGTACTCGATCATGTAAAAATCGATATTCAACAAGTTCATCAAACTCTTCTAAAACGCGAGGAGTTTTGTAAGCATCGCTTAAAGGTAATATCAAACCTAATTGAATCGCTTCCCATAATTGGGATGCAGTTATAAAATGGGATTTTTTGTTAACTGTGGCGACTACAGTTAAATTAAAACGGTTTCCAATACATGCTGCTAGTTTCAGGATGTCTTGCGTAGGCGTTAATAAATTACTAATTTTCGTAATCATTAAGTCTACAACGTTATCGGTGATTGCTGCTTTCTGTATTTTTTGAATATCCCATTCCCATTCAGAAGTATCAAAATTAAAATTAAATAATTCTTCCTGTTCTAGCGACTTAATAAGTTGGGTAAGAAAAAAAGGATTAGCATCTGTTTTAGATGTACATAGCTCTGCTAGCGATCGCGATTTTTCCGGAGAACAATTAAGAGTTTCGCTGAATAGTTCATTAACATGAATAAGTTCTAAATTCTGGAGAATAATTGTGTTAATGACTGCATTGCGTGAACGAATATCATCTATAGTTAGCATCAGAGGATGTGCTAAATTAACTTCATTGTCTCGGTAAGCACCAATGACAAGCAAATACTTAATAGATGTATCAGTTACAAGTAAGTCAATCAGTTTAAGAGAAGCTAAATCTGCCCACTGCAAATCATCCACAAACATAACTAGGGGATGCTCTTGAGTTGCAAAAACACGCACAAATTCTTTAAATGTGCGATTAAATCGATTTTGAGATTCACTTGCTCCTAAAACAGGAACTGGAAGTTGTTCACCAACAATCAGTTTAACTTCAGGTATTACTTCAATAATTACCTGACCATTATTTCCAAAAGCTTGTAAAAGTTTTTGTCGCCAATTTTCAATTTTCAGAGAGCTTTCTGTTAAAAATTGCTGCATCAGTCCGCGAAAAGCTTGAATTAAAGATACATAAGGAACATCACGTTGAAATTGATCAAACTTTCCCGCAATAAAATATCCGTTTTTTTTAACGATTGGTTGATGAATTTCATTTACCAATGAAGATTTGCCTATTCCTGAATAACCACCAACTAGCATCAATTCGGTTGCACCTTGACTTACTCGCTCAAATGCCTTTACCAACATAGTTACTTCTTTTTCTCGACCATAAAGCTTTTGAGGTATTAGAAGTTTTGTAGAGAAATCTTGTTGACCTATATGAAAATTAGGCACATTATTTGATAATTCTAAAAATCTCAAGCATTGCTCTAAATCTACTTGAATTCCCAATGCAGTTTGATACCTATCTTCTGCGGTTTTAGATAGTAGTTTCATCACAATATCCGCAACAGCTTTGGGAATATTTGGATTTTTTTTGCCAGGTGATACTGGTATTCTCGCAATATGCGAATGTACTAATTCCATTGGGTCAGTTGTCGGAAATGGTAACTCTCCCACAAGCATTTCGTAGAGAGTAACACCTAATGAATAAAAATCGCTGCGATAATCTAAGGCACGATTCATCCGACCAGTTTGCTCTGGAGAAATGTAGGCAAGCGTACCTTCTATCGCCTCAGGATTGCTAATATTTTGTTGTTCTTTTGATAATTGTGAAGCTATACTAAAATCAGTAAGTTTCACAATTCTTTTGTCTAAGTTAATAATTATATTTTGGGGATTAATATCTTTATGGATGATATTATTTAAATGTACTTGGTTAATGATTTTAATAAGTTCAATTCCTATCTTTAAAGTATCAATTAATTTAAAATCGTTTGTTTTTAGTGCTTCTTTAAGTGAGATGCCAGCGAAATCTTCTAAGACGAGCGCAAATCCATTACGGTACGATTCCAAACTGTATGGTGTAACAATTCCTGCTAGATCTAAGTTCTTGGTTATTTTGTACTCATGCTTGAGAGATGTAATTTCTTGAATTGTAGGATACTTGTTTCTAAGTATTTTCACGATAACGGGTGTTTGGTTAACCTCCCTTATACCTCGGTAAACTAAAGTGCGTGTACCAGTATGGATTTGTTCAAATACACTGTAACCTGGCAGCTGAATCATAGTTTTGACATGGATACTTGCGATCGCTCTCCTTTAAGTGTTCCCATTTTCAGTAGCTCGCAAACTTTTCTCAAAATTGCTGGGTCAACGATCGCCGCCGCGCCAAGAGACGAGCGATAGTTTTGCCGGAGCGACAATCAAGCGATCGTACTCTGGCAGAGAGCGCTATCATCATGTTTAGGCGTGATCAGGTGGAATTATGAAAATCTGGATGGCTTGCTTTTTAGTACTATTCGCGATCGCCGAACTGTTTGACTGGATCAAGCAGTTTCATTTACCTCTACCCATCTATATTTTGGGTGGAGCATTTTTAGCGATCGCTTCCAACTACGACAAATTGGTAGGTTCATCCTCGTATGCATCCCCCACACCTGCGGTTAATCCTACCAATCAACCAGAATTAACTCCCGCAGTGTCTAAACCTGTATCCTTCACCATTCGGACTGTCAAAGATGTGCCACAGCCGGAAATAGTAGAATAACTTTGAAGCTCAACGCTTAATCAGTAAGAAACAACCTCCATTCAGTAATGCTGTGATTACTGCCCCAATAATCACCCCTTTCATCATTCCTAAGTACTGTCGCCGTCTTAGCCAGAGACTCAGAGGAATTACATATAGTAGCTGTAATAAAAAAAATCCAGCAGCACCACCAATCCAAATACCAAGATAAATGTAGGGCGAATGAGTGATCGCAAATACAATTAGACCGACGCCACAAATAATTATGGCTGCTAAAAAATGCATTCCCATTAGTAACAGGATGCCGTAGACAATACCAATAATTTCATTTCTTGGGGACATAAATTCATAAATTAGTGGAATTGACTACTGACCAATAACTAGTAACTACCATTTAGCAAAGCCGCTTTCTTTAATTAGACATCTCCGAAAACTATCAAAGCTTTACTGTGGATAGTTTACAGGATGCAAATGCGAGCAACACAAACTAGCTAGTCAAGACGATAAAATAGGGCTTTGAGATACTTAGTGATAGTAACAAGACAAAAAATGTAGGTA